>JBGSWI010000103.1:0-56577 GCA_041752515.1 Leptolyngbyaceae cyanobacterium | reverse complement strand
TGTTCTTTGAGGGGAATAATCGCGGCATCAATCATCACAGAACGCTCCTCGCAGTCAAGACTGCTCTGAATTCTACGGTTTCTGCTCGATAGTTCCAACCCCGTTCACTCAATTGTTAAGAAACGTATGCGTTTGCCCTAGACGAGCCGTATATTCACTTGACAGTTGCATATTTCATATCAAGACACTTTATATCAAGACACTTTACATCCAGTGAGTAGAGTGCTTTGGCGACGCTCAACCTCCTAATAAGCGAGGATTGCATCTTTACGCGATCGCGACTCTTTCACCCCAACAAGCACTGCAACCCGATGATGCTAAAGAATCTGATAGTGCGCACTTCAAAGTTTTCTTTTATACTTCTTAGGGTAGACCTTTTATCCTGATTGAGTCTTTAATCTACGAATAGGATGTTGATTGTGCTTTGGTTGGCTCAAATCAGTCAGCTTTTAATCGAATTTCTCTGCACTTGATCGCAAAGTCCAGGCGATCTGAATTATTTATCTGCTATCGATCCTAGGGGATGCGCCAAATTAGTTTTGGCTGTTCGGATAATTAAGTGCAAACTATTTGAATATTTGCTTTTCAAGCGGTACAATTTCTGTATTTGGCAAGCTCAAATTGCAATGCGATCGCGACTCTAGCATTAGTCTTGTGTTCCTCCACACATTATTGCTAAATGACTTGGATTGTTAGTGCATTGGAAAATCCTCAAATATTGAGGCGTAGTTTTTAGGACTTGTGTAATCTCACTCGCTAAGGACAACAATGATGGGTATTGCTCAGGCAAAATTTTCTGCGACCGAGACATCCTTTCAGGTCGAAGGGTACGAAAAGATCGAGTTTAATTTGGTTTTTGTTGACAGTGTGTTTGATTGCGATCGCCCTGAACTCGCTGCCAACTATAAATCTTTGGGGCGATGTCTTGCCGTGATCGATCATAATATTCATCGACTCTATGGCAACCAGATTCAGGCATATTTCAGCCATTACGACATCGATTTAACGCTTTTTCCCATCGTTATTAGTGAGCCAACCAAAACGATCGCCACCTTTGAAACGATTGTGGATGCCTTTGCTGATTTTGGCTTAGTCCGCAAAGAACCTGTGCTGATTATTGGCGGCGGTCTGTTGACTGATGTTGCCGGATTCGCCTGCTCTGCCTACCGCCGCAGCACAAACTACATTCGCATTCCCACCACCCTAATCGGCTTGATCGATGCTGGGATTGCGATCAAAGTTGCAGTCAATCATGGCAAGCTGAAAAATCGCCTCGGTGCTTATCATGCGCCTAAGCAAGTGATCCTAGATTTCTCGTTTTTGCAAACATTGCCGATCGACCAAATTCGCAATGGCATGGCAGAGTTGGTCAAAATTGCCGTGGTGTCGAATCGGGAAGTATTTGACTTGCTAGAAGCCCACGGTGAACAGTTATTGCAGACTCATTTTGGCTATGTGGATGGCACCCCAGAATTAGCCGCGATCGCCCATCGCATTACTTATGAAGCGATCAAAACCATGCTGGAATTGGAAACCCCCAACCTGCACGAAATCGATCTAGATCGGGTGATTGCCTATGGTCACACTTGGAGTCCAACGTTGGAGCTTGCTCCGGCTGTTCCCCTGCTTCACGGTCATGCGGTAAACATTGATATGGCGCTGGGTGCAACGCTTGCCGCCTCTCGTGGCTATATTTCGGCTGATGATCGCGATCGCATCCTCAGCTTGATGAATCGCCTAGGCTTGGCGTTAGATCATCCTTTATTAGACAGCGACCTGCTGTGGAAGGCAACGCAATCGATTACTCAAACACGCGATGGACTCCAGCGAGTTGCCACACCCAAGCCAATCGGTGAATGCTACTTCATCAACGATTTCACCCAGGATGAACTGACCGCCGTATTGATCGAACATAAGCAGCTATGCGCTGCCTATCCACACAGTACAGGCATTGATGCCTATGTGGGCAGCAACCCGCAGTTAGTAGGAATCAGCGCGAATGCTTAACACCTTGAATTCGGCAACTGCTGCCCGTCCGGTTACGCCACTCGGCATTTTGACGGAACATCTCCAACAGGCGGTGACTTTGCTGGAGCAAGAATCCATTTCGGACACGGCAAAGACACACCTGCAACACGCGCTGAAGCTGGCGGCAGGACTTGATCCTTATGTGGAAGCTTGCACCACCCCAGAATCAGCCGCGCTCAAGTTAATCAGCGATCGCACTCAGCAAGAATCGTGGAGCCAACAATTTAGTGATGGCAAAACGGTTAGGCATCTGGAACAAGAGATGCTGTCGGGTCATGTGGAAGGGCAAACCTTAAAGCTGCTGGTGTATCTGACTCGATCGCGGCGAATTTTGGACATTGGGATGTTTACGGGCTACTCAGCTTTGGCAATGGCAGAGGCATTGCCAGAAGACGGCAGCTTGGTTGCGTGTGAAGTTGATCGCTATGTGGCTGAGTTGGCTCAAAGTCTATTTAGAGCATCGCCTCATGGCACCAAGATTGATGTGAAACTGGGAGCCGCTCTGGAAACCTTAAACCAGTTAGCGATCGCCTCCAACCCGTTTGATCTGGTGTTTATCGATGCCGATAAGCGAGAGTACGTCGCCTACTTTCAAACGGTGTTAGACACTAACCTATTAGCCCCGCACGGCATTATTTGTGTAGACAACACACTACTTCAAGGGCAACCCTATTTGCCGCCAGAAGAACGCAGTGCCAATGGACAGGCGATCGCTGAATTTAATCAAGTTGTTGCGGCAGATGATCGGGTTGAACAAGTTTTGCTGCCAATTCGAGATGGCTTAACCATCATTCGTCGCTGTTAACGGTCTACTGGTTGAGGCATTTTGCAGGTTGGGTGAAACCGCACAAAACCCAGCCTGCATTCGTTGAGGATCTAATGCTCAGGTGACTATGAACTCACTGCCACCGCAATCTACGCCCCTAAAAACGATCGCTACCCTGACACTGCTTCTGTTTCTGTTGCCATTCAACGGTCTGGTGGTGCTAGCCGTGTGGTTTTGGGCGACTATCCATCGTCCCTTTCAAAAAATAAGCGTGCCTCTTAGCGATCGCAAAACAGTGATGCTAACGGGTGGCAAAATGACGAAAGCATTGCAATTGGCGCGATCGTTTGCGGCGGCTGGACATCGAATAGTTTTGATTGAGACTGAGAAATATTGGTTGACCGGACATCGGTTTTCTAATGCCGTCAATCGGTTTTACACCGTCCCCGCACCAGACAAAGACTCACAAAAGTATATCGATTCACTCCTGCAAATTGCAAAACAAGAACACGTCGATATTTACGTTCCCGTATGCAGCCCAGTTTCCAGCTACTACGATTCCTTAGCCAAACCTGCCTTGTCGGGTTGCTGTGAAGTCTTGCATTTGGATGCTGCGATGACGCAACTGTTAGATGATAAGTTTGCCTTTGCCGAACAATCGCGATCGCTGGGTTTGTCGGTGCCAAAGTCTGTTCAGATCACGAATCCGCAGCAGGTGCTCGACTTCGATTTTAGTCACGCCTCGCGCCCTTACATCCTCAAAAGCATTCCCTACGATTCGGTGCGGCGGCTAGATTTAACCCAACTGCCCTGCGATCGCAACCGGCTGGAAACATTCGTCCACAGTCTGCCGATGGGTGCCGCTAAACCCTGGATCATGCAGGAGTTCATCACAGGGCAAGAATATTGCACGCACAGCACCGTGCGCGATGGCGAAATTCGGCTACACTGCTGCTGCAAATCTTCTGCATTTCAGGTGAATTACGAAAACGTCGAGCATCCCCAAATCCAGGCGTGGGTTCAACACTTTGTCAAAGAGTTGAAGCTAACCGGGCAGGTGTCCTTCGATTTTATTGAGGCTGATGATGGCACGGTCTATGCGATCGAGTGTAATCCCCGCACCCATTCCGCCATCACCCTGTTTTACAATCACCCCGATGTTGCCGAGGCTTACTTGGGTCAAACGCCATCTCCGCAGCCTATCCAGCCGTTGCCGACCGGCAAGCCAACCTACTGGCTTTATCACGAACTCTGGCGCTTGCTAACCACGCGATCGCTGACCCAACTGCAAACCCGTCTCGCCATTTTGCGGCAGGGCAAAGACGCGATTTTTCAAGTCAACGACCCCGTGCCCTTTCTCACGGTTCACCACTGGCAAATTCCGCTGCTGCTGCTAGACAACCTGCGGCGCGGTAGTGGCTGGACGCGCATCGATTTCAACATTGGCAAACTCATCGAACTTGGAGGAGACTAACATGACCGCAACGTTGACCCCCGAAAATTCTGCGATCGCAAAGCGACAACTGTTTGACCTGATTTTTGCTTTTATCAAAAGTCAGTGCCTTTACACCGTGATTCACCTGGGCATTGCCAACCTGCTGCATGATGAAGGCGCACTCAGCGTCGAGCAAATCGCCGAAAAAACGAACACCAAACCAGCGCGGCTCTATGTGATTCTGCGCGCCCTTGCCCATCTCAATGTATTGCAGGAGCAGCCCGGACAAGTTTTTGCCCCCACAGAACTGTCGAATCTACTGATCACTCATCAGGGAGCCTCAATTGGGCATTTTGCCATGCATTTACTAGAACCCGCTCAATGGGCATCCTGGAATGTGTTGCAGGAGGCGTTAACCACAGGCGAAGTTCCGTTTGAACGAGCCAATGGCGAAACGGTGTACGACTACTGCCAAAACCACGATTGGAGCGGCGATGTTTTTATTAACGCCATGAGTTTTTTGACCGAACATACGGTTGATTCTGTGTTGGATGTATACGATTTCAGCCCGTTCAAAACCGTGATGGATGTGGGTGGCGGTCAGGGCGGATTGATTGCGCGGGTCGTGAAAAAAACGGGCGGTCAGGGCATTTTGTTTGATGTGCCCTACGTGCTAGAAACGGCTCCGGCTTACTTACAGCAGCAAGGTGTTACCCCAGATACCGTGAAAATTATTGCGGGTGATGTGTTTGAATCGGTGCCAGAGGGCGCAGACGCGATCGTCATGAAATATTTTCTCTCTGCTTGGGATGATGAGAACGCGCTCAAGATTATCAATAACTGCAAAAAAGCATTGCCACCCCACGGCAAAATCATTTTGCTGCAAGCGTTTATTCCCGATTTAGACGAACCCAAAGTTGCACCTGATGGCATTATGCCGGGAGTGTTTGCCGTGCAAATTAGCGTGGCGGTGCCGGGCGGCGAATGGCGCACTCGCAAGCACTTTCAAGCCTTATTTGAAGAATGTGGCTTTGGGTTAGAAAAAACCGTGGATAGCGCGACGAATCTTTCGGCAATGGAGTTTGGAATTCGCCCATGAAACTGTCCCGATTCCAACGTCAAATTCTTAGCTTACTGGAGCCACTGCCCACCGAGTATATGAATCCAGACGCGATCGCCTGGAGTGAACGTAGCCAGGTTGGTTTGAGTAAGTTGGTCACGGGGCTATTGCGGCGATCTCGCCCAGGCAATCCAATTTGGGACCCGTGGATACTCAAAGATGGCGATGTCTATCGAGTCTATTATTTAGAAGGACTTGAAGGGGTAAATCCCTGGTGGAGCTACAGCCGAATTTGTGGCGCAATTTCTACCGATTTGGCACACTGGGAACCACTCGGAACGCTATTAGAACCAGAGCCAACAAATGACTGGGAATCGGGTCGAGTTTGTGCAGGCTGTACCTATCAAGAAAATGGCGTTTACTATCTGTTTTACTCAGCGGGTGGTCAGGAGATTCCTCATTTGCACAATGAAGGGATTGGCTTGGCTACATCAACCGACGGTATCCATTTTTCACGTCATTCTAATCAACCGCTGATTATGCCAGAAGCGGATGATCTTTGGTATGAACGCAGCAATTGGACAGGTCACTTTCACTGGCGCGATCCCTATCTCTACAAAGATGTTCTAAGTGGAAAATATTACCTGTTTATCTGCGCTTCAGCCAAGGCTCCAGGCAACTTTCAAGGCTGTGTTGGGCTAGCTGTCGCAGATACCCTAACTGGACCTTATAAAATTTTGCCCCCCGCGATCGCAATTTCCGATCAGTCTGAACCTTGGGCGTATTATCATATGGAGCGCCCACAAATTATCCATCGCAATGGAAAATATCACCTGTTCTTTTCCTGCTTTAAACAATTTTTCAATCCCGATTGGTTAAAAGCAACGAAGCAAAAGCAGATCAATAATTCATCGCTGTATTGGTATGTTTCTGACCAGCTTATGGGCGATTATCAACCCATTGATTCGCAAAATTTTGTGGTGTCGGGTAGCGAAAAAACAGGTTTGTATGGCACTAATTTGCTGCAAACTTCGGCAGATTCAGACGAATATGTTGCCTACGGTTGGTATCACCGCTTGCATACTTTAGAACTCTCAAGAAACTTTCAACTGCAATGGAAGGATCAGGTTCCTCAGTTAATCAGGTTGACTAATTAACTAGCAATCAAAATCAGCCCGTATTCACTGCTCAAACAATTAAACTTCACCCCGAATCGTAAACGAATAATCGCCGCCGGGTTCTAACTGATAATCTTTTTGCTCCAAAAATCGTCCTAATGGCTCTTTGATCAAAGCTCTGCCCAAGGATGGCTGCACAGAAAGCTCACCGATCCGAAAACACCATTCAAATTGCCATTCAAATTGATTGGCTCGAACTTCGCCTTCTAGCTTGCCTTGTTGCCAAGAGTGGCGAGTAATCCGAACATATGCGATCGTTTGGGGAAGGCGCTTAGCCACAAATTTCTAGTAAAAGGGTTAACTATTGAAGGTTCAGTGACTTTGCTAGCTGAATATCCCACTGACGATATCCACAATACCAAAACCCTTAAGAATTTGCGTTGATCCAATCACAGTACCGTTATTTCACCTATGACCCACTAGAGGGTTGGCAAGTTAGGGCAGGTAATGTAACAATTCCTAATGAATTTAGGATTGGCACCGCAATTCAGCGCCAGCGCAACCCAGAAAATCTCATAATTCTAGAAAAACAATTGTGAACAGATAGTTAAGTTAACGCGATCGCTTTGGGCACCTTAAGAATAATAAAACCATCCCTTCAGAGTACAAAACGCTCCGCGATCGCATCCACCACCCCAATGTATCGTTCAGTCAGCCAAAAATTTGTAGCATGAACCCATCTTTTCCAAGAAATCATACGGATTCGATAAGACCAGGAGAGAATTCTAGTTCTAGCTAGTGATTGGAAAACCTTCTGTTATTCAAGAGAATGGTTTTCTGACTCTAGTGAAATTCACTCAGGTTGAAAATCCCACAACATCTACTAGGCTATGGCTTCCATTGCTCGCAAAAACTTATTTGAAGATATTCCTCGTTTTCTGGTCGCTCAAGCAGGCATCATGTTTGCTGTCAGCTTGGTCACAATTCAAGTAGGTATCTTAGATGGGTTTACTCGATCCACAACTCGATTGATTGAACAGTCCGATGCCGACTTGTGGATCACCTCTAAAGAAATGCTTCAGCTAGAGATTACCTTGCCGATGCCGCTAGAGCGATTAATTCAAGCGCGAGCAGTAGAAGGAGTCAACCATGCGGAAGCCGTTATTTCTCGTAATTCCCTCTGGCTGGATGCAAATGGAAAAATCGTCCCAATTAGAATGTGGGGTTTTAATCCAACGGGGCGATTGTTTGGTAATTGGTCAATGGTTAAGGGATCGCCCAGCGCCCTAAAAGAGCCGTACACCGTTATTACAGACAAAAGTAATCTCAACACGCTAAATCTTAAGCAAGTGGGCGAGACGGGCAAAATTGTGCCCCTAAAAGCCAAACTGGTTGGGCTAAGTGAGTACACCCAATCCATGGCATCTAGCACGTCTCTCTATGCTTCCCTGGAATCGGCAAATGCTTTTACCTCCGGATTAGGCTCTTCCTTAAATTGCACTATCAATTCGGGTGACGTGAACTGCAAAGATCCGCTTGCAACGACTGATATTCGTTTAGGTGAACCTCAACCCCAGCCGCGCCGTCTAAACTTAACAGACTCAATTACTTATGTCCTCGTTCAAGCAAAACCAGGGCAAAATCTGCAAGTCTTACAGCAGCGCTTGGAGGCACAACTGCCTAACATTCGTGCTTATACGAAGGAGGAAATGGCATCGATTACCCGATCCTACTGGCGGGAACGGACTGGAATTGGGTTTATCTTAGGATTAGGCGCAGCCGTAGGAGTGATTGTGGGAATTGTGGTGGTTAGCCAGATTTTGTATTCGTCGGTTTCAGATCACCTGAAAGAGTTTGGAACTCTAAAGGCAATGGGCGCGTCTGATTGGGTAATCTATGGCGTAATTACCGAGCAAGCGCTGTGGATGGCAATCCTAGGATATATTCCCAGTATGGCGCTGTGTTGGGGGTTGGGTGCCTGGACGGTTGCCGCGAAGGGCATTGTAATTTTGATTACCCCGACGACCGCGATCGCAGTTTTTGGACTCACCGTGTTTATGTGTGTTGGCTCTGCCCTAATTGCCATTCAAAAGGTCACTCATGTTGATCCAGCCATTGTCTTTAAAGCTTGACCGCTTAACCCGCGATCGCGCTGTAGCTCCTCCACACAGATGAGTGAGTCATCTGGTATCCTCGTTACACTATATATGAGAGACTTCGTTTCATTTGATTGATAGAAATCAATCCAAACTATACGGATTATGCGTATTCTCGATTGAAGCTAAAGTCTCAGTTTGCTTTCCTCCGCAGCTAAACCTCAACTCCAGATTGCTTTTGTCTACGCCTGTATCTACCTACACGCACCCAGAGATTTAATCAATGACTGCTTCGCAAATCCACATTAACAAACTAGTTCAGCATCCAGAGTATTCTGTATCTACAGTGCAAGAGCGTCCTGCTTGTGCCCCAGGCACATGGGAAAGGTCAGACAAGCGAGCGGTGGTTGCTAAGGGTATCAAAATGGCGTTTCGCTCTGGAGCGGATTCCACCCCGATCCTTCAGGGTATTGATTTAGAAATTCCCCGGGGTGAAATCCAACTGCTAATGGGACCTTCCGGCTCTGGCAAAACGACTCTCCTTTCCATTCTGGCAGGCATCCTGACCCCAACTGAGGGCACAGTGTGCTTGCTAGGGCAAGAAATTACGCGGATGTCGAAGGAAGAGCTATCTCGCTTCCGGTTGAAAAATATTGGCTTTATCTTTCAGGGGTTCAACCTGTTTCCAGCATTAACTGCGGCTGAAAATGTGGAGGTGGCGCTAAGGATGAAGGGCATTCACAAAAATGAAGCGCGCAAGCAAGCAAAAGATTTGCTGGCGGAGGTCGGTTTAGAGCAACGCATCAACCATCTGCCGCGCGATTTGTCGGGTGGGCAAAAACAACGAGTGGCGATCGCCCGTGCTTTGGCAGACAACCCTAAACTGATCATGGCAGATGAGCCGACGGCTTCGCTTGATTCTCACAGTGGGCACGCGGTGATTGAACTGCTGCGTAAGCTGGCAAAAGACAATGGACGCACCGTCCTGATTGTCACTCACGACTCTCGCCTGATTGATGTGGCGGATCGAGTGGCATATTTGGAAGATGGCAAGTTGGTAGGCTGATTAGGAACTACGAGATACGAAGTACAAGGTGCGAAAGACGAGATACGAAGGACGATGAAAGGCAATTTCATTATTCAAACGCTTCAAAGTGGCTTGATTGTCTCTTGTCAGGCTCCGGCTGAGTCTCCTATGCACCAGCCTCAAGTGATTACAGCAATGGCAGAAGCCGCGATCAATCAAGGCGCAGTTGCAATTCGATTAGATACACCGACTCATGTGAATGCAGTCCGGCAAAAAATTTCTCTCCCGATTATTGGCTTGTGGAAACAGCAAATTCCAGGCTTTGAGGTTTACATTACGCCTCTGTTTGACCATGCAGCCGCGATCGCTCAAGCTGGAGCGGATATCATCGCGATTGATGCCACTGTGCGATCGCGCCCGAATCAAGAAACAGTTGCAACCTTAATCGCCCGAATTCACACCGAGTTGGGCAAACAGGTGATGGCAGATGTGGATACCTTAGCAGCAGCGATCGCGGCGGTGGATGCGGGAGCCGATCTCGTGGGTACAACCTTATACGGCTATACCGCCGATACCCAACATCTTAAACCTCCAGGATTTAACTTGCTGGCTGAACTGGTCAAAAACCTGCAAGTACCGATTATTTGTGAAGGCGGTATTGCCTCTCCCCAAATGGCAAAACAGGCTTTAGATATGGGAGCCTATGCGGTGGTAGTGGGCACTGCCATCACGGGCATTGACCTTCAAGTAAAAGCTTACGCGACAGCCCTCAGGAATCCATAAGTCAGGAATCCATACGATCGTGTTAGCTGGGTACAGCATGGGGGCAATCATTTTGAGAATTGTTACGCCATTTGCCCCAATGCCTTACCCGCAAGCAGACCTAGAACGTGAAGGTCGTTCTAACGGTGCCGATTACTACATCTTGGTTATTTGAATTATGGTCAGGAGCCGTTAACCATATCACTCCTGGAGTAATCGCAATATTATCGGTAACGCGGTACTGATAGAATGCTTCCACATGGATAGAGGTGCTGGGGTCTCTACCAATAAACGATCTTAGTCCACTAGAAACCGAATCCACTCGCGGTTCTACACCCACAATGATGCCGCCCAAGCTGCCATCTTTTAGTAAGTCAGGGAACGCCAAGCCCACTGCCCAGTTAAAAATGTTGAGGTCGCCACGCGGTAATACCCCGCGTGTGGCAAGCGTGCGCGTAGTGGTGTAACCGAATGAGCCATTAATCACAAACTTAGGACTGATTTGGAAAGATGCCGTTGCTCCATAGGCGTTACTAGAAGTGGGAATATCCAGTCCTTCAAAAGCACCCCCTAATAACAGCGGATTACTGGCTAGAGCCGATCGCAAGTTGGCGCGGTTGCTGCCCGTGGAGCCGTTGGCGGTGAAATCAGTGTTGTAGGCATGAATGTAGGTTAATCCAACGGTAAATTTCTCTGAGGGTCTGAGGGTCAGTTGGGCGATCGCGCCATAAGGTCCGTCGAATAACCCTGCGCTCCGTGATGGAGAACTTGCATCATTGGCTAGATAGCCTGCGCTGATCTCAATGAAATCATTCAATTGATACCGCAAACCAATTCCAGTGCCGTTGACTAAGTAGTAAATCGCATTGCGAGTTCCAAAGTGAGTCAATGCTCCGCTGCCGCCATCTCCGTCTAAGAAGGGGTTAACAGTGTCCGTAAAGTCGTCGATCGCGCCTGCATTTGCTTCCAGTACAACCGTTAGCTTTTCACCCACAGGAAATTGATAGAGCAAGGCATCAATGCCAACCGAATTATTATTGTCATTCGCAAATGCTCCTCCGGCAAACCGCAGATCTCCCTCAGGCGTAAACGTGGAGGTGCCGGAAAAAGCATTCAGGTTCGTGGCTTGTAAGCGGGTTCGCAGCAAATCTTCGCCCGTGAAGGTGGTGTCGAAGTTGAGCCGAACGCGATCGCCCACAATCGTAGTTCTTGGAATATCTCGCCCAATCGCATCTTGCCCTGTAAAGGCACTAACCACACCCAGAACGACTTCACCATTTAGCTTGGTCGTGGTAGAAAACTGCTGTTTCTCTAAAGTTGCAGTGCGAACTTCTAACCCATCCACGCGACCCCGCAACGCCGACAACTCAGCCGCAAATTCTTCCTGAAGCCTTTTAACAATTTCTAAGTCTTCTTTCTTGACAAAATCTGCTGTAGCAGCCGCAATCAACTCCTGAATTTTGTCTAAGCAAGCATTTAAGCCCGCCGCAAATTCAAACCGACTTAAAGCACGGTTGCCGCGAAATGTTTTGTCGGGATAGCCCACAATGCAGCCATAGCGCTCGACAAGAGACTGCAAGGCTTGAAATGCCCAATCTGTTGGTCTGACATCCGTTAGCTGAGAAACGGAGGTGACTTGATCCATTCCACGCACGGAGACTGTTTCAGCTTCAAGCTGGGACATTTCAGAGAGGCTTTCGATCGATGAACCTGTTTTTTCTTGAGCCGACACCGACGAAGCCGCGATCGCGGTCAACAAAACTGGACTTAGCAGGAGAGAATTTCTAACTAACTTCAACATCGACTTACCTCACACTCAGTACATGGTCAGTTCAAACTATCAGTTTTCCCCTCTTCAAAAGAAAACTTTCCTCGAAGTGGAAGTTCTAAAGCTCATACTCGAAATGATAATGATTACCATTCTATCTTGAATCTCAGAAAAACTTATTTTTCAGTCTAAAGGAAGCCTTAATGAAAGTAAATCTCAACTTCGTTTTTCTGGTGGACCGCTTTTTCCAACCGACATAGAACAAACCTACCGTTTTCAGTAGATCTGTTGTATTGTTTTAGCTAAGAACATTACCAGGCATCGATTAAATCGTTTTTAGGAATCACTAGCATGAACCTAGAACTACCGCCCCTTGGGTCTGTGATTCAAGGATCTTTGAGTCAAGGACTAGAAGTTCGTCTCCACGCAGAAGTGCTGGTGGAAGATATGCGGGTGGGTAAGTTTTTGGTAGTGCAAGGACGGCGATCGCGCTTCTTCTGTATGTTGACTGATGTGGCATTAGGCACCAGCAGTCCGCGCATTTTGGCAAATCCTCCAGAGCCTGAGAACACCTTTTTGCAAGAAGTCCTCGCGGGTACAGGCACCTACGGCACGGTGAATCTCACGCCAATGCTGATGATTAGTGATGTGCAGGGGGCAGGGAATAGGCAACAGGCAGCCGAGGAGCAAAAAAGCAAAATTAATTCAAAACTCAAAGCCCAAAACTTAAAACCCGCTTCCTACCAGGCTCAATCCAGTGCCCCGATTGAGTTGCTGCCTGTCAAAACCATTCCTAGCCACTTTAGCCAAGTGTTTGACGCGAGCGAATGGGATTTTCGAGCGGTGTTTGGCTGGGAAGATGACCCACATCGGCGAAATTTTGCGATCGGTCAGCCCATTGATATGGAAGTGCCAATTTGTATAGATCTCGATCGCTTCGTCGAACGCAGCAATGGCATATTTGGCAAATCGGGGACAGGCAAATCCTTTCTGGCGCGGCTGTTGCTGTCGGGCATTATTCGTAAGCAAGCAGCAGTAAATTTAATCTTTGATATGCACTCAGAATATGGCTGGGAGGCAACCCGCGAAGGCAAGCAGTTTAGCACGGTGAAGGGCTTGCGGCAGTTGTTTCCTGGGCTGGTGCAAATTTATACCCTTGATCCAGAATCTACCAAAAGACGCGGGGTGCGCGATGCCCAAGAGCTTTACATCAGCTACGACCAAATTGATGTGGAAGATTTGATGTTGGTGCGGGGCGAGTTGAACTTGTCGGAAGCTAGTTTAGAAAATGCCATCATTCTCCGAAATGAATTTGGCAAAGCCTGGATCTCGCGTTTATTGACGATGAATAACCCAGAAATTCAAGAGTTTTGTGAGACGAAAATGGGCAGCAAGTCTTCAATCATGGCGCTGCAACGCAAACTGCAACGCTTGGATGGATTGAAATATATTCGCAACACTTGCCCGCATAACTACGTCGGGCAAATTTTGGATTCTTTGGAAGCCGGAAAGCACGTAGTGGTTGAGTTTGGTTCGCAGTCAAATCTACTGTCCTATATGTTGGCAACGAATGTAATCGCTCGACGGATTCATCATGCCTATGTGCAAAAGGCAGAACGATTTTTGCAGACTAAAAATGTTAGCGATCGCCCCCAACAGCTAGTCATCACCATTGAGGAAGCCCACCGATTTCTCGACCCGTCAACCGTGGGGCAAACTATTTTTGGCACGATCGCCCGCGAAATGCGGAAGTATTTTGTCACTTTGCTAGTAGTCGATCAGCGCCCTTCGGGAATAGATAACGAAGTCATGTCCCAAATTGGCACTCGCATTACTGCCTTGCTGAATGATGAAAAAGACATTGATGCCATTTTCACAGGTGTTTCTGGCGCACAGGGGCTGCGATCGGTCTTAGCAAAGCTTGACTCTAAGCAGCAGGCGCTAATTTTAGGTCATGCCGTTCCCATGCCGGTCGTTGTTCGCACGCGCGCTTATGATGACACTTTCTATGCGGAAGTAGGCAATACGGCTTGGGATGAAATTCCTGATTCTATGGTATTCAAAGCAGCAGAAGCAGCGAGAGCCGATTTGGGATTTTGATAAATCCAACTGACACACTACAGTCGTATAACCTTCACATCACGGTTAAATCAGTTGAATATAACTAGGATTGAACTTAAGTTTATTCAGTTGGTTTTAATTACTTCAACTTGATGGCTGTGATGCATTTTTAGAACTACCATTACTCGTTCTTGCTGGTGGTTCGGTTCCCTCTACCTAGTCCATAAAGCCGTCCTTTTAGATTCGGATATCCTGCTCATTTGAGACTGTTCAGATTGAACAAATCAATTCAATATAAAGATATGGAAAAAACGGGTTATGTCAATGCTGATAGTCTCATCGCATTCTACAAGCGCTTGAAAACCCCTGCGTTTCTGCGTCTGGTGTCTCTGCCTCAATACTTCAAAAGATCACCCTACCGGAGGAAACAAAAAGCCATTCATCGCGTCTATAATTCTTGTAAGTTTTACAACAAACTCATAATGATTTCGGTTTAGCGGGTCAGAAGTATTGATTTTAAGTGCACTAATCGTTTCTACTATTTTTGCAAATTATTCACCGCTTCATCGGTTAGTTCTATTTTTGTTAGTTATCTAATTTCTAGATCTTGATTACATTTGTCCTGAAAGTTTGAAGTTTAATGGTTTTTAAAAAGCGTTTATTGGTCCTGTTGTTCATTGAACTTCTCTGATCAAAAAACCTTTAATTCTCAGTTGTTGTTCCCGTTTATTGTTTACGGAGTGATTGTCGCAAATGACCACTGCCACTGCAAAGTCTAAGACCGCAAAGCCTACGTTTACCGCAGATATGGTTCGTACTTACCTGCATGAGATTGGTCGTGTACCCATGCTGACTCATGAGCAAGAAATTATTTTTGGTAAGCAAGTTCAGCAAATGATGCTGCTACAAGAGAAGAAAGAAGTGCTTGCTAAGTCACTCGATCGTGAGCCAACTGATGAAGAATTGGCAGGTCATGCTCACATGAATGAAGACGACCTGAAAGAGGTGATGAACCGGGGTCGTCGGGCTAAGCAAAAAATGATTGAGGCGAATCTACGCTTGGTGGTGTCGATCGCCAAAAAATATCAAAAGCGCAATCTGGAGTTTTTGGATCTGATCCAGGAAGGCACGATGGGCTTGGAGCGCGGCGTGGAGAAGTTTGACCCCATGCGTGGCTATAAGTTCTCTACCTATGCTTACTGGTGGATTCGTCAAGCCATCACTCGCGCGATCGCCCAGCAAGCGCGTACCATTCGGTTACCCATTCACATCACCGAGAAGCTGAATAAAATTAAGAAAACTCAGCGAGAACTTTCCCAGCAGTTGGGGCGGGCAGCCACTGCGGGTGAAGTTGCCGATGCATTGGAACTAGAACCCAGCCAAATTCGTGAGTTTTTGATTTTGGCACGGCAGCCTGTTTCGTTGGATTTGCGCGTGGGTGATAATCAAGATACTGAACTGCAAGATTTACTAGAAGATGATGGTCCTTCGCCTGAAACCTACATGGCGCAAGAATCCTTGCGTCAAGATCTGGCAACTTTGATGGCAGACCTGACCCCCCAGCAGCGCGAAGTAATCGCCCTACGGTTTGGGTTAGAAGATGGTCATGAGTTGTCGTTGGCAAAAGTGGGCGAGCGCATGAGCATTAGCCGCGAAAGAGTTCGCCAGCTTGAACGTCAGGCGTTAGATCATCTGCGTCGTCGCAAAGCGCGAGTGCGTGAATACTTGGCGAGTTGAGCTTAGCAAACAAGCAATAGGGTGCAGAGTATAGAGAATAGGGAGCGCAAACCCTGTACCCTATAACCTGTACCCTATTGCACTATTGATATGACGCTACAGGATTTCCAGATTTGCGATCGCGACCTCACTCAGGAGCAGTTAACTGAATATTTATCTGCCCCAGCGATCGCGGTAGATACAGAAACTATGGGGCTAAATCCGCAGCGCGATCGCCTGTGTTTGGTACAGCTATGTGATTGTAGTGATCAAGTTACCGTGGTGAGAATTCAGCGTGGGCAAACATCAGCGCCCCATTTAAAGCGTCTCCTAGAATCTGCCAACGGGGTGAAAATTTTTCACTTTGCGCGATTTGATATCACGACTCTACGTCACCATCTGGATATTTATGTTCAACCGATCTTTTGTACCAAGATTGCTAGCAAATTAGCGCGTACCTATGCTCCCAAACATGGGCTGAAAGATTTGGTGATGGAGCTAGAAAAGGTAGAGCTAGACAAAAGCGCTCAAAGTTCTGATTGGGGCAATGCTGCCAATCTATCCAATGAGCAACTCCGCTATGCTGCAAATGATGTTCGTTATTTGATCAGCGCTCGTGAAAAGCTGATTGCCATGCTGGAGCGCGAAGAGCGTTGGCAACTGGCGCAAGATTGCTTCCGATGTTTACCCACGATCGCGGCTCTTGATTTGTTGCAATATCAAAATATTTTTGAACATTAAAAACAATAGAATTCGTCAAACAGCGGCAGCTTGCTGGTGAAGCAATCGCGATCGCTTTCATAACAAATGCACTGAAAAATGCTATTGTGGAACTTGACTCGGATCTATGCGATCGCAACGCCCAAATTTTGTCAGGACCGGAAGGTAGCAGCAATACGGGATGCTTACGGTAGGCGTAGACTCCGGGTCTCCTGCTTTTAAACAAGTTTGAAAAAAGAGGCGCGGACATTCAGAATTCTAAAACCCGCCCCCCAAAACCTGCCACCCGTCCTAATCGGCTCATCTAGGAATTTTTTGCCTGCTGCCTCGCCTGTTTGACCATAGCAATCAACGTTTGATGAGCATCTTCAGAGTCTTGTAAAACATGGTCAAAGGGGATGCGGATAGAAGTATTGACCCCGTTGACTTGTGTATCTAGATTCATCCCTTCGGGGTCAATGAAAGCGATTTTTGCGACAGTGGCTTCGGGCAAATTGCCATACACTTGGGCATACATGACTACAGCCTCAGCGTGGTCATCATTCATATGAGTACAAATGCGTTGGCTCACTTCGGGTGTAATGGGATCTGCCATTGGAAATGTCCTAATTCACGGTTCACCCACTAGCATACGGCGATCGCCAGACAATTGGGCAACGAGATCATGAGTTTCCTTCCAAGCACCTCAAAATGCGTTAAAACAGAGCGGTATATTTTGCACCCCGTTTCGATTGCAAACTGCGTGATGAACCGTAAACTTTTTTTGATACCCTGTTTTGCCGCTGTCTTATTGCCCAACTTAGCGATCGCTCAAGCTCCAAATCCGACCGCTGATCCCACCGTGCAAAGTTGCCAGACCTATGCTCGTGAACTGTATCGCGAGGTGAAGGAAATTCGTCAAATTCAGCTAATTGATGATGCCAAAGCTCGCCGCGATCGCTTTGAAACTAAAGTCGGTAGCCAATTCATCAGCACGGAAGTGATGGGCAATGGTCGCTTGATGACGCAAAAAGGCTGGCAAAATTTCTCCTACTTGTGCTTACTCGAAAGCGACAGCAAAGCGTTGTACTTTCGGATTTTGAGCCGACCTACCTATGAAAAAGGGGCGGCACCTGCCACCCCAATTCGTAAAAAAGTACGGTGATGGACGGAATTAGCGATCGACCGATCCCATCACCACATCCACACTGCCCAAAATCACAAAAATGTCGGCGACTTTGCGTCCCTTCAACAGGTTGGGCAACACCTGAAGGTTGTTGAAATCTGCCGGACGGATCTTCCAGCGCCACGGGAAGACATTATCATTGCCCATGATGAAAATCCCCATTTCGCCGCGACCCGCTTCGATCCGCACATAGTGTTCCCCAGCGGGAATTTTGAAGGTGGGGGCAACCTTTTTGCTGATGTATTGGTAGTCTGCACCATCCCATTCCGATTTTTTGCCCGCAGAAATGCGTTTTGCTTCCAGGTTTTCGTAAGCTCCACCGGGCAACCCCTTCAAAGCCTGTTGGATGATTTTGACGGATTCGCGCATTTCTTGCATTCGCACGACGTACCGGGCAAGGCAGTCGCCTTCGGTTGCCCACACCACATCCCAATCAAAGTCGTCGTAACATTCGTAGTGATCCACTTTTCGCAAATCCCACTTCACGCCAGAAGCCCGTAACATAGGACCAGAACAACCCCAGTTAATCGCATCTTCGCGGCTGAGAGTGCCTACACCTTCTACCCGACGGATAAAAATCGGGTTGTTAGTGATCAGTTTTTCATACTCGTCGATCACGGGCATCATGTAATCGGCAAATTCTTGGCACTTATCCACCCAGCCGTAAGGCAAATCTGCCGCCACGCCGCCAATGCGGAAATAGTTGTGGTTGATCATGCGGTAGCCGGTTGCCGCTTCATACAAATCCAAAATCATTTCGCGATCGCGCAGGGTGTAGAAAAAGGGCGTTTGCGCGCCAATATCTGCCACGAATGGACCGAGCCACAGCAAGTGATTCACCAAGCGCCCTAGTTCCAGCATAATCACGCGAATGTAGCTGGCGCGTTTAGGCACAGGCACCTTTGCCAGTTTTTCTACGGCGTTGACGGTTACCGCTTCATTAAACATCCCGCCGTAATAATCCCAGCGGCTGGTATAGGGCACATACATCAGGTTGGTGCGGTTTTCGGCAATTTTCTCCATGCCGCGATGCAAGTAGCCCAATACGGGTTCGCAATCGATCACATTCTCGCCATCCAACGTCACAACCAACCGGAAGCATCCGTGGCTGGCAGGATGGTGAGGACCCATGTTAATGACCATGGGTTCGGTTTTGGTCTCAATCATTGACATAAACGAGCAGTCTCCCCTAGCGATCGATTCGGCAGGTCTTGAGCCGTAGCAGAACCTCAATGGAGGAGTCTGCGTCCGTCTCTGTGACACTTCTTTATTATATGGATGGATTTGCTTTAGAAAGGGCGGAAATGCACCGAAGTCATCCTATGCTTTGAAGCAATTAACGATAAGTTCAGTTCAATACTTCGTGAAATAACGTGAATTCTGAAATGACTGATGACGATATAAATCCTCCATTTATTCATATTCCAGTGTTGCAACCGGAAGTAGTAACAGGGTTGAATGTGCAAGCGGGGGGGCATTATTTAGATGCTACGGTGGGCGGGGGTGGGCACAGCCGCTTGATTTTGGATGCCGCCGCAGATGTGAAAATAACGGCGCTAGATCAAGATGAACGAGCGATCGCGGCAGCAAAGTTGACCTTGGCTGAATATGGCGATCGCGTTCAGTTTCACCACACGAACTTTGCCAGTTTCAATCCTGGTGATTCTAAGTTTGACGGCATTTTGGCAGATTTGGGCGTGAGTTCCGCTCAGTTAGATGTGGGCGATCGCGGCTTTAGCTTTCGGCAAGAGGCACCGCTGGATATGCGAATGGATCAAACGCAAGAATTGACCGCTGCCGAAATTGTCAATCATTGGGATGAAACTGACCTGGCAAACCTAATTTACACCTACGGCGAAGAGCGCTTATCTCGTAAAATTGCTCGTCGCATTGTCGAAAATCGCCCATTTACAACGACGAAAGAACTGACAGACGCGATTTTCTACGCTGTGCCTCCTTCCTATCGTCATGGACGGATTCATCCTGCTACGCGCACCTTTCAAGCGCTGCGGATTGCCGTCAACCGTGAGCTAGACGTGTTAGAAACCTTGGTGCAAACCGCGCCTACCTGGTTGAATCCTGCTGGCAGATTGGTTGTCATCAGCTTTCACAGTTTGGAAGATCGCATTGTTAAGCATCGGTTAAAAGAATCGCCGCTACTCAAGGTGTTGACCAAAAAGCCAATTATTGCCGGAGAGGATGAAATTCGAGAGAATGTCAGAGCGCGATCGGCAAAGCTAAGAGTTGCGGAGCGGATTTTTTAGACTGCGATCGATGAATCGATCCATTCATGACGAATGGCTTACAAAAAGCACTCAGAAGTGAAGCTGCCGTGGAGTCCATAGGGAACATGGTGCTTCAAATGTAAACGGGCAACTTGGCTGAGGTCATGAGCATCCAAGATCACCAGATCAGAGCGATCGCGGCTGGAATCAAATGCCATCACCAATACCCAGCCATCGTCTTCAGCGCCGGGCGGGTCAGATATACCGCTGCGAGGGACAAAGATCGGTTCACCGACATAGCCCCAAGGTGCTGCACTCCAAAAGGCGCGATTCCGCAAAGCGGCTCCCTCACGGGAATCGCCAGAGTGCGTATCTACTTTAATCACCGCCTGAAGTGGTGCATTCCCCGTCGGCGCATGGGCAGCACCCAGATAAGCATAGCGGTGCGATCGCCCCACTTTTGCGGGATGCACCACCGGAAACTCACAGCAGCGCTCTTCTAACAATTCGCGACCGACAACTCCCGTTTGCAAATTGACTCGAAAACGCCACAGATGACCCGGTGCGATCGCGTCAAAATTAGTTTGCCGAAAATCCCCCTCTGGCTCCACCGCAGGTAATTCTTCGTAGCACACCGAATCAATCACCACTTCGTTACCCTGTTCAAAGGCATTGGCATGATGGAAAACAAAGCCAGAAAGCGTTTCAAACGTGCGAGATGCTTGCAGTGGAGCGGCTTCACTGCTTTTTGCTCCTTTCCGGGGAATCACTACAATCTTGGTTGGCTTCTCAGGGTGAAACTGAATGCATTCGGCGGCTGAGCGAGTTCCTGCCAAAAAGTTGAGGGGATTAAAGGTGACAGGATTTTGAAAAAAGATGCAGTAGTGAGGCGTAATGGCAAAATCATGGATAAATGCAAAACCGGGAGTGGAGTGAGCATACTTTTGCAGTAGTTTACCATCCGGGGCAAATTCATACAGGGTAATAGTGGACGACAATCCAGGCTTGATCGAGAAGTTCACTAGGCGCGCACCACCATCGCCTCCACAATTAGGATCAATGCGAGGATGGGCGGCAAACGCATCACCGGGTTTCAATACACCGTCTAAATAATCCAAACCCAATGTATCGAGGGTGTGGGGATCGAGGGCATGAGGTTCAGCCGCTTCCCACAGTGCCCGCAGCTTACCGCCCCAATATAAAATGTTGGTATTCGCAATATTTTTTAGGCGAACATCGAACAAGTTTGCCATCCAGCCCCCCGGCTTATCGGTGCCAAACACGCCGCGATATAAAATTTTCCCGGCGGCTTGTTCTGCCAAATAGCCTTCAGTTTTAACAAAGCGATTGCGAAAGTGGGCGCGTCCATTTTGAAAGGCGATCGCGCAAATCATCCCATCGCCATCAAACGGGTGGTGAATTGGTTCGCCGTTCACATCCAGCAACCCAGGACCATTCCGAAACAAAGTCCCTTGCAGATCGGCTGGAATTTCTCCATCAATCTCATCAATCCAGTAATCAAATTCTTGTGCTAAGGAATTGTAGCCCCGCTGCCAATCTTCCCGCCGATATGACTTTTCCAAAACAGGCGGATTCAGTTCAACACTCGTCATATTATTCCTCTACAGGTTCGGGTTCGCGTGACTGCACAATCAATTCCGTCATCAGGTCAGGCAGAAAAGGTTGGGCAAGATGCTTGGAGGCACCTGAATCTAGCTCTAATGTTGCCGGAGGTTGATGATCATAGGAGTCTTCGGGCATCTCTTCACTAGAGGGCAACCATCCGAGCAGCGGTAATGGCAGTAGGGTTGTGAGATTGGCAATCACAATCAGCAGTGCCAAATTCGTAAAATTACTTTCCGTAATACCCAGCTTGTGCATCAAGAGCGCGCCAGACTCATAGGAAACCAACCCCGCTAAATTGACGACCGACATGAGCAACGCAAACAAAGTAGCTTCTATACCAGGAGGACAAAGCCGCGCAGCCAGAACCAGAACGGGCATGAAAGCAATTTGCCCCATGACCGTCAAAATCAGGTTGTCTCCTAAGCTAAACCATTGGTCGCTGATACCTAAGCTGCGGTTGGCGTGAGTCACAAGCAGTAAGGTGGTCATCCCTAGTGCGGCTGAAATCACGGTTGACCAGCCAAAAATGATCCGAAAGGGAACATTTTTTAGAAAGCGCTGAAAGACCCATACCCCAATCAGGGATGCCAAGCTAGTCACCAAGCGCACTCGCCCTAAAAACTCTGGGGCAAACTTCAGTTCATTAGTGGTGAAGAAGAAAAAAGCAGATTCGGCGGTGGGCATTGCCTGCCAAACAAACAAAAATGCCGTGGGCATCCAGATAGATTTTTGACTCAATGCCTGCCGCAACTGTTGAAGCTGATGCTTGACCGCTCCCCAATCCATGCGCTCGGCAACTGGAGTTTCAGCAATAATCCAGGCAACACAGGAGACAATTAACGGAAAGATCGCCGTAATGGCAAAAACAGTACGGGTGGTGAAATGCTCTAGTAAATAGCCACTCAAGTAAGCCGTCATTAAGCCACCTGCCGCAGAAGCCCCCCAAGAAAGCGATTGCAAAGATCCGGCTTTGCCCACGGATTCTTTACGTGCGCGCTCAACTACGAGGGAATCGACAATCACATCGCTGAAGGCGACCGAAAGTGAACTTGCCGCGATCGCCACTGTTGCGGCTAGGGGCGTATTCACCATCGTTGCCATTGCGACCCAGGCTAATGCTCCCACTAGCCCAGACAGGATGAGATAAGGGCGACGACGATAGCCAAAAATTGGCAATCCATCTGAGATGAAACCAAACAGCGGCTTAACCATCCAAGGAAGTGCCGCCACCCCAACCAAAGCAGACACTTCAACCGGACCCAAACCCAGATCATCTTTGAGGAAAAAACTGACGGCTAATCGCGCTAAGCCTAAAATGCCCTGCACGAAATAAACCAGCAAGATAGCAATGAGTTCAGGGGTCGGCTCATGACCAAAGAACACCTTCTCTATGACTGAAGCTTTAATCTTGGCAAAATTGGAATGAGAAACAATCATTGATAATTTGTTACAAGTTTTATCAATAGCTTTTATGATAGCGCTTCGATTCCATAGGCGGCATCTGAATGCGGCAATCAGACTTTCGGTGAGAGCCTGCTGCCTTCGTCTCGATAAAGTTAGATTGACTTAAACTCACCATAAAGTGCTTCGGATTCCCGTTACCGCAAGACTTGCATTTCCTACGCAGAGTAGTCTAATCTCTAGCTCTTAGCGTGGGGTTTTCTATGCGTGTAATTGGTTTAATTAGCGGCACTTCGGTGGATGGAATTGATGCAGCGCTGGTTGATATTTCTGGCGCTACCACAGATTTGCAAGTGACCCTGCTAGCCGGTGAAACTATTGCCTACCCAATTGCCCTACGCGAACAGATTTTGGCGGTGTGTGCGGGTGCCGCATTGCCGATCGCCGATTTGGCAGCCCTAGATGACGCGATCGCCCACTGTTTCGCCGCAGCCGCCCTTCGCATTCAAGCCAAGCACCCGGCTGCCGAACTGATTGGATCTCACGGGCAAACCGTCTTTCATCGCCCCGCAAAAAATGATGAATGGCGAGTCACACAAGATGATCGCTTCCTGTCCCCGGCTCTTAGCCGTCTTGGCTATAGTTTGCAACTGGGAAGAGGAGACGCGATCGCCCATTACACCGGCATCACCACTATCAGCAACTTTCGGGCGGCAGATATTGCGGCGGGCGGGCAGGGTGCGCCCATAGTTTCCAAAATTGATGCCTGCTTATTTGGGCATCCCCATCAATCAAGCTGTATTCAAAACATCGGCGGCATTGGAAACTTGACCTATCTGCCTGCGGTTAATCCTCAAAAAGACTGGCAAGCAGGGGTTTTAGGCTGGGATACGGGACCCGGCAATAGCTTGCTCGATCTGGCAGTGCAACATCTGAGCCAAGGAGCCAAAACCTACGACTACAACGGCAACTGGGCGGCAACTGGGCAAATCAATCAGTCGCTAGTCTACCAGTGGCTTCAACATCCTTTTTTCCACCAGCCGCCGCCCAAATCGACTGGGCGAGAACTGTTTGGGGTGGACTATTTGAATCACTGTCTTGCCGATTGTGGCACTGCTGGCATGATTAAACCGGCAGACATTATGGCAACTCTAACTGAACTGACTGCTGCATCTATTGCCCACAGCTACCAAACTTTTTTACCTCATCTGCCCGATCGCATTTTGCTGTGTGGCGGTGGCAGCAAAAACCACTATCTCAAACAGCAGCTTCAAACCCGACTCAACCCGATTCCTGTATTAACAACCGATGATGTGGGCATGAATGCCGATTTTAAAGAAGCGATCGCTTTTGCAGTTCTGGCATACTGGCGCTTACACGAGATCCCCGGTAATCTCCCCGCCGTCACTGGAGCGCAGCACCCTGTCCTCCTCGGCGAAATTCATCAGAGTTTTGAGTTTTGAGTTTTGTTCGCGTAGCGTCTCCGCAGGAGATATTTTGAGTTTTGTAAGTCCTTCGGACTGGCTTTGCCCACGCGAAGCATCTCCGTAGCTTTAGCTTCCCGAAGGGTAGGAGATATTTTGAGTTTTGAGTTCGCCATTTCACTTTTTTAATCGACCTGTTAGTGTTGTAGATGCGTGATGGCATCGATCGCCGATAAAACCAGCCCTTCATTTGCCGTTAAACCGAGGAAGTAACGTTGTGGCTCATACCTTTTTAATACAGCCAGGACGCTGGACAATGCGGGGGCACTGGCTAGAGCGAAACGGTATGCCAATTCCAGTACTCGGTAAAACCTTGGTGGGCTGGAGCCGAGATGACTACTGGTTCACCATGGTGACAAAGTTAACATTTCCAAATAGTGACCGCGAAGAGATTGCACTTCAGTATCGAGGGCGGTTAGATGCGGGCGAACGACAATATACGTTTGTGTTACAACACAGCTTATTAGGACGGGTGGAAGGAGAAGGGTGGGTTGCTCAAGAGTCGATTGTGCAGCGATATTGGGTATTGGGCGATCGCCAGCGACGCAGCGGATTTGAAACGATGTATCGCGTTGAAGAAAACAAATATTACCTCTCCAGCGGCATCATGGCGGGGCATTATTTGACCAGTACGATGGAAGCAACTCTGGAACAGCAGTTAGAGTAAGCCACTCGAAGCGAAAGAATGCGCGATCACCGGTCAAAAAAACTGTCAGAATGAGATATTTTACTTGCTTACGGGATTACTATCAGACAGGGTGCATTTCATCTAGCTGTCTGATTGAACGGTTGCCTGATTTTTGATTTTTCCATTTAGGTAGCTCAAGACCAATCATCTTTTTTATCAGCTACAGTGAAGCTATTTTTTCATCACTTGATTTTAGGGCGAGGTTCGCACCATTGGCTGCTCCTATGACCACAGATCCCCACATCGGACACTTACTTTCCAACCGCTACCAGTTGGTTGAACTGGTAGGAAAAGGGGCTATGGGGCGAGTGTACCGGGCTGAAGATGTTTTGCTGGGCGGAGTCATTGCCGTTAAGTTCTTGTCTCAATCGCTGATAGTTAACCCCAACTTACGCGATCGCTTCAAATTTGAAGCTCAAACCTGCGCCCAACTGGGGCAAAAGAGCATCCATATCGTTCGAGTGACCGACTATGGCATTAACGAAGACGATGTGCCCTTTTATGTGATGGAATTTCTTCAAGGGTCAAGCCTCAGCGAAATCATTAGCACAGAGACTTTGCTACTCCCTCGGTTTCTGCGCCTTGCTCGTCAAATTTGCTTGGGGCTGCAATGCGCCCATCAAGGCATTGTAAGAGATGGTCAACTGTGCCCCATCATTCACCGGGATATCAAACCCAGCAATATTTTGGTGAGCCAAAATGCACTTTTAGGTGAACTGGTTAAGATTTTAGACTTTGGCATTGCCAAGTTGCTTCAAGAAGACGGTGGGCAAACCAGTTCTTTTATGGGAACCTTGCCCTATTGCTCTCCTGAGCAGATGGAGGGGCAAGATTTAGATTCTCGCTCAGACATATATAGCCTTGGCATTATGATGTTTGAGATGCTAACGGGCAGAATGCCCCTACAAGCAGAAACCCACACTTTTGGTGCTTGGTATAAAGCGCACCACTCTAAACAGCCCCGTGCTTTTAAGTCGGTTAATCCTAGCTTGAAAGTGCCTAATGCTTTAGAGAAACTGGTGATGGGATGTTTGGAGAAAAAGTCGGCGAATCGCCCCCAATCGATCGCCGAAATTTTGAAAGCCCTTGAGCCACTAGAACAGCGCTACAGTTCCAATCATCAAATTGGGACGCGTATTGGTGAAGCCCTAGCGAAAAAAAAACCGAGTGAAGAGCGATCGCGCCCTGTTACCCCCACACCATCCGGCGATATTGCCGCTCATGCAACGTGGCCCAAAGATAAGCCTGTTGCTCAAATTGTGTTTCCTCAAATTCTTGCGGCGGGTAAGGAAAGTATGCCAGCGGTTTGGGTCATGCTACCCCAAAAGGAAATTCATAGCCTGCAAGTCAATCGAATTTATAACCGTATCTACAAAAATTTTCTCTGTTCCATGTCACCTCATCCCATGGTGTTGTGGCTGACGGCAATCTATAATCGCTTCCATAGCCAACAGCAAGGACCTCGATGGCTCCGCTGTTATCTCGATGTAAAAACTCCATTTGGGCGAGAAATGCTGCGCTTGATGGGTGAAAACGGGCAATACCAAGTATTACTATTCGCTTTAGAAGATCCGACCCGATGTGCTCATGTGATTACAATTACGATTCATCCTGCTCAATGTTCTTTACTAAAGCAATGGGCTATCGTTAGCCAGTCTTCGCCTTCCGTTGGGCAACCCAGTATGACCAAAAACTTGCTCCAAGCAGAATTCGAGAAGCTCAAACCCAAAGTTGTAGAAGATTTAGAAAATACTTCAAATACTTCACCTTGGGCATGAACCAACTTTAAAGAAGTTTGCGGGCGGTCATAAGACCGCCCGCAAAAAAGATTTTTAAGTTGAAATCAAAAACTGCTAGAAGGCTTTCAGCAATTATGCAGACTGCTTGCGCATTGCCAACTTCTTGCGGTATGCCACAGCCATACCCGCTAACGCCATACCTACCATGGTGGTAGGTTCAGGAACAGCTTCTGCTGAGGAAGCAACACCGACGTTATCAATATAAGCACCCAGCGTGTCACGAGTTCCTTCGTAGTTGAACTGTAAGCGGGTTAGAGCGCTGGTAGCCGTCACATTAGTGGTGAAGTTGTTCCAAAGAGTTTGGTTTTGACCTTGGCTTCCTTGAACGGTTTGCTTGAAGCCATCGCCAAACAAAACGCTGAAGTTGTTTTGAGCCGCAGCGGTGCCAGGACGGGCAGAATAAGCAAAGGACAGGGTGTAGGTTTTACCAATCTCAGTAACCAAATCTTGGAATACCCCTAAGACCGATGCATTTTTGTTGTAGGAATGGCTGTCTAGTTCAAGCAGGTTGCTGCCATCGAAGGCTTTGCCCGCAGCACCCCGTTGAATTTCGATTTTGCCGCCATCGGTTGCTTTCCAGCCTTCGATCGCGTTGTAGGTTGACCAACTACCATTATTGAGTGGGGTAGGGGTGCTTTCAAAGCTACCGTTTTTAACCAGTTCGCCAGCAGAAGCAGACTGAGCTATGCTAATGCCCGCGATCGCAGAAATAGCCAGAGTTGCAACGACGGATAGGTGTTGGAATTTCATAGTGATTCTCGTTAATAGATGAGGTGAAAGGGTGCCAATCAGGTCTAAAAACCGCTTCAATACGGTGATGCGCTTATGATTGGCATCCTAGCCTTGTCCACTGAGAGATGTCTATCGTATCAATCGATACTTACTGAAGTTCAACACAACACTGGATTTGAATAAATCTTTTATTCAGGGTGATAGTTTTTCTCGGATGTGGGTATTCTATATATCATTTTAACGGCACTGTTTTTCACGACGCGGGTTTCCAAGTACCGTGAAAGCCAAGGGGCACGATCGCCGGCAGTGCCAAGCGACACACGGGTTCATCCTCTAGATGCGCTGCATCAAACATCCACACTTCACTCGTATTGCTGGCAGCGTCATACACAACGGTTAAGATCCAGCCCCGGTCAGGATTCTGAGCATCCGGCGCATAGATTGGCTCCATCGGATAGCGCTGGTCGCCCAAATTTGATTCGGTTAAAGTCCCAGTCTGATGATCAAAGCAAGCGATCGCGTCATACACTTCGCTTTGCAGATCCGTTGTTTGGCGGTGAACGGAAAGATAGGTGTATCGAGAGAGTTGCCCCACCTCTTGCGGTTGAGTGACCGGAAACTCACAGCTTCGGTCTAGTACGGGCTGATTTGCCAACACCTTGCCGGAGAGCGGATCAAGCCGCAGTTGCCACAGGGTCGCCACCGCAGCCGTTTGAACTGAACCAGTGGAGATTTCCTTTAAGCGCTGATTGGTTTGAAAGTCTGGGTAGCGGCAAATTTCAATCGCGATCGAGCCATCAGAAAGTTCATAGCCGTTGCCAAAATGCCATTGATACCAAGGTTCGGTAGTCGTTCTGCTCACGACTGCCAGCGTTTCCTGATCGACTACCAAAATTTCGGTGCCTTTATCCGGCTGCCACAAAAGCGCCTCACTATAGCTTTTGAGTCGGGCAATCAGGGGCAGAATATTGACGCGAACCGGGGGAATGCAAAAGATTAAGTATTTTCCGGCGATCGCAAAGTCATGAATCATGGGTAGCCCACTCAGCGGAATCGCGTTTTGCTGCTGAATCTTGCCGCTAGCATCGCTGCGATAAATATTTAAAGAGCTTTTTGCGCCCGCACTCACCCCAAAGTTAAAAATAGCGCCCGTTCTTGGATCGCGTTTTGGATGAGCCGAATAGGGCTGCTGTGCTAATCCATCTAAATTATCTAAGCCGATCGTTTCCAAAGTATCTAGCGTCAGAGCATACGGTTCGCCGCCTTCCCAAAGCGCCAGCAGCTTATCAGGCAGTGCCAACACAGAAGTATTGGCGACGTTTTTCACATCCTTGTTAAATCGCTGCCAAAATGCGCCCGTCGGCACCCTGCCATAGCCCGCTAAGATGAGCCGTCCTGCCTTTTCTTCGAGTTGATATCCTGCCGTTTGCACGTAGCGATAGACCCCGATCGCACCTGCCTCAGTCAAGTGAACCCCCAAAATACCGCCATCGCCATCAAACCAGTGCCCCATGCGTTGCCCGCCGCGTTCTAGGGTGGCGGGACCGTTGCGGTAGAGCGAACCGCGCAGCCCAGCGGGAATAGCACCAGATAAAACAGTCAGAGAGGTGGGTGCAAATTCTTGAGCGGGTTGAAGAACCGCAGTTGCCCAGGCGGGAGTGTGAACGGGTCGAAGTGTAGTGGTCATGATGAAGGCTCCGAGGGTGAGGGAAGATAGGTCAGAAAAGCAGGAAAACTGAAAAAATTAGGGGCGATCGCTTTGAATAGATTGGTTCACGCAGGAGCAGTCAATGGCTCTACGGAAGGTACAATATGCAATTAGTTGCGCTACTTGATTGGATCATATGCGATCAATTGCATATGTCAATAGTTGCATATCATTTTGCGGTTGGCTAAAAAAAATGGCACTCGCCCACGCGATTCTTGCGCTTTTACTGGACTGTCCCTTTACAGGCTATGACTTGACCAAAACCTTTACTGGCTCCGTGGGCAGCTTTTGGAAAGCCACCCACCAACAAATTTATCGAGAACTTGCCAAGCTAGAGGCACAAGCCTGGGTCACTGTCGAAGCCATTCCCCAGAGGGGTCGCCCGGATAAAAAGCTGTATAGCATCACCGATTTGGGGCGGCAAAAGTTCGTGGCGTGGGCCAGCCAGCCTTGTGATGTGAGCGCAGTCAAAGAAGAGCTTTTGGTGAAAGTGTTTGCGGGGGCGATCGTCGGCACAGAACCCATTCGCCAAGAAATTCAGCGCCATCGTCAGATTCATACTGAAACATTGGCAAACTATCACCAGATTGAACAGCAGTTTTTTGCTGACCGCGATCGCCTTTCTGATGAACAAACCTTCCCCTACCTCACCTTGCGGCGTGGCATCCGCTATGAAATCGACTGGATTGAATGGTGCGACGAAGCGCTTGGATATTTGACGAATGACGAACTCAAAATATCTCCTGCGGAGACGCTACGCGTGGGCAAAGCCAGTCCGAAGGACTTACAAAACTCAAAAGCGCAAAGCGCCGCTGACGCTAACAAAACTTAAAACTCAAAACTTAACCATGAATCAGCCTTTTTACATTGTGGATGTGTTTGCAGAAACGAAGTATGCAGGGAATCAACTGGCGGTTTTTCCGCAGGCGGGCGATCTTTCTCCGGCAGAAATGCAGCAGATTGCCAAGGAACTTAACTTTTCCGAAACGACGTTTATCACGTCGCCGGAGCCAGAAGCAGGCGGCTATTCGGTACGGATTTTTACGCCCGTGCAGGAGTTGCCGTTTGCCGGACATCCAACTTTGGGAACAGCGTTTGTTTTGCAGCAACGGGTGATTCAACAAGCCGTGGAAACGGTGATTTTGAATCTTACGGTGGGGCAAATTCCGGTGCAGATTATTTATGAAAAGGGTTTGCCGGATCTCCTTTGGATGAAACAAAATCCGCCTGTTTTTGGTGAAAAAGTTTCGCCCGACGCGATCGCCTCCATTCTGAGTCTAAACATCAGCGATATCGATTCCCGCTTTCCAACTCAAGAAGTCTCCACGGGTGTTCCGTTTCTTATTGTGCCACTCAAAACTTTGGAGGCGTTGCAGCGGATTCAGGTTAATCGCGATCGCGTGTCGGCTCTATTCGACTCGCTTGAAGCGAAGATGATTTTTTGTTTTTGTCCAGAGGTTCGCCATCCCGCCAATCACTTTAGCGCCCGAATGTTTGCCCCCGCTCTCGGCATTCCTGAAGATCCGGCAACCGGTAGCGCCAATGGCTGTTTTGCAGGGTATCTCGCGCAGTATGAATACTTGGGAACGCCGACGGTTGAGGCACGGGTTGAGCAAGGCTACGAAATGGGTAGACCCTCCTTAATTTTGATCAAGGCAGAAAAAACAAACGCCAGGATTGAAGTATCCGTGGGTGGCAAAGTGATTTGGGTGGCTCAAGGCGAATTGGTTTAAGGGCGAAGGGTAGGGTTAGAAAAAATGATTTGAGGGAGCCAGTGCGATCGCACTGGCTCGAAGCTCGATAATTTGAGGCGTTGCATAATAAACTGTCCTTGGAAGTGCGGATGTTATGCGGTTTTGAGTTTTGAGTTTTGAGTTTTGAGTTTTGAATGGTAGAAGCTTTACTCAGGCACGGTCTCAACTTTAGATCTGTCGCATCCTTTATTTGAATTGGTGTTCAATAGGGGTATTTCCTGAATTTTGATTCTGCGATCGCCTCCCAAAGTTAACAGTTTAACATTTTGATTGATTGCTCTGCAACTCCAATTGCTCCTCCCGCCACGCCGATTAATCAGGTGGAGCAAGCGATCGCTACCTTGGTCAGCCATCAACCAGTTTGGGTCAACACGTCCATTGCAGACCGCATTATCTATTTGCGGGACTGCGTGACGGGTGTAATGGCGGTGTCGGCACCTTGGGCGATCGCGGCAAACACTGCCAAAGGCATCGATCCCAATTCATCCTTAGCAGGCGAAGACTGGCTAACGGGACCTGTGGCAACTCTGTTGACCTTGCAAGGGTTGATCAAAACCCTGGAAGCGAACGGATGCAGACAGCCCATCGCGATCGCCTCTCGCCCAGATGGACAGCTAGTGGCTCAGGTATTTCCCGACAATTGGCTGGATCGGTTGATGTGGTTGGGCTTCAATGGTGAAATATGGCTAGAACCTAATCAGCCTGCCACGCAAGGAAAAATTTATCGACGCGATCGAAAGCCCCAGTCCGGTGCGGTTTCGCTGGTGTTAGGGGCGGGAAATGTTTCCGCGATCGCCGTATTGGATAGCCTGCATAAACTATTTGCCGAGAATCAAGTCGTTCTGCTGAAGATGAACCCAATCAACGCTTATGGGGGTGAATTTTTAGAAAAAGCCTTGCAGCCATTGATTCAAGCTGGTTTTTTGGCGATCGTCTATGGCGATGCAGAATTGGGACGCTATCTGTGTCAACATTCCCAGATTGAAACCATCCACATTACGGGGTCGCACCATACCCACGACGCGATCGTTTGGGGTAGCACTTTGCAGGAACAACAGCGGCGCAAATCGGCTCATAATCCCGCACTCACTAAACCCATTACCTCGGAGTTAGGCTGCGTCACTCCCATTTTAATCGTCCCAGGAAACTGGTCTACGGGTGATATTGCTTTTCAAGCCCGACAGGTTGCCAGCATGGTTGCCCATAATGCTAGCTTCAACTGCGTCGCGGCAAAAGTGGTGATCACGGCTAGCGGTTGGCAGCAACGAGATGAGTTTTTGCACCACTTGCACCAAGCACTTGCCGCTATTCCGCCGCGTAAAGCCTACTACCCCGGTGCCCCCGATCGCTATCAGGCATTTTTGGCGCACTATCCCCAAGCGATCGCCCTCGGAACCCCCACCAAAGACAGCCTTCCCTGGACGGTGATCCCCAATGTGCCGCCAAACGCTGATGAATATGCGTTGCAAACCGAAGCTTTTTGCGGTGTGCTGGCAGAAGTCACGTTGGAAGCCGCCAATGCAAAAGAGTTCTTGGCAAAAGCCGTTCCGTTTGTGAATGACTCAATCTGGGGCAATTTATCCTGCGTGCTGCTGATTGATCGGAAAACCCAAAGGCGCTGTAGGGCTGAACTAGACCAGGCGATCGCTCAGCTACACTATGGCGCGATCGGCATCAACGTTTGGACAGGCATGATGTTTATGCTGGCTGGAGCAACTTGGGGCGCATTTCCTGGCAATTCTTTAGAAGACATCCGCTCAGGGCGGGGCGTGGTGCATAATTCCTACCTGTTTGACCATCCTCAAAAAACCGTGCTGCGCTCCCCCTTTCGGATTTTTCCCACGCCCACCTGGTTTGCCGACCACAAAAATCTCCGGCAAGTGGCGATCCGCTACGCCCACCTAGTCGCAAATCCTAGTGTAGACAAGTTTCTAAATGTGCTCCTAGCCGCTCTGAAAGGATAAGTGTTTTTTGAGTTCGTCCCTCGCCATTCTGCCTTTAGTCGTAGAGGCGATCGAGTTTCAAGAAGGTTTTTAGCAGAACATTCGCGCCTTGGGTGCATTCTTCGGGAGTGGTGTATTCATCTTGAGAATGGCTGATCCCGGCGCGGCTGGGGACAAAGATCATGCCCATGTCGGTGATGCGCCCAATTTCTTGGGCATCGTGTCCGGCGCGGCTGGGTAGGTGGGTGTAGCCCAGATGCATTTCCTGACAGACTTCTTCGATCACGTCCATGATGGGCGCTGCGGCGAGTGTCGGCAAAATGTGCAAGGTTTGGCGTATGGTGATTTTGGTGTTGGTTTCTGCCGCGATCGCCCGAATTTGCACCTCAATCTGCTCTTTTAAAGACTCCAAATTTTGCTGAGATAAATCGCGCAGGTCAATCCGAAAATTTACTTGACCTGGAATGGTATTGGTCGCATTGGGATAGACATTCATAAAGCCAACCGTCGCCACCTGATCCCCTGGAGTATCCACGGCGATTTTATTAATGGCTACCACCATCTGAGCGGCGGCAAACAGGGCATCTTTTCGCATCGGCATCGGGGTGGTGCCCGCATGGTTGGGGCAACCCACCACATCTACGGCAAACCGATATTGCCCGACTACACCAGTGACCACGCCCAAGGGCACCGCCCGATGTTCTAACACGCCGCCCTGCTCCACGTGAAGTTCCACAAAAGCTGCAATGTCAGCGCGATCGCGTTTTGCCTGAGCGATCTGATCCCAGTTGCCGCCTATTTTTTCTAAACAAGGCTGGATCGGCGTACCATCCAAACGACAGTAGTGCTCTGGCGATTCCTTAATTTCCCCTGCCATGGTTTTGGAGCCAATCACCGATCGCTCCTCATCGGTAAACACAATCACTTCCAGCGGATGGTTTAAGCGAATTTTATTTTCGTTGAGGGTTCGCACCACTTCAAGTCCGGCGAGTACGCCCAAGCAGCCATCATATCGCCCCCCTACAGGCACCGTATCAATATGAGAACCCGTTGCCAATGCCGCTACATCGGTATGGGTTCCAGCATAGTGACCAATCACATTGCCAGCCGCATCCATCCGAACGGTCATGCCTGCATCCACCATCCAAGACTGAATAAGTTGACGTGCCAGCAAGTCTTCGGAAGTAAAAGCAATCCGGCAAACGCCGCCATTTTCTAGTTTGCCGATCGCCGCTAACTCGTCAATACTTTGATTCAGGCGATCGCCATTCACGACCAGCGGCATCATTGCAATCATTCGCACCTCCATAGTTGTACATTAGAACGTGATTTGTACCTTAGAACTTGAACTGAGCGCGCAGATTTCCTACAAAAACCGTGGGATTCGCATCAAAGTTATTGGGATTGACAATGGCATACAAGGCAGGCACCAACGCCAAGTTATCGGTTAAAGGATAGTAGTAAGACGCTTCAATTTCATACTGAATGCCGCCATCGCCCGCCCCAGACCGCAAAAACCGAGTCCCCGCTTTATAATCCTGCGGCATCACAAACGAAAGAACCCCTAAGGCTCCCTTTTTGAACAAGTCTGGAAAGCCTAATCCCACCTGAAACGATTGAACTCTCACATCTCCCCCTGCGCGATTCAGATTTCTCGGATTGATATTGGTTATGCCGTAGGAGTAGCGCCCAAACACTCCAAATTTTTTAGCTACGAGCCAGTCAAAGTTTGCGGAAAATGCGTTAGCAGTCGAGTCTCGCAATGTGCCACCAAACCCATCGTCTGCTAGACCGTAGGGCAATGGTTCTCCAGCCGCACCCCCAATGAAGCCGTTATAAGGTCTGAGATTAGTCCGAGCATAGATCAACCGTAGCGTAAAGTTACGAGTTGGAGTGAAATCGAGTTGGGTTGAGATCGTATTGGTTCCTCTAAATAGCCCTTCTGCCGGGTTGCTGGACGTGTTAAATGGCACATTTTGATTGATGGAGGGGTTGAGGAACTCCGTGTTTTCTGCCAGATATGCAACCGTGAATTTGAACTGAGGGTTGAACGGGTAGATCAAGACGGCACCGGAACCGCGATCGACCGCGTTGAGCAAGGTACTGCCGTTGGAGTTAAAGCTGGTGGCTCCGGTTAGATAGAAAGTAAACCGATTGCCATCAAAATACTTGTAGTAGTTCAAGCGCGGACCGACGGCAATTCGCAGTTTATCGCCCACAGGAAAGGTGTAAGACAATTCGCGAATGGCTACACTACCGGGAGTAACAACACCCGTTTGATCGAGAAAGGGCGTGCCCCAAGAGTTGAAATATCCAGCGGAGACGTACTGGTTTGCTGGAGAAAAGCCGTTTCCTGAAACCAGTTGAGTGACTAGCTGATCTTTGCCCGTAAAAGAGGTCGTTAAGTTGATGAAGGTGTAATAGCCAAAAGTCGTTTGGGGGGCATTTCGCAAAACGCGGGTGGGGATGCCGTTGACACGGGTGGGGGCGGCGTTGGCGTTGTTTGGGTTTGCCAGCGATCGCTCTGCCAGCACATCTCGTCCGGCACCTGCTGCCGTCAGGTTAAACCAGACATCTCCATTCAATCGGGTTGTAGTGGAAAACTGCTGTTTTTCCAGGGTTGCCGTCCGCACTTCGAGAGCTTCTACCCGACCTCGTAAGGCTGCTAGTTCAACGGCAAACTCCTCTTGCAGTCTTTTAACCACTTCCAGATCTTCTTTTTTTACAAAATCGGCGGTTGCGGCGGCAATCAGTTCTTGAATTTTATCGAGACAGGCATTTAAGCCCGCTGCAAATTCAAAGCGGGTGGTGGCTTGGTTGCCGCGATAGGTTTTATCGGGATAGCCCACTATGCAGCCATAGCGCTCGACTAAAGACTGTAATGCCTGAAAAGCCCAATCGGTCGGCTTTACATCAGTCAATTGAGATACGGAAGTGACTTGCAGCATTCCTGGCGCGATCAGGGTCGCATCGGCTGCGGCGGGCTGTGCCATCTGAGACATCGATCGCACGTGTTCCATGCCAACCGTTGGCGCTGCCTGCATCGAATCGGTGATATTCATCGGGTTCAGGGGTTGGGCTTTAGACTCGGCTGCGATCGCCCCAGCGCCACTCAGTAAGATCCCCCACGCCGCCACTGCACCTGGAATGGCTTGCAATGTCTGCCCTTGCACATTTGTTCTCACCATCATGCTTCACACCACCCTGTAGTCTTAGAGACTGTATTCTGTATACAGTCATGATTTTTTTTATTAAAAGGGAGATGGTGGACAAGTTCTGTATTGCCGCATACGAGGAGAGAATCCTTATCGGATTAGGCTGTGCAGTCGAAAACGAGCGATTTCGATGACCTCTGATAAGGCTTGCTGCTGTTCTGCATCGGCATCATTTTGCGATCGCTGCTCAAAGGCTTGCAGAATGCTGGCTTTAGTGTGGTTTTTGACCGCGATGATAAATGGAAAACCAAATTGATTTTGGTATGCCTGATTTAGCTGATGAAAGCGAGCATATTCACTGGCAGTCAGGCGATCGAGTCCAATTCCTGCCTGTTCTGATACTGAAGCCTCTGCCATTTTCGCTTTGCTGCCCAAATCTGGATGCGCTCGAATCAGCGATAGTTGTTCAGCCTTCTCTAGTTGCTTTACAACCCTGACCATCTTTTGATGTAGATCGTCTTGATCAGTAAAGGGTCGCTGCTCCCAGGCTTTTTCAGCGATCGCGGGTGTCTCTTCAAACACCGCTCCCAGTGCTGCCACAAAATCTGGCTGGCTCATTTGGTTTAAATCTGCGATCGAATAAAACATAGAGTAGAGTGACGAATGACGAAAGGCAGTTAACAAACTCAAAACTCAAAACATCTCCTGCGGAGACTCTACGCGTGGGCAAAGCCAGTCCGAAGGACTTACAAAACTCAAAACTCTTAAGCACTTACGGGTCGAGATTGCGCCTTATAAGCTGCCCATCCACCCCATTGAGAAATTGATCCAAAGGACTACTAGAGTAGTCGTTATCGGCTAGCTAGAGTCGGCTGAATTTCGCGATCGCGACTCTAACGCTTGAATTTCTTGAACCACTCGTTCCTTGCTCAAAATCAAGTGATATTGCATGGCTTGGGTTGCGGCAGTAGAATTGCGATCGCGCACCGCTTCATAAATTCGGCGATGTTCACCCCGGATTTCTAATACGCCTGGGCTATGCTGCATGGTTCGCAAACGCAGCAACGCCATTTTGTCGAATACCTGATCTAAAATTTGCACTAGCCAAGCATTTTCAGAGCTTTCAGCCAGCAATTGATGGAATTGGTAATCCATGTGCAGCACTTGAAAATTGGTCAACTGATTTGGCTCTTGTCCAACCGCTTTTTCTGCTTGCACCATAGCTCGATCGAGTCGCTCAAGTTGCTCACTCGTAACATTGCGACAGGCTTCTGCAACAGACAGTTGTTCCAAGGCAATCCGGCAATCGTAAAGCTGAATGGCATCTATTACAGACAACATCGCCACTCGAATCGCCCCCGTTGCATCAGTCGCGATCAAATTTTCTCGCTGCAATTGCCGAATCGACTCTCGAATAGGAGTTCTACTCACTTCTAGCATGGCTGCAAGTTGGGTTTCCACAAGGCGCGAACCTGCTACCAAATCTCCCGACAAAATAGCATTCCGCAACGCCTGATAGGTTTGCTCGTGTAATGATTGGTTGCGCTGAAGAGAATGCGAAGAGAGAGCCACCGCTAAAAAACTCCGAAATATCAAAAGAGATTATTTTTCTGTATACAGTATACCCATCCGCTCAATCCGTGGGCTGAGCGTGTTAAGCGTAGAAGTTAAGTTTCGACTCCGCTCAACCTGCGTTCTGTAAAAGTCTGCGCATAGAAACACTTTACTAGCTTGATCCCAGGGCTTGAGTGGAAAAGCACTTTGAAAGCGAAATTATTCAGTTCTAACTGCTCTTTGTATCGTCCTGTACAGCAGCAATTAGGTGACTAAACTTCAATAAGGCAAATCCTGTTCTAAATGTATACAGAATACATTTTCTATGTTGTTTAAGTAACATTTGCGGCATTGGGCGTTGAGTGCCATTGGGCGATCGCAATTTTTAAGCCGCACCGCATTGATCAGAGCTTCAGAACTATAGATAAAGTCGGAGAAAGGCTGTGAAACAAATTAATTTCAAACATTTTTCTAAACTGCTGCTAGTTACCGCATCCGTGGCATTGTTTTCAGGCTGTGCCTCCCCATCCACTACGACTCGCGTAACAGGTGCAGCCCCCACCGCAAATTCAGCGGCAAGCACCGATGCCAAAAATCTGAAAGAAGTGCGAGTGCAGCTTGCCTTTTTAATGCAAAGTATTGATGCTCCCTTAATCGTGGCGATCAACAAAGGGTACTTTGCCGAACAAGGTTTGAATGTCGCTTACGAGCGGGGCTTTGGCAACTCAGATACGATCAGCAAACTGGGCACCGGCAAGTTTGATCTCGCCTTTAGCGATATGTACAACGCCCTTGATTTCAACGAAAAAAATCCTGGAGATAAAATCATCGCTGTTGCCATCACTCAAAACGGCGCGCCTTTCTCGATCATTTCGCTTAAAGACAAAGGCATTAGTTCCCCAAAAGATTTGACAGGTAAAAAGCTAGGTGCCCCGGCGGGCGATGGACCTCGGAAGCTGTTTCCACTGTTTGCCAAAGAAGTGGGCATCGATCCCGCCTCGGTAGAATGGACAACCATGGAACCAAAACTGCGAGAAACCTTCTTGATGCAGGGGCAAGTGGATGCCATCAGTGGATTTTCAACCTCTGCGCTGCCTGCTTTACTTAAAGGCGGCAAGAAGATGGAGGACATCAACGTTTTTTATTACAACGAAAACGGGCTTGATTTTTACGGCAACGCCATTCTGGTTAAAGATGCCTATGCCAAGCAAAATCCTGATGTTGTGAAGGCATTTACCGCTGCTTACATCAAGGGTTTGAAGGATGTTCTAAAAGATCCAACAGCGGGATTAGATGCAGTGTTAGCCGCAGATCAAAGCAAGCTGATGAACCGCGAGGCTGAGAAAGTCAGAATGCAGATTGCCCTAGAAAGACTCTTTGTTACGCCCGAAGTCGAAAAGTTAGGTTTGGGTTCTGTGGATGCAAAACGCTTAGAAAAATCGATTGAGCAAACCGCTGTTGGGTTCAAGCTGAAAGGCAAGCCAACGGCTGCGGATATCTATACGGAAGAGTTTTTGCCTGCGAAAGATCAGCGCACGGTTCCAACGAAGAGCGATCGCAAACCTCTAACCTAACCCCTTCGTCAAACCCGAATCTACCATTTACTTCTCCACGTTCTATGACACACCCTACTACGGATTTCGTTTCTGCCCCTTTACCTTTAGGAGATGGCTCTCCTTTATTAGAGTTCGACCATGTTGGCTTAGAATATCCATTTGAAGGTTCCCTGCGTCGGATTATTGAAGACGTTCATCTCAACATCCAACCCGGTGAATTTGTCTCATTTGTGGGTCCGAGCGGTTGCGGCAAAACGTCTATCCTTCGCATGGTGTCAGGGCTGAGTCCGGCTCCGCTTGGTGCAATTCGCTATCGAGGGCAAAAGATTTCCAAACCCTTAACCAATGTAGGGATCGCATTTCAAAATCCGGTCATGCTGCCCTGGCGCAACACGATCAACAATGTCATGCTGCCTTTGGAACTCGTACCGCCTTATAAGCATGAGTTTGGGCAAAAAAAGGAGCAGTTCATTCGCATGGCGCAAGATTTATTGTCTACGGTGCGGCTGCAAGATTTTCAAAAGCAATACCCTTGGCAATTATCGGGCGGAATGCGGCAACGAGCTTCCTTGTGTCGATCGCTGATTCACCAACCCGAAATTTTGCTGTTAGACGAACCATTTGGCGCATTAGATGCCTTCACGCGGGAAGAAATGTGGTCGATGCTGCAAGCACTATGGATGCGGGTTAAATGCGTTGCGATTTTAATCACTCACGACCTCAGGGAAGCCGTGTTTTTATCCGATCGCGTGTTTGTGATGAGTCCCCGCCCTAGCACCATCATTTATGAAGTGAAAATTGATTTGCCGCGCCCCCGAACCTTAGAACAGGAAGTATCGGAAGAATTTAATCATTACTTCTCCACCATTCGTAGCCATATTCATCACAACTAAGAAATTCAGCCTTGTGAAATGCTGACATTAGCCCCATTCACCGACTTAACCCATGGAAAAATTTTTTAGGTCAAAATCAGCCGGATTTGTGCTGCCGTTCATTGCAACGGTGCTGTTGTTTGTCATCTGGGAGTTAATTGTTCTAATTTTCAAAATTCCAGCTTTTAACTTGCCCGCTCCATCCAATATTCTCCGGGCAACGATCGAATTTGCTCCTCAGCTTGCGGCAAATTCCTTGCGTACTTTATGGACAACATTGGCGGGATTTTTTCTGGCAATTATTGTCGGGGTTATTTTGGGATTTATGATTGGCTATTCCAGGGTGGCATATTTAACGCTGTATCCGCTGCTGGTGGCATTTAACACCATCCCCAAAGCGGCGATCGTGCCCCTACTGGCAATTTGGTTTGGTGCCAATGCAATTCCAGCAGTCGTTACAGCCTTTTTACTCGCCTTCTTCCCGATCGCCGTAAATGTTGCGCTAGGGTTAGACACCGTTGAACCAGAAATGAAAGATGTGCTGGCATCCTTGGGAGCATCCAAAGTAGAAACCTTTCAGAAGGTCGGTTGGCCCCACACACTGCCTTACATCTTTGCCTCATTAAAAATTGCGGCTTCTTTTGCCTTTATCGGAGCCGTGATTTCGGAATCCGTTGCTTCCAATGCTGGATTAGGTTACTTAATTGTCCAAGCAACCTCCGACTTTAATGTGCCACTTGCCTTTTCTGCTCTTCTAATTCTGGGCGTGTTAGGCGTAATCCTCTATGGCTTCTTTGTTTATATCGAAAAAAAAGTTATCTACTGGGCAAGGTAATAAAAACTCAGGGATGAGAGCCTTGCATACAAATAAGGTGCGCGGTGAAGCGAGTTTTGACTAGGCTCAACCCTCAGCCGCTGGGAGACTAGATCACCTTAAGCCAGTGAATTTGAGCAACTAAGGTTTGGTGTCGCATTGTAAGTCAGTGGGACGAAACCATGCCCAATGGCGATAGTTTGGATGCACGTGTCCAGTTGGCTCAGTGCGAGAATCCTGTGGACTCATGCGGTTGGTTTCAACAGGTGCAACGCGATCGCGTTTATAGAATTTCATAGAATCGCCTCCTAAGCAATGAAGTGAGGTAAGGGACGTTCCTATTTCGGAGTATCGTGCGAAATGAAGCAGTAGAAATCTGGAGATAATAGATCAATTGAGCAACGCTACACAAAACCGAAAGTCGGACGCTTTTAGTTATGTCTGTATTATAAGCTACCGTTTTCCTTTTTGCTGGGCAAAACAATGATTTTTGAATTTCTGCAAAAAGCCCCTTGAAACTACCATTGATTAATAAAAGACAAATCTAATGTGCTGAAGTTGGTGCTCAGCGCCAGGTTAAGATGCTCCATGGCTTGAACCAGCCATTGCACATTTTCGCGTTTGCTCAATTCGTAATGGCTAAACAAAATGGAAAAGCGTTTTTCTAAGCTGGGTTTGACCTTACGACAAATCAGAACGATTTTGAGCAACAAGCCGGTTGCCATGGCAGGTCCAATATTTGAAAGTAAATCAACCAATACAAAATGGCTCGGTTTTTGAGAACTCTCCACCACCAAAAAATTGAGCAATTGGCTACAGGTTCTGACGACCAGAAAATCATTGACGCGGTGAGCATTGCTTTCTGGCAGTGCCGCATTGAGTTGAGCGTAAAGTTGATTGTTAAACTGGCGATCGCCATACTCTGGATCGACTGAGGCAGTTATGTATTGATAGAGATCATCTTTAAAAGAGCGAAAGGAAGACGCTTGAGAACTATGAGTTAAAAAACGTTGTGCCGAATCTCGATAAGTATCACAACCCTGAGACTTTCCGGCAAAATGCTTTACTGCTGCACAAAGCTCGTTATCAGTGAGCAACGTTGGGTTTTTGGCAGGCTTCAAAATCCGATCAGCAATATCAGGAAGATTGCTGCGGCTGAGTTGCGATCGCCGCACTTGATAAGTTACAAACTGGGATAGATCAAGCTCATATTGCCGTTCTGCCCTAGCCTTTAAATGACGAATAGTTTGCTGCTGTTCCAAAGTGCTACCTTCTGTCAGCAAGCAATGTTCATATAAGTAAGGATAACGATGAATGAGTTTGCCTAAGGGAGTGCCTAAAGGATGGGTATCGATATTTTGGCTAGTAACCTGGGCTAAACGCCGCAATGCTAGATATTGCTCACTCTCTACAAAGCCTTTGACAAGCTCTCGTAGCCGACGAGCAGAACGCGATCGCCCATACTCTCGAGTAGACAGAAACCGCACCGATTCAAAAACTTCTATCAGTGTAGGAATATAAGCTTGGTATTGAGGACGAGCCTGCCAGCGATTAATTAAGATATGACAGCAACGATTTAATACAAATCGAAAATCTTGATCAGCAGATTTTTTCGCTGTAATTTTTTCGAGTGCGGCACTAATTTCAGCATTTGGGTAGTCTTTTCCATCAATAAACAATAAATGAAAACGCTGCACTAAGTCATTGGGCAATTCCGATTGCACAAGGCGTAAGAAATGGTCATATAACAGCTGTTCATCTTGTTCAGCTTGTCTTGCATGGCGGTTTGTCCAAGTATTCACGATAGAAGTCCCAAATTCAGGAATGGAAAAAAAGAAGCTCAACCTGTTTGGACGACTTAACTGGAACGATGGGTTTAATTCTAGTCGGAAGTCGCCGAATTATGAAGTGACTATTAAGCAATTTGGGGATAAAACAAGCTAATATCCAAGCCAGCAACGATTTTTGGTTAGCTATTTGAATGACTTACACTTGTTTTAAATACGCCGCAGTGGTGTCGAAAGTCACTTTGGACGCTCTACTCCGAGTGCCTTCTCTGGTGGATGGAAGTCTAAACGAAAAGCTCCAGAAACCGATTCTAATTTATGCCCTCAAAGGTTGCTCGATCAAACTGAATTTTTGAGGACAACTTTGCACACGCTACACAAAGATTTGAATGAGATCATGATTCCTTGATGGAAGTGCTTAATCTTCACTTTGGCTCAGGCGATGTAAATTTAGCACATCACTTAACTTTTTGACCTGAGCAAAGGTACGCTCAAGCTGATCATGATTGCGAACATCGATCCCTAAATCAATTACTGCGGTCTGATCGGGAAAAGTTCTAACCTGAGCATTACGAACATTAATATTGTGGTCGGTTAAGCGAGACAAAATGTCTTTGAGTATCCCAACTCGGTCAATCACTGTAATTTGTATGTCAATTGGGTAGGTTTGGGGGCGCGCTCCTTCGGGAGGGGAATTCCAACTCACTGGAACTAGGCGATCGCCCGGAATCTGCTCAACATTAGAACATCGTTGTCGATGGATAGAAATTCCTCGGTTGCTGCGGGTGACTACCCCAATAATGCGCTCACCTGGAACTGGAGTGCAACAGCCTGCCAAGTGATAGAGCAATCCCTCTACGCCAATAATCGGAGATTTGCACGGCGAAGGCGGTAGGGCTTTAGAGGTCGTGGCAGGCAGCAATAATTGGGGCGCAGCGGCGATCGGCTGTTGGGCTTTGACGGTTTCTCGCAGGCGATTGACTACATGATTCAGGGTGACTTCTCCGTAGCCTACAGCGGCTAGCAGATCATCTACGCTGTGATAGTTACATCGTTCTACAGCGACCAACATGGGCGCTGATTTAAGCAAGGCTTCAAATCCGTTCTTGCCTAATTCGCGCTCTAGCATTTCTCGCCCACGCGCTAAGTTTTCGTCGCGGTGCGATCGCTTATACCACTGACGAATTCGGTTGCGGGCGCTCGTCGTCACCACAAAATTCAACCAATCTAAGCTGGGATGAGAACTTTTGTTCGTCAGAATCTCAACAATATCCCCGTTTTTCAAGGGAGTATCTAACGTCATCATCCGACCATTGATGCGAGTTCCGGCGCAATGATTGCCCACTTCAGTATGAATCCGATAGGCAAAATCTACCGCTGTTGACCCACGCCCCAAGGAAACTACATCACTTTGGGGGGTGAACACATACACTTCCCCATCAAACAGATCTTCCTTAATGCTTTCTAAATATTCTTGAGCATCTTTTAAGTCGCTCTGCCAATCTAATAGCTGCCGTAGCCAGGTGAATTTCTCATCCGCTCCTGTCATGTTTCCGTCAGAACTGCCTGACTCTTTATATTTCCAGTGGGCAGCAATTCCATATTCGGCGATGTGATGCATTTCTAAGGTGCGGATTTGCACTTCTAACGGTCTGCCTGTTGTGCCAACCACAACCGTATGCAGAGATTGATAGCGGTTGGGTTTGGGTAAGCCAATATAATCTTTGAAGCGCCCAGGAATCGGGCGAAACATATCGTGGACGATCGCCAGCGCCCGATAACAATCTTCATTGGCTTCTACAATAATGCGAACCGCCGCCACATCATAAATTTCGTCGTAGCCCTTTTGCTGGCGCTGCATCTTTTGATAAATGCCATACAAATGCTTGGGTCGTCCGCTCAGTTCAAACACCCGAATGCCAATATCTTTTAGGCGATCGCGTAGATTATCCGCCAACTCATTCAGGTGCGTTTCGCGATCGATTCGTTTTTCGGCAACTAAGTCTTGGATGCTGCGATACGCCTCTGGCTCCAGATACTTAAATGAAAGATCTTCTAATTCCCATTGAAATCGCCCAATCCCCAGACGATTTGCCAAAGGAGCAAAAATTTCTCGCGTTTCTAAAGCAATTTGACATCGTTTTACGGCTGACAAATGCTCCAGCGTTCGCATATTGTGTAAGCGGTCTGCCAGTTTAACCACGATCACCCGAATGTCTTGCGCCATCGCCAAAAACATTCGGCGAAAATTTTCTGCCTGACGCTCAGTTTTGCTAGAAAAATTGAACTTAGAAAGCTTGGTGACCCCTTCTACTAAAAGGCGAACTTCCTGACCAAACTGGGCTTCCAACTCATCTGATGTGATGTCAGTATCTTCCACCACATCATGTAGAAACCCTGCCGCAATCATGGCGCTGCCACCCCCCAAATCGCGCAGCAGCCCCGCCACAGCGACCGGATGCATAATGTAAGCTTCTCCCGATGCGCGGTACTGCCCCTGATGCAGTCGATAGGCAAACTCAAAAGCGCGGCAAACCAAATCTGCCTCAGAGCGATTTGTTTGCGCCTCACTACAGTCATCAACTATCTGGCGGGTGTTCAAACACGCTTGTAGCCATTCGGGGACAATAAACTCAGGGAAAGATGTAGGAGCCGTAAGGTTCATGAGATCGATCAGGTAATGATAAAAGGCTCAAACAAATGAATAGCTATCTAACTAATCTAGTGTGAGAGATTAGCCAAACTATGCAAAAAAGCGAGGAAACAAGACCTGAATCGATCGCGCTGAAACATTTTTGAAGGGTGCAACCAACCCTATGAGCAAAGACTAAAAACAAGAATTTCAGCACTTTATCTCAAAATACTGGGGATAAAGAAGATGAGTTGCCTCTTAAAGTTAGACTGCTTCTTAACACATCTTAGCAACAGAAGTAAAATTTGCCACAGTAAGTTTATAAATCTTTGGTCGCTTTCTCTAACTCACTTTCAGCCTCTAACTCCCTTTCAGATCCAGGAATTGGCAACTCGTCAATCAATCCCGCAGGAGGAGTAATTTCGAGACGACGGCGATTCAAGTCAACGATAGGTACGATCGCCATTACAAAAGGAATCAGCACCGTCGTTGCTTTTGGGTCTGGACGCTGCACTTCCAACAGGTGATTTCCAGCAGGAATCAAGCTAATGACTGTCCCGATGAAATTTTGCGTTGCCTGATCAAACACTTCTAGCCCAATTAAGTCTGGAATATGAAATTCACCGTCTTCTAGAGTAGGGCGATCGCCTTCGAGCACCATTAGTTGAGCGTCGCGCAACCCCTCAGCCTCAGTGATTGTGCTAAACCCCTCTAGCTGCACCACATACAAGCCTTTGCCATCTAAGTAACGCCCGCGCAGCAGTTTAACGGGCTGCGGATCTTTGTTGCCGGGTCGCAGCAACCAGCGTTGACCCGGCTCTAAAAAGCGCTCAGGAAAGTCGGTGTTGGGATAGACTCGCACCTCACCTTTTAGCCCTTGTGTTGAAACAATTTTGCCTACTTCAATAAAACGATCGGTCATGGTAACAAGTCAAAAAAGGCATGATAGCGATCGTAGTATGCGTTTTGTAGTTTAGCTGCACAGATATATGGAGTTTTTTGTTTGGGCTGAGCGATCGCTCCATAATTCCCCCCGCAATCCCACTCACCACGAATCTAAAAAACGTGCTCTTAATTGGCTTAGGAACAATGTCAGACAGCAGAAACTCACTTTTGATTAAATTCGCTATCCAATAAGCCGTCCACACTTGCGCAGATTTCCATTCAAAATTTCAACCTAAAAAATATTGAGTAAATCTGCAAACGTAGATCTATTGAGCATCAAGTTTAAGTAAATATCGGTGTACAAAACTTTACAGAGTTTAGTAAGATACAATCATTCACTCACTAAGCATTTATTCTTATTGCCATGCAAGCGGATCAATTTCCTTGGCTAACCGCAATCATCTTGTTTCCTCTCGTTGCTGCGGCGATCGCTCCAATGCTACCTGATAAAGGAGGTAGAACAATTCGCTGGTATGCCCTTGGTGTAGGTTTTGCAGATTTTGTGTTGATGAGTTACGTCTTTTGGAACCACTATGACGCAAGCAACCCCTCACTTCAGCTTGTTGAAACCTATGCTTGGATACCCCAGTTAGGGTTGAATTGGTCCGTTTCAGTAGATGGATTATCGATGCCGCTTGTGTTGCTGGCAGGTTTAGTCACTACCCTCTCGATTTTTGCGGCTTGGCGCGTCGATCGCCGTCCTCGCCTGTTTTATGCGCTAATGCTCGTGCTGTATGCCGCGCAAATTGGGGTCTTTGTCGCCCAAGATGTTCTGCTCCTATTCATCATGTGGGAAGTTGAGCTAGTGCCCGTCTACTTACTCATCTGCATTTGGGGCGGACAAAAACGCCGCTATGCCGCCACTAAGTTTCTGATTTACACCGCCGCGGCTTCCATCTTCATTCTGATTGCTGGATTAGCAATGGCATTCTCTGGCGACACCATTACCTTCGACATGGTGCAGCTAGGGTTAAAGGACTATCCCTTATCTCTAGAACTGGCGCTCTATGCAGGCTTGCTGATCGCTTTTGGGGTCAAGCTGGCAATTTTTCCGATGCATACCTGGTTGCCCGATGCTCACGGTGAAGCATCTACGCCAGTGTCAATGATTTTGGCGGGCGTGCTGCTGAAAATGGGTGGCTATGGGCTGATTCGGCTCAACTTAGAATTGTTGCCCGATGCTCACGTTTACTTTGCTCCAGTTTTGGCGATTTTGGGCGTGGTCAATATTATCTATGGAGCTTTTAGTTCCTTTGCTCAAACCAACATGAAGCGCCGTCTCGCTTACTCTTCTATTTCGCACATGGGGTTTGTTTTATTGGGTATCGCTTCTTTTACTGATTTAGGAATCAGCGGAGCGCTGCTGCAAATGCTTTCCCACGGATTGATCGCATCTGTGTTGTTTTTCTTGGCTGGGGTCACCTACGATCGCGCCCACACGATGACCATGACCGAAATGGGTGGATTGGGTCAGGCAATGCCAAAAGTATTCGCTTTGTTTACCGTCGGCACCATGGCATCTTTGGCGCTGCCTGGAATGAGTGGTTTTGCCAGTGAGATTGCAATCTTTATAGGCATATCAACCAGCGATAGCTATAGCGAAACTTTCCGCACGGGCACCATTTTACTGGCTGCGGTGGGCTTAATCCTCACCCCAATCTACTTACTTTCAATGCTAAGGCAAGTGTTTTACAACTCTGGCGAATCTTCTTTTTGTGGCATGAGCGAAAACGACCTGATTGGCACCGCGCAACAGGAAGCCGTTTGTTTTGGTACCAATTGTGTATTGCCTGCTGATGCAGACTTTAATGATGCATCGCCGCGTGAAGTGTTCATTGCTGCTTGCTTCATCGGGTTGATTATTGGCATTGGAATCTATCCCAAATTGACCACTGGGTTATACGACGCAAAAATGGTTGCGGTGAATAATCACGTGAAGCAGTCTTATGCAGAATTGGCTCAAACTAATCCTCACATTTATGCCCAGGGCTTTTTGGTGCCGTCTATCAGTGAACCTGCCTTGGCTCCTATTTTGGGAGCGGTCAAGTAATGCGATGTGAGACTAAACATTTAAAGCTAATCTAGCTTTAAAGCGTTAACTGGCACCTCATCCCAAGATTGCACCTGACGCATACTCGCCGTCCATCCCTCTGCTCGCTGCTGATCTGTCAGATTTTCCTTAAATGATTCGTGGCAATCCTGCGCCTGGTCTTCATCGCAACACGCAATGCAGGTGTGAAGAATTCCGCAGGGATCAATTTGTTCATTTACCCAAATTGGCATGGCATGACTTCCCAACAGACTAAACACTTAAATCTTTGCACAAAAATCAAAATCAGAAAATTGATTTTTAACTTTGAGTGCCAACTTCTGCAAAGTAATAAAATTTCATGCCGCCACCCATCGAACGGGTGACACTGCACTTCGCCCCGCTGCAATCATCTCTTTTGAGGATGCTCTGTCTTTTTTGCCCACCGAGCAGGGAAAGCTAAGGAAAGAATAATCGCTGAGGGTGCAACTAAGAAAGATCATGCGGGCTGCCAAAAAAGTACAACCTATTTTTAGCTCAATCATTGAACAGATCCTTTCCTCCAAACAAGTTTCTCGCCACCAACATCTTCAGCTTGCATCCATGTTGCTTTCTAATCAGCAAGTCACAGAAACAGACCGCCTCAACATCAATCGAGTCTTAGAAAAAGTAGAGTTGGGTCAGGTGAATCTAATTGATTAATACCCAGTTGGATTTGGACTTCTTCTATCACTCTTGGGGCGGTCATGGCTTAGGGATTAGTGGATAGCACATGATTTAGCCGTTACGTTTCAACTGGCTGAAGCGCTGGTTAGAGGGATTTCTATCGCCTTGCTTTAAATGGAATTTAGGCAGCAGGAGCGCCACAGTGAATTGACCCACTCAGCGATCGCTGCTTTCCACCTCATCGTAAGAATGCGATCGCTTTTTCTAGCGTCACCTTTTTGAGCACGATCTTGGGGTGATTTTCTCTATGCTTATTTTTCTGCTAACCGAACTGCAATAGGCGGTAATTACATCGGAGAAGTGCTTAATAGATCTTTTACATTTCGTTACAGTAAGGGCATGAAGAAAAGAACAAGACTATTAAATCTAAATTGCTCAACTGAATACGAGAGGTCACGAGTATGAATAACAACATTCGTGTCGGCAGCTTATTTGGGATTCCCTTTTACGTCAATCCATCCTGGTTTTTGGTATTGGGATTGGTCACCCTTAGCTATGGCACCGGGTTAGCGGCACAGTTTCCTATGATGCCTGCGGGCGCTTCGTGGGGATTGGGTTTTGTTACGGCACTATTGCTGTTTGGCTCGGTCTTAGCTCATGAGTTAGGACATAGTTTTGTGGCGCTGAAGCAAGGAATTGGTGTGAAATCGATTACCCTGTTCCTGTTTGGCGGCTTGGCAAGTTTGGAGAAAGAATCAGAAACTCCTGGAGACGCTTTTTGGGTCGCGATCGCCGGTCCTCTGGTGAGCCTGTTGATTGCGGGTTCGGTGACGTTACTGGCAGCCTTCACTGGCATTTCTGGACCCTTTGCCGCGATTCTAGGCGTGTTGGCTTCTGTCAATATGGCGCTGGCACTGTTTAATCTCATCCCTGGTTTGCCGCTGGATGGAGGCAATATCTTGAAGGCGCTGGTCTGGAAGATCACTGGCAACCCTTACAAGGGCATGAAGTTTGCTGGACGTGTGGGGCAAGTATTTGGATGGTTGGCGATCGCATCGGGTATCTTGCCGTTGGCATTATTCGGCGCGGGTATCAACTTTTGGAACGTTTTGATTGGTTGGTTCCTATTACAAAATGCAGGTCAAGCTGCCCAATATGGCACCGTGCAAGATAAGCTCTCAGGTTTGACTGCGGCAGATGCGGTTGTTGCACCTAGCCCCATAGTGGCGCAATCATTAACCCTGCGAGAGTTTGCCGATCAACGGATCTTGGATACGAAAAACTGGCGTAAGTTTTTGGTCACGGATGATGAGGGTCAACTGGTCGGCGCGATCGCGGTTGAAGATCTGAAAACGATTCCGAGTACCCTTTGGTCGGAGACGCTGGTGCAAACCCTCGTTACAACTATTGAACCATCCCTCACAGTAGAAGGCGATCGTCCTTTATCGGAAGTGGTGCAGATGCTAGAAGAGCGTAAGCTAACGGCTCTGTCGGTGGTTCAGCCCAATGGGATGTTGGTGGGTCTATTGGAGAAAACCGCCATCATCGACTTGCTAAGAAATGGAGTTTCATCAACCCCTGCTTATCAAATCAGCCACTAAAAACCTAACCTCCAGTGAACATGAGGTTTTGGCTACACGCCCGATCGGGCGTGTAGCCAAAACTTAATCCACACCAAAGTCCGTGGGTTGAGAGGAGCCAACAACCACCCAGAATGAGTCAGCCGTTCAGTCTACTTATACCAATTTGAAATTGAAACGCGACCGATGATCTGCTGGAAGCGGCGATTTTTCTTTGTCTTGCAACTCAAAACTCAAAATATCTCCTAGGTCGCCGCTACGCGTGGGCAAAGCCAGTCCGAAGGACTTACAAAATTCAAAACGGTATTACTTGTCGGCAAAATAAAAACGCCCAATAAAAACTCAATACAAGAATGATATGAATCACCAGGAGTTAAACCCCAACGATTCTGCCGTCTACTTTTAGCAAGTCTGCAATCTCTTGCCCTTCGACAGGTGGATGAGAAGGCGGCTCTTGGCGGCGATCGGTAATTAGCCAGTCCAACGAGGCAGCTTGAAGATCAATCGTGGCTCCTGTTTTATCCACACAGTAGCGACCATAAACCAGCTTATTCTCAAGCCGAACCCCTGATCCCAAGCGAGAATAGTCAAAAATTACGCTATCTTTAACGATCGCACCACTACAAATCCAGCAGTTTGGACCAATCATCGTCGGACCAATAATGGTTGCCCCATCTTCAATGTGGGTCATGCCACCAATATAAACCGGACCTTGAATGTTAACTTTATCTAAATTAACCGCCACATTTAGCCCCGCATAAACTCCAGGCGCAATCTCACGCCCCGGAATTTGCACGTTTTTGACTTCGCCCGCTAGCACCGCCCGGATCGCGTGCCAATAGTCGGGCACCTTACCAATATCCACCCATTCAAAATCCATGGGAATCGCATAAAAGGCGGCATCTATTTCTACCAGTTTGGGAAACAACTGACCGCCAATATCAAACTCCACATCGGAGGGAATATAGTCCAGCACTTCGGGTTCAAAAATATAGATCCCCGTGTTGATATTGGTGCTGAGCGCATCATCAACCTTTGGCTTTTCCTGAAACGCTTTGATTTTGCCATTTTCATCGGTCACCACCACCCCGTAGCTAGAGACTTCTTCACGGGGAACGGTTTTGGTGATGATGGTGGCGATCGAGCCTTTTTCTTTGTGCCATTTCACGGCGGCAGTCAGGTCTAGGTCAATCAGCGCATCGCCGCACAGTACAACAAAGGTATCGTCAAAGAAGGGAGAGAAATCTTGAATTCGGCGCATCCCGCCAGCCGACCCGATCGCTTTTCCTTGCAATTCGCCATTTTGGTCAATGTAGCCCTCAAATGAGTAAGCAATTTGCACGCCAAATCGCTGCCCATCCCGAAAATATCCCTCGATTTCATGGGCTAAATGACTGACATTCACCATAATCTGGTCAAACCCATGCTGCCGCAGCAGTTCCAACAAAAACTCCATGACTGGTTTTTGCAAGATCGGAATCATGGGCTTGGGAATTGTGTAGGTAATCGGACGAACCCGTGTGCCTTTGCCCGCCGCCAAAATCATGGCTTTCATAATACTCCTCTCAATCCTCAGTCCTTAAATTTTAACCGTCTAGTTACCTCAACGCTTCATCGATGAAGCATCTTCAGAACTTTAGATGCCCTGGTTTCCACCTAAGCTAACCCATCGGCAGGGAGGATGTCAGGATTTAAGGTAAGCGGGCGCACTTTTAGGTCTTGATAGAATTCTTCTTGGGAAAGCTCCACTTTGGATTGAGCCGACAGCAACAGCAATGCCCAAAAGATACCCACGCGATCGCGTTTAGGTGGGTGGGGCTGCGCTTCAGACGGATAATTGACAGCAGGCTGCGCTTGCGCCCACAGGTCTAACAGGAGTTCAAAATCGAGCCAGCCTTGAGATGCCAAGGTGTTGGCGTGATCCTCAAAAAACTGCTCTAGAGTTGCCGCCATTTCAGACAGGTTCTCTTGATGGGCAAGTTGGGCGATCGCGCGCACCGCCTGCGACCGAGACTGAGCGGCTGGACGTTGAAAGCGCTTTCGGGGCGATGGATCTTCCAAGGCTTGGGCGATCGTGCGGAGCTGCTCAATCAAATCGGTTAGAGTCACGCGGCGACGTTGAGGCGGTTGGGCAACGGCACGGCGACGAATCCGGCGTTCTAAATGGGGCGGCAAGCCAGTACCAACCTCTTCCAGCATTCCTTCATCTTCCGGGGCATTTTCTTCGTCGATCGCGGGGTCAGCTTGGATGAGATTATCGGCTTTAAGCAACACCAGCATAGACGCATACAAAAAAGCCTGCCCCGAAGAAGACAGACTTTTTTCGTAAGGCTCCTGCCCACTCACCACGGCTGGCAGTTGATTGAGAAAGCGATCAATCACCTCAATTACTTTTACATCCCAAGGGTCAATTTCCCCTTGTTCTGCCATATCGATTAGGAGCGCGATCGCATCTTCGGCTAAAGAAACGGTCATGAATTACAGCGACTTATCGAAGAGAGATTTGCACAAACCAAATGGCGGCAATCAAAATGAAGCCAAACAAAACCAAAGGCACCCACAAGCTCCACAAATTTAATGGGGTAATCAAATCAACAGCCGACATGATTGAATCCTAGCGTATGGAAGCGCGATCGCCGTCAATTCAGCATTGTCGCATTATGTAACCAACTCAGCTTCGGTCGTTTGAGCCGTGGGCTGAGCCGCTGGCAAGAGGCGCTGCTGTTCGATTTCGGCTTTGTAATGCTCCACATCTTTTTCTAGGGCGTGAATCCGGTCTTCCCGAATGCGGAGGTCTTTACCCACTTCAACCAGACGTTGCAGCCGAGTCCACACGCTAAACACCCATGCCAGCACTGCCCCAATTCCCATTGCCAAAATCAACTCGATCGCCAACGGTGCCTGAAATTGAATATCTTTCACAATGTGAATCGGCACAAGCTCCGTATTTTCAATCCCAAATAAAACTAGCGCCAAACAAATTACAAAAATAACGACAAAATTAACCTGTTTCATAGGTCTCAATGTTCAAATCATTCAATCTCGCTGATAAAAGTTTTACCAGAGACCGGTAGCCAATGTCTAAAATCGATCAATTCTTTAGAGACGGCGTGAAATGAGGAGTCGCCACTGTTGAAACGTAACTGTTGAAACGTAACCCTTGAAGCTTCCCCTCAATCGCTACTCCCGACTCTCTTTCCAGGGCAGTGCCGACTGTTCATAAATGGCATCTAAGGTGCCTTTGATCGTGCCCGCGATTGGGACAGCGACGACAATTCCCAGGAAACCCGCAATTTGCAGCCCAATAAGCAGCGCAATAAAAATCCAGATGGGATTCAGCCCCGTAAAGTCGCCCATCAATTTTGGGGCAAGGATATTATCTCGAATTTGTTGCAAAATGGTGGCAGCGATCGCCACCTGCACCATGAGCCAAGGGTTTTGCAGCAATAACAGAACCAAAACCAGCCCAATTCCTAACGCTGGACCCACCAAAGGAATAATTTCAGAGATGCCGATTAGCACCACAAACAGCAAGGCAAACGGCACCTGAAGGGCAAGAAAAATCGGCAGCAGGGCTATCATCATGAACACTGCCAGCAAAATTTGACTAATAAAAAAATTATGAAAGTTATTCTCTAACGAGTTGCCGATCGCCACCCCATATTGCTTTGGCAAAAGGTTAATCGTGCCTCGCCAAAGACGATTGCCATCTAGCAACATATAAAACGACAAAATCAGAACAAAGGTGCTGCTAAGCGCCCAATTTAAAGTTCCTAAAGCGAATCCTACCGCCTGTTGGGCTAACGGATTTAGCTGGCTTTGAATTTGGTCATTAATCCGTTGACTAAATCCTTGCAAATCCAATGGCAAGCTACGTTCTTTTGCCATTAAGTCTAGTGCCTGCAAATTTTTTGCACTCGCTTCCAGCCAATCTGGAATCCGATTTAAAAGCTGGGTTGTTTGCTCCACAATCACCGGTAGCAAGGTCACGCCTACAATCACCAACACTGTGACTGTTATGAATAAAACGATCGTGACCGCTTGGCTGCGTGAAAGGCGATTTCTTTGAAATAACCGCACGGGATAATTTAGCAAAAATGCCAGAATGGCTGAAGCAACTAGGAGCGTAATCAGCCCTTCAAAGTAGCGAAATACCTGGCTGATTAGCCAAATATTGAGAGCCACAATAGGACCAGCCAAACCTAGAATTAGAAAGCGTTGCAGGTCAGGAAAACGTCGCATTGGAGCGTTAATGAAAGGGCAAGAGAAGTCGGGTGTTAGGGCTAGAGGGAGGCTTGTTGCGTGGGCGGGCGAGGGATTTCGGGTGTTTGAGGATATTTAAGAAAATTGCCTAGAAGCACGAAAAGCAGAATGGCAAAACTGCCTAGCCCGATTGGGTTAGGTAGCCAAAAGCTGGTGTCTATCCAGTTTTCTTCGCCAGGAATCAAAGTCCAAATGAGTTGTTTCCCACCCTTGAGCGATCGCGGCTTCAGAGTTTCAGGCTTGGCATTGCTACGAGATCCCCAGGGGGTATTTAGCTTAAACTCGAGGTTAATCAATGACGTGGGGCTAACCAAAACATCGCCAGTGGCAGACCGAACCCCCAGCGATCGCAGATCCACGTAATACCGCAGCCGATTGCGTTCTACTAAGAGGAAATTGCTGCATTGAATGGCTAGATGACCATTCACCGAAGGCATACTGCGATCGGATTCTATCAGCGCAGACTGGCTCAAACGGCGATAAAACTGATTAAACTTCTTCTCCAAGTCAGCGCTACTTGTAAAAGGAATAGCCACTGCCAGTCCATTGGCGTTGCGCTCCAGTCTCCCTCCCAACGTTTGCGTGATTCGCTCGATGGCTTCAACCCAGTGCTGTTGCGCTTCCCTGTTGAGGGTTTGCAGTCGGTTGCTTTGAATATGCTGCACGAACTCGCCTTGGTTGGGGCTGTGATATTGAATTGCCATGTCGTAGTCAATGCAGCCAGACAGCAAGATAGACAGAAGCAATAATAAGCAGCTAGCACGAATCGCTTTTCCTAGGCGTTGAACCCCAAAAACTGAGAAGCAGTTTAACCATTGTCTGATGGGCATGGGCGTGACTCCTGTTGCTGATTGGTGCAGTGAGATCGCCGGATTCGGCATATTTTACCCCGAACCCAAAAAGTTAAATGTTTAGGCGCTCCATCCTAGCCAAAACACGCTCCCCAATACGATTAAAACGGCGATCAGTGCCACCCAAACAAATTGGTTATCTTTTGTATTAACCTGGCTGAGGTCTACAGGCTCAGCCATAGGTTGAGATTTAGGTTTAGGCTCTAGCCGTTTGGCTGAAGTTTTCGCCGTGCCGTTGCCGATTCTGTCGCGCGTTTCCCCGACGGATAGCCCAGTTAAATCTGGAATTTGAGTCAACCATTCGGGTCGAGATTGCAGCTTGGGCGCTTCTAAAATGTAAAGAATGCGTTTTGCTTCTTTCCGAGTTTGAAAATCAGGATGATGAGTTAGGTGTTTGCATAGGGCGATCGCGTCGCTCATTTGCCCTTTCGCTTGATAGGCGGTCACCAGCCACATTTGCACCTCGCCGCCGCACATAGAATTGGGATTCACCAGCGCTAACGTTTGCTCAAAACCTGCTGCCGCCTCACGGTAATTGCCTCGATCGAAGGCTTTTTTTGCAGCTTGAAATTTCTGCTCTGCATCAGGGTTGTCTAAGTCTGCTGGCATCGCGATTTGCAAATGGATTATTTTTCAGAGGGAATTTCTATTTTACAGGAAAGGGAGGGCTGGGGAACCCTTAGAGCTTATCCGCTTTAGCCGTGGGATGTAGAAGGGGTTCGGTGCGAGGCTGTCAAGCCTCAGAGTCATCAATCCTTTAGTCGCCGTTGTAGAGAGCGGATGAGTTCTCT
>JBGSWI010000102.1:0-8442 GCA_041752515.1 Leptolyngbyaceae cyanobacterium | reverse complement strand
CAAGGTACGGTAGGGCATACCGGAACTAGAGAATTTATTCTCTAACGCTTAGGGAGATGAAGCCCACTGGGGCTGTCTAAATCAAACTAGAGGTTTCGTTGGACAAACGGGCATCAGGTTTGAGCATTGCCGCAAGGATAGGCAGTTTTAAGGCGCGTCGATGAACTAAGAATCCCTGTGCGTTTACGCCAGGGAGTGTCAATATTCGGTAAGTTTCACTTACTTGCTTAAGTCTGTTTATATCTAATTTAGGGCGATCGCTCAACGTGAATGAAGAGCGATCGCCCTGGCATAGAATTTGTTGCGGTTTACTGGGAGTTTGCGGAGGCTTCCCGCATTTCAGAGTAGGGTTTGGGAGGATGGGCAGCAAGAGGCGCGGCAAATCGCAGCATTTTTTCTAGAAGCCAAGGAGCAAGCCGATTGCCCCACACGGCTAAATGGCTCTGCCAGCCTACTAAAATCTCTGGAGAATCTCGTGCTAAACCCTCCACTAAAGCTCTAGCGACCTGTTGCGGAGTCATAGGAATCACCCAGCGAAACCACTGCAAATCCCGCACCATATCGGTATCAGTCAAGGAAGGCAACAGCGCAGTGACTTGAACATTGTGTGCCGCCAGTTCACCCCGGAGAGCTTGAGTGAAGCCGAGAATGGCGAACTTGGTAGCAGAATAGGTTGCCATCGTGGGAGCCGCAACCTTCCCCATCAGGCTTGATACATTGACGATCGCGCCCGTTTTCTGCTTCACCATACGCCGTGCCACAAATCGAGTAATGGTATACAGCCCGACTAAATTGGTCGATATCTCTTCCTGCACATCTGACAACCGAGACTGCAAGAAAGAGCTTTGGTGGGCAACTCCAGCACAGTTAACCAATAGATCAATCGGTCCATAGTTGCGCCATACCTGAGCGATCGCAATATTGACATCAATCGGGGCAGTCAAATCTACGGCGATCGGCACCGCTTCTACCCCGCAGGCATTCACCTCAGCCGCCACCTCTATCAAGCGTTGATGATCCCGCGCCACGAGCAGAATACGTTCCACTCCATGCTTGGCAAACTCTAAGGCGATCGCCCGTCCAATGCCGCGAGAAGCTCCAGTAATGAGAGCCGTCTTGCCTTGTAAATGCATAATCAAACCTCCAGAGTTAAGGTTTCACAATAAGCTGATCACCAGTGCTGAAACCGTTGCTAGAAAGCACTCACATCAACTTACAGCGAAATAAAATAGGAATGCAAAATGAAGTTTTAGGGAACTCTACCGATTGATGTTAGGAAACTGGTTGTATCGAGTTAGCCTAAACCGTTTGCTCAAGAAACAGATGACACAACTATGAAAATAACTGTTCGTCAACCAGGGAAAAGCAAATCAATCCGTGATATTTATCCAGCTTGCATCACTAGCTACATAATCTCTTTCAACCGTTCTTAGTTAGATAGAACAGATCAAAAGAACTGAATTAAGACAGGCATGGTGCGACACCTCCAAGAGGTAACTGTTTGCCAAAACAACCTTGAATGCACACACTAACAAGGGGATCAAAAGGTTGCAATGTTTCTTAGTCAAAAATCAATATTGTTACATTTCTATATACAAACTTCAGATAGTTCATATCCTATAAAACAGTCTATCTTTGCACTGATAGATAGATTTCTCAGCTTGTCTAGCTTGATCGAGTAACCTTTGTTGAACGAAAGTACAATGAGAAAGTTACGCTAGTCTATTTTTGCAACTCACATTAGGTTTTCTAGCCCTAAAAAGTAACTTTCAATACTAATCGAATATTTTTTGTAACTATGAATGTAACTATTGTGCGGACTTATATTTTAAGTGTTTTAATTGTCACTCCTTATCTATTGGCTTGTAAGCCCCCAGAACAGTCTACTCTTCAAGTTTTATCCTCCAATCCGGCAATGAAAATCACCTTTGATCTTTCAAAAATTTCTCTGGATGGTTTGGTAGGGACAGTTGGCGGATTGCGATCGCTGAGCTACGAGTTTTGCATTCCAGCCGCCGAAACATACCTAGCAAAGGTTCGTGCTATTGATCCCTCCGTTCAAGTCTCGCGATCGCCCGGTCGAATTCGCTGCACCACAGATCAATATCTTGTGATTGGTCAGACTCAGCAGGCGGGATGGCGGGCTATTTTGATGGCGATCGCGCGTTTGGATTACGTCCAGCGTATCGATGAGTTTTTCGGTGAATAGCCAGCGTTTCAGACCTTAGATTAAGCTGCCGATTCAGCCATTTTTTGGCATTTTGGGCGTGACAACAGAAAATCAGCGGTCTTCCATTTCCCCCGAATCGGGTGGCGGCAACATTGATAATCGCCCACTTCAGGTAGGGTCACGCCGATTTTTGTGCCGGGAGCGCTGTTTTCAATATTCTCGATTCATAGCCCGTTGCCGATCAAAATAAAGGGTGCCCAAAAGTAAGGGCGGGCAAAGTTGCCGCCCTCCCGAATCAAAGACCGTTGAGCTTGGCGCAATGCTTCAGCTTTGGTCATCGTTTTTTGGGATGTGCGGGTTGCCAAAATGCGGTAGAACTCAGACATCAACACACTGGTACTTGTATCATCCACGCTCCACAAAGAAGCCATCACCGCTTTGGCACCCTTGCTCAAAAAATAATAGCTCAGTCCAGAAATTTCCACCCCGTCTTGATCCGCACCGCCCAACGCTGTTTCGCAAGCAGACAGCACCACAAGATGGATACTGCTCAAATCTTCCAGGGCTGTGATTTCAGGAATGGTGAGTTTCTCACCCGTGCCCAACACGAGAAAAGAATCTTCTGGGCGACCAGAGACAAACTTGCCGTGAGTGGCGATGTGCAAGATTTTGTGCCTCACCAAATTGTCTCGCAGGGCGCGAAAGGTAAAAGCTTGGTTGAGAAATTTTGAGCCAGAAAAGCCACTGTTTGACTTAGAACTCGATTGAGGCTGAGATTTTTGTTGAATAATCGCGCTTAGTTCCGCTGGCACATTGGGCAACGGAGGGTCATCTTTAAACTCAGACGCACCCAGCGCCAAAATGGAGGTTTGGTTGCTGGCGGGTAGTCTGTCGCGTAGATCAGTCAACTCGGCAGAAAGAATCGTGGAAACCGCATAGTTTTCAATCAAATATTTTTCGCCATCAAACAATGCACTCATGGGAATGTAGCGAGTGACGCGATCGAGGGAAAACACCAGATTTTGAATCTTGTTTGCCTTCAGTTCCGGCTCCAGCGGTTTGATCAGCCAGTCGTACAGTTGCTTGCCAGTCGTGACCATAGCTTTGCGATCGCCCAGACTTTCACTCTGCACCGCCTGACGAAACTGCACCACGGTTTCCCCTAGCTGCTTGCGGGAAACGGGCACCGATACGCTTTTGACAATCCCGCCCTTTGCCGCCCACAGCAGCCAAATCTTGTCTTCCAGCACAAACGGATAAATCAACACGGTGCCCGGTTGCGATTCCACAATTTCCTTCGCTTTGGCTGACAAGTTGCGCGGATCGAGGACGGCATCATCCACTGATTTCCGCCGACGGATTTCTTTCTCAAAGCTGGCAACCGTCTGGTTATATTGTTGAGTCAGCGCTTGCTGCTGATCATTGAGTTGGCTAAGTTGGGCACAGCGGTTTTGTTTGCAAGCATTCACCGTTTGCCCAAAGGCGATCAAGCTGCCGTGTTCTTTGAGGATTTTGGCTTCACTCGCAGTCGCCGTAATCCCAGCAGAGATCGTCGTTTTTGCCTCACGAGTAAATTCGCGAATCTCCTGGCTTTTCAGCAGTTCCAACACCTGCTGCGCTTCCAAAATTCGCCCCTGCGCCAAGAGCAAATCTGCCAAAGCCCGATAGGTGCCAGACACCGACTGAGCATAGGATTCTTGCAAATTGCGATCGAGTTTGCGAATATCTTGCCGAATCGTTTCCCGCACGTTGACCGATTGTTTGTAAAAGGCGATCGCCAACTCTTGCTGGTTTTGTTTGGCGAACAACTCTCCTAAATGGCTAAGGGCTTGAGCCTGAGTAGGGCGATCGCCTGCCTCTTGCGCTACACCCAGAGCCTCCTGCAAGGCAGATTGGGCTTCAATTGCTTTACCCAGTTGAGTTTGAGCTTGCCCTAAAAAGCTCAGGGTAGCGGCAGCATCAGCGCGAACTCCCATTTGCTGCTGGGCGATCAGGGCTTGCTGGAAAGTACTGGCGGCTTTTGTCGGTTCAGCTTGCTGGAGATAAAGCTGACCCAACCCCTGAAGGGTGGAGGCTTCTCCATAACGATTGCCAATCGCTTGAGAGATCGTCAGAGCCTGTTGATACTGCTTCAGCGCCGCATCTAAATTGCCCTGGTCGCGATAATCAGAGGCAAGGGCGAGCGAGGCTGAGGCTTCTTGTGGTTTTGTGCCAATTTTTTGGGCGGTGGCTAGGGCTTGTTGATGGGTAGCGATCGCCAGTGGATAGTTTCCCAACTGACGGTGCAGTGATCCCAAATGCAGCAACACAAACACTGTACCTGTAGGTTGCCCAATCTCCTGATGAATTTTGAGTGCCTGTTGATAGTTAGTTAAAGCCTTGGCATAGTCGCCTTTGTAACGATGTACATCAGCAATTTTATCTAGGATGCTTGCTTCAGCGGCACGTTGCCCAGTCCTTTGCGCTACAGCTAGAACAGTCTGGTAGGTTTCCAAAGCTGCGGCATAGTTCCCTTGATCGCTGGCAATTTGCCCCAAGTTCGTGCGATAGATGATTGCGCTGTGGTTATCTTGCTCCACGGTAATCTTCAGAGCTTGCTGGATCAATTGAGTAGCTTTGGCATAATCTCCCTGATGGAGCGCTACCGCTCCCAAGTTATTGAGATTAGTTGCCTCGTCTGCTCGATCCTGCTGCTGACGGTTAATCGCCAGGGATTGTTGGTGAAGTTCCTGAGCTTTTGGGTAATTGCCCTGATTGTCATATACAGTTCCCAAGTTGCTAAAGTTTACCCCTACGGCATGTAGTACGGTTCCTCGCCAAGTGGCAATCATGGATTTGAAGGAGTCAAAAACTGCGCCAGTAGGCAGAGTATCCGGCGTATCGCACACCTGCGATAAAGATCCAGGCTTGGTTTGAGAATCTTTGCCGCTGCGAAAATTGTTTCGTTCTTGACACAGCCAACGGATGTTTTGGGGGGTTACCCCTGCGGACAATTGCTCCACAGTTTTTTGGTTATTTGCTAATCGATCTTGATAAATGGCTAATGCCTGTGCATAGTTACCCTGAATAACGTAGACATTGGCAATGTTATTCAGGGTAATATCTTCTTTCGTGGGGTAGCCTCGGCTGCGTTGGAGTGCTTGCTCATAGTGGGCAAGTGCTTGAGCATAGTTTGCCTGATCTTTATAAATGATGCCGATGGAGAGCAGGGCAAAAATTTCTTGTTCGCGATTTTGTACCTCCCGCGATCGCGCCAACACGCGCTGATTGATCGCTAAAGCTTGAGCATACTGCCCGCGAAACCGATACACACGAGCAATCCCTGTCCAATGTTGTAGTTCTGCACCAGGGGGCTGGAGTTTCTCGGCAAGGGCGATCGCTTTTTGGGAATAATCTAAATACTGGTCGTACTGTTCTGGGGTGTCGTGGAGATTGGCTAAGCTAGAATACGTTGTGTGTTCCAGGGTAATTAGCCTTTGTTCGTCATTGGGTTTTGCGGTCGCTTTAAGCAGCGCGCGCATTTGGCGAGTTTGCTCTAATGCTTCAGGGTACTGCTCTAACGAATTATAGGCATTGACAATTCCTCCTCGTGTCTGAAAAATTTGCTGAGTAATGCTTTGGCTTGTCTCTGCATCTTTGAGATCTGTGGCAAGTGCTTGGGCTTGCTGCCAGACCTGAAGGGATTGCTCATACGGTTTCATGGCTCCTGCATAGTTGCCACTACGATGAATCGCCTGTCCGATGTTGCCATAAGCTTGGGCGATCGCTTGCAACGCCCACAGTTCTTGAGGGCGATCGCGAGTACTGCGTGCTACTTCTAACTGTTGCTGAAAGGTTGCTAAGCCCTGCTCTGATAGGGTTTCAGCTTGAGCATAATCCCCTTGAGTGCGGCGGACATTGCTATGGAACAAGTAGGCATAGCCAATGCTGCTCAAAACCTGAATTTCTTGCTGCGGATTTTTTAGCTGTCGATATAGGGTCAACGCTTGCTGATAGTGTTCTAGGGCTTGAGGATGTTGTTTTTGTTGTTTATACGCATCGCCCAAATTAGTCCAAACTTGGGCAATATCTGCCTTGGGGCGATCGCCTGCTTGGTGGATCTGTAACGCCTGCTGGAAGTGGGTCAGCGCTGCCGGATATTGCTTCAGCCGATAGTGGGCAATGCCGATGTAATTGTGCAAGTAACCCGCAGAAGAGCGATCGTCTGTCGTTTCAAACACCGCTAAGGATTGTTGATAGAACCCGATCGCGGGTTCCGGTTTTTCCTGCTCAATCTGAGTCAGTCCCATGAAGAATAGCGTGGTGCCCTCCATTGAGCGATCGCCTGTCGTCCGGTTGATCGCCAATGCCTGCTGTAGCGTCTGCAAACTCTGCTGCGTCTGTTTAGTCAGCGAATGCGCTCGACCTATCCACGCTAAAATTCGCCCTTCCCAAACCCGCGATTTAGGATTTTCGCTGACTTGCTTCAGCGCGTCTAATCCTTGTTTCAGCGGCTCAAAAGCTTTGTCACTGTTGCCTTTGCCCACCAACGCCGCGCCCCGAATCAGGTAGCTTTTGCCTAATCCCACGTTATCTTGCAGACGGGTTTGAATCGCGATCGCCTGTTGAGTCAATTCAATCGCTTTGGCATAGTCGCCCTTTGCCCGATGGACATCCGCAAGATTGGTGAGGGTTGCGGCAGCTTGGCGATCGTTGTTTTGACGATGCGCTTGAGTAAGAGCCATCTGCAAGGTTTCTAGGGCGCGATCGTACTGCCCCATACTCAAATATGCCTCGCCAATCTGATCGAGAGCCGCAGGATGATCTTTTTCGAGTTTTAAGAGTTGCTCAAAGGTTTGGATAGCAGCTTTTGATTTGCCCTGCAACAATTGCTGTTCACCTTGCTCAAGCAGGCGATTTGCTTCCTGTAAGGCTCCGCGATCGCCCCCTACTTTGCGATCGCTTACCGTTTGGGCAACAGCAGAGAGCAGGATTCCCTGAGCATCAGCCGAATGGGAATCGGGAGCGGGGAGTAGGGGCAATCCAGCGGTCAGCAGGAGCGTCACAGCCGCAAGGCGGAGAGTCTGGGTGGGTTGCATGAGGGTGGTTGCGGTGAAAGCGTTGACTGCCAATCTATCATCCCCTCACCCCAAAATTATGCCGCGATACAGATGAGTTTTCTCTAGTTGAAGGATGGGACCAACCCGGAGATCGCCACTATCCAGCTTTTTCATTCAGCGGATGAAAGTATTGAGGGTGCCAGCGATCGCGCTCTGAGATTTGGTTGGATATCACCCGCACTCCCTCCTTCGCCAACAGGTCTGCTTGATGCGGAATATGTTGAGTGAGCAAGCTCCCATCGATCGCGACTAGCCGATGAACCGGTAAACTAGCGGCTGTTTTTTTGATTAAACTCGGAAACGACCGATAGTAAGCTTTTGCAACGCCAAGCGCCAGCACTAAATCTGCGGTAGTTGCCACTTTGCCAGGAGGAATTCTCGCTACAAATTCATGAAATCGAATTCGAGTATCGTCTGACAGGATGGGGAACTGGATTGAGGTTGGCAAAACGCGATCGCCGACTGCGATCGCGCCACTTTTAACCACCATTCCCAGCCAGCCCCGCCGACCCAAAATGCGCTTTGCCAAGCCTTTTTGCAGCGTTTCTATATAATCACACGGCTCACATAAAAACGTTGGGCGAATCAGCGCTTCTCCGATTTGGATGACCCGTCCTGACCCAAATGGCTCCAACTCACCATCCAACAGAATATTTTCCTGCAAAATACCGGGCGGTAAGCCAAAAGTCTCCAGAGTCGGCATATCCACCATCAACACCTGCCTGGGGCTGCCAATTCGAGCATTCTTATCTGCTTGAATGCCCAATTCTTGCACTAAGTCAAGGCGCTGGCACTCTATCATGGGGCATGGAGCTTGAACCTTGATAAACAATTTTGCAACGTGCATAGGTCAGAAAGAAATGCCTAATTCTAAAGATTTGGAAGGAAAAGGGCTGAGTCGATGGATGAAATTCACTTCAACCCAATAACCGCTATAAATAAGAGTGCCCTGCAATATCGCAGGAGCAACAGCGGCAAATGCCTCAGTGATATGTGAACGATATATGAACATAGTCATGGCAAATTGCCAAACTTACAGGAAAGGGAGGGCTGGGGAACCCTTAGAGCTTATCCGCTTTAGCCGTGGGATGTAGAAGGGGTTCGGTGCGAGGCTGTCAAGCCTCAGAGTCATCAATCCTTTAGTCGCCGTTGTAGAGAGCGGATGAGTTCTCT
>JBGSWI010000101.1:0-26955 GCA_041752515.1 Leptolyngbyaceae cyanobacterium | reverse complement strand
AAACAACTCGGATGTGGCAAATCTACATTCCGGTAGCTCGATGCTGGCATAACCGATTGATTCCAGAGAGTTTGGCTTGACTGAACTACTCAATGAAACTGGTTAACGCAATGGTAAGGACGTTCTTGGAGCGTCCTTACACAACGCTCTAGGGAACTTATAGTTGGCTATCTAAAGTCTTTTGGAGCAAGTGTCTTTTTGGTTTGAATCACTATGTTGTCTTTCAATCAAGCTGCGATCGCCCTAGTTGCGATCGCCCTTACGTTTCCATCTACTTATACTCAGGCAAAACCGATGAAACCCTGTACTCCCAGTTTTGAACCCGGCATTACCGTCACTGTGGCGGATGCCAAGACAAAAACCGCCCTTGAAGCCCAAATTGTGATTCGAGAGGGCACCTTTCAGGAAACTTTGCGCGTTCAGGGAGCGACTGCCTCTGGACAAATGATTTATGGGGGCGCATTTGAGCGACCTGGCAAGTATACCGTTACTGCATCAATGTCGGGATATCGACCCACTGTGCTTAAGGATGTTCAGGTTGCTAAAGGAGAATGCCACGTAGCAACTCGGCGGCTGGCGATCGAACTAAAGCGCGCCGTTAGTCAGTAACCGGGTAGCACAATGAAGGTCGTTGGTAACTCAATGCGAGTGACCGATATTACGATCGCTTCTTGCCAAATTTAGCTTGTAGATCTTCCAGGGTAGGGGATGTTGGATGTTGTTTGAGTTGAGCTTGCGGCTGCGGTTTGGCTTGTGGCTGCGGTTTTGGAGGGGTGCGATCGCGTTCTTTGGTTAATGCTGGCGGTTGACTGCTAACAGGATTTTCACCCGACTTCACTTCACCCGATTTCACTTCACCCGATTTCATCGACAGACTAATTCGTTTAAGCTTCTCGTTTACTTCCAGCACTCGCACTTTCACGACTTGCCCCACTTTCACCACCTGGGTCGGATCGCTAATAAACCGATCCGCCAGTTGGGAGACATGCACCAAGCCATCTTGATGCACGCCAATATCCACAAACGCGCCAAAGTTCGCCACATTGGTGATCACGCCTTCAAGTTCTAGTCCTACTTTTAAATCACTGATTTCCTTCACGCCATCCATAAAAGTGGCGTATTTGAACTCAGCGCGGGGATCTCTGCCGGGTTTTTCTAGCTCTGCCAGAATGTCGCGCAGGGTGGGTTCGCCCACAGTATCGGTGATGTATTTTTTTAGGTTAACGGTTTTGATTTTTTCGGCGAACTGATGAATCTCGGTCAGCGGTAAATTGAGGTCAGCCGCGATCGCTTCCACAATCGCGTAGCTTTCGGGGTGAACGGCAGTGTTATCTAAGGGATTTTTGCCGTCGCGAATCCGCAAAAAACCAGCGGCTTGTTCAAAAGCTTTCGGTCCCAATTTGGCAACTTTGAGCAGATGACGGCGATCGCGAAAGACTCCATTTTCGTTGCGGTAAGTGATGATGTTATTGGCGATCGCGGGGCTAATTCCAGAGACAAACGTTAGTAGTTCTTTCGATGCCGTATTCAGGTCTACGCCGACGTAATTCACACAGCTTTCCACGGTGTCATCCAGCTTCTTTTTCAGCAGCTTTTGATCGACATCGTGTTGATATTGCCCCACGCCAATCGATTTGGGATCGATTTTCACCAGTTCGGCAAGCGGATCTTGCAAACGACGACCAATGCTGATGGCTCCGCGCACCGTGATATCCTGATCGGGAAACTCCGCGATCGCCACTGGACTTGCCGAATAAATTGAGGCTCCCGATTCATTCACCATGACTGCGATCGGTTTTCTATCCAGAGTTTTAAGCAACTCCTTCACAAAGTCATCGGTTTCTCTCCCTGCCGTACCATTCCCGATCGCAATTAGCTCAATCTGATGTTTCTCCAGCAAGTGCTTCACCGTTTGCGCCGCTTGGTTTCGTTGGTTGGCAGATTGGTGAGGAAAAATAGTTTGATATTCCAAAAACTGACCTGTTTGATCGAGTGCAGACACTTTGCAACCGGTGCGAAAACCAGGGTCGATCGCCAAGGTCGGTTTCATTCCCGCTGGAGATGAGAGCAATAGTTCTCGCAAGTTTGCTTCAAAGGTTTTGATCGACTCAATATCTGCCTCTTGCTTCTTCATAGTTCGCACTTCAGACAGCAAAGAATTTTTCATCAAACGGTTAAATGCATCCTTCAGCATGGTTTGATAAAAGCTGCGAATTGCTGATTGCTGAGTATGAATTTCCTGAGTTTCTAAATAGGTTTGGACTGCCTGTTCATCAAAGTCTAACGTGACGTGTAAAATATCCTCTGCCTCGCCCCGATAGAGCGCCAGCAAGTTGTGAGAGGGAATCGATTTGACGGCTGCTTGATATTGCCGATACATCTCAAATTTGGTGCCACCTTCAGGATGATCGCCCTTGATCCGCGAGGTAAACATTCCGGTGGTCAGCAAAAAGTTACGCAAGTAGGCACGCAAACTCGCTTTCTCCGCCACTTCTTCCGCCAAAATATCCGAGGCACCGCTCAAAGCATCGGCAGAGGTTTGTACCCCTTTCTCAGCAGAAATGTATTTGGCGGCTTCGTCCTCTAAAGATTGCAGTTTCGCAATCGGCGTATTCAGCGATTTCAGCCAATTTGCCAGCGGTTCCAAGCCTTTTTCCTTCGCGATCGCGGCTCTGGTGCGTCGCTTAGGGCGATAGGGCAGATATAAATCTTCCAGTTCTGTCTTTTGTAAACAAGCTGCAATTTTGGCGTTCAGGTCGTCGGTGAGCTTACCCTGCTGCGCGATCGCCTCCAAAATCGACCCTTTGCGATCCTCTAATTCCGTCAGGTATGCAAACCGCTCAAACAAGTCTCGCAACTGAGTTTCCGTCATTTCTCCCGTGCGCTCCTTGCGATATCGCGCAATAAACGGCACCGTCGCCCCCTCCGCCAGCAGTTCAAGTGCATTCGCCACCTGAAACGCCTGTAGAGCCAGTTCCGTTGTCAACAGTTGAGAAATATTTAACATGACTTATCGCAAGAAAGACTTCCCTTTAGTAGGGTGTTTTCTATGATAGAGGAGAAGGGATGCGGCAAGTGTCGATTGCCAGCTTTCACCGAGATTAACATCCCACATCTTATTCTCTGTTTCCTGTTCCCTCATCTTTTTCTTCATGTGTGGACGATTTACTCAACGACAATCTGCTGACGCGATCGCGCAACAATTTGATCTTGGGTTTGTGCCCGACTCGCCGCCGCGCTACAACATTGCGCCAACTCAACTGATTGCAGCAGTGACGCAGTCGCAGGCGAAAGCCCAGCGGCAGTTTCGGGTGTTTCATTGGGGGCTAGTTCCCTTCTGGGCAAAGGATGCCAGCTTGGGGGCAAAGCTGATCAATGCACGAGCCGAAACCGTGGCAGAAAAACCCTCGTTTCGGGCGGCGTTTCGCTATCGGCGCTGCTTAATTGTGGCGGATGGCTTTTATGAATGGCAGCGGGTCGAAAGCGGTAAGCAGCCTCATTTCTTCCACTTGCAGGATGATCAACCCTTTGCATTTGCAGGCTTGTGGGAGCAGTGGGAAAGTCCTCAAAATGAAATTCTGGAGACTTGTACCATTTTGACGACTGAAGCGAACGAGGTGTTAAGCCCAATTCATAACCGGATGCCTGTGATGTTGCACTCAGAAGACTACGATCGCTGGCTCGACCCCAGCCTAGACACGGCATCTAAGCTATTACCGCTATTGCGCCCTTACCCAGCACATGAAATGGCATCCTACCCAGTGAGCAAGGTGGTGAATAAGGCAAGCAGCGATCGCCCGGAGTGCATCGAACCGCTGGTAGAAGCCTAGAAAGCATCTAATATCTCTGCACTTCAACCGCATCCGATTCGATCACCTGAGTTTTATTATTCAACTGAAGTGTGATGATCGCTTTCACTTTGCCCACTCCTGAGTAAGTGCCCGGTTGAGTCAAATGAAAGTCGCGAGTAGAACTTTGCAAGGGGCGTAATAGAATTTCTTCAGGGGTTTGATTGAGTAATTCACTCTTTCCACTGGCGCTATTTTTAATCTCGATTTTTTGAATGCGGACGACTGCATCCGCTTCTTTAAGATTTTCCAGTTCAATAAATACAGCGGCTGAATGAATCGGGCGATCGGGTTTTGCAGCAGTGCCAAGGGGCGGTAAAGTTTCTTCTCTAGCAATCAGGCTGGCACGTTTAATAAAAATAGGATTAGATAACATGGTTTGTGTCGATAAAGGACGAGGTGAGCCGTTGGCAATGAGGTGAGTGCAAGCAAGTACGCTGGCAGAAAAAGTCAATAAGATGAAAAGTTTGAACATAGTATCCTCTGGGGCTAATCTGTGGGTAAGGGGAGAAGAAAAGACAGCCAGGAAATTACTCCCGGCTATCCTTCGGGCTAATCAAGCGAGAGACTCTTAGACGTTGCTCCATTCGACGCGAGCGTTGAGTGCTCTCAGTTCACTGAACGTGACATCCGCGTGGGTGTTGCCCCAAGGGTTATTTAGGCGGAAGCGCCCAGTTGTCGCATTGTAGGAGGTGATGGTGTAAGCGTGACCATTGACTACTCCAAAACCAGCGCCGCTAACAAATCCTGCGGTGATGGGAACTGCACCGTTGACCAGAGTAATTAACTGGGTGGCAGTCATTGAGGTTGCTAATTGACTGGAAGAAGAGGCACCTGTGAGGGTCTTTAAGGTAGAAGCCATCCAGCCGCCATCTAAAGCCGCGTAGCTATTGGTGTTGTTGCGTCCGATGTAGCCAGATTGATTCACTTGGGCGAAGGCTTTTTCTGCTAACGCAACCCACAGTTCGTTGTTGCTTTCTGCAAAAGAACCGCCGTTCCAGCCCGCATAAACAGAGCCATTACCTGAATTGACGGGGAGGAAGCGATCGACGGTGAGGTAGTCTGCGCTGCCATCGGGTTTGAAGAAGCGCACCGTCCAGCTATCGGTGGTGCCGTCACCATTATCATCGTTGCTGCTGACAAACATATTTTGAATGACGGATTGTCTATCGTTTGCGAGCGCACCCAAGCTAGACATCAACCAGCAGTCGCCTAATCCACCTTGGTTGATATCAGCAACGCTGATGCCACCCTGAAGCAGTTGACCGCTAGCGGATTGATAGCTAGTGCCAGACGCAATGGTGGGGCGATCGTTGCCCAAGAACCATTTACCAATCAGCCGTTCCATTTGACCGCCTGTGCTGCCTGCAAACAAGTCGCCAATTCCAGAGCGATTATTGGCAGGATCGCCGTTAACCACTTTACCCGATAGATTTTTCACATAGTCGGGCATCATGTAGCTGAGGCTGCTGACAACGCGCTTTAGATCAGTGACTTCGGTGGAGTCTACAACGCTACCATCTTCGGTGCCGCGCAGGATTTCAATCATGTCTTTGCGATCGAGGGTGCCGTCTACCGCAAAGCTGCGGGTTAAGTCAATCGTGCCAGCATCGCCCAGGTTCATGTTGTACCAGTCACCGCTATCTACGGTGAAGTACATGGAAGCGCGATCGCCGTCTCCAGCCCCACTCACCGAGAGTTTCCGACCGCCCAACCCGCTAGTATCGCCCGTCACTTGATTGGTGATTAAGTCGTAGGTCAGGTTCAGATCTCGGAAGCCAGTTCTGGAATCAATATCGATGCGATCGTCGGCACCTGCCAGCCCCCCATCGCTATCCCACAGTTGCACGTTAATACTGACGTAGCGACTGTTGACGTTTTGGGTAAACTGCCAGTTGGGCGAAATGTTATTGCTGTTGCTAACTACGCCAGTCGTGGTAGTGGCACCATTTACAGTAATCCGAGCATAGTAATCGGCATTATCGCCAAACCAGCCAGAGTCGGGGTTGTTGCCTGCAATCACCTGGTTCACTGTAAACCGCACTTGAGGAGCCGTTTCAGACATTTTCAGGGTGTAGGTAGAAGCCCCACTAAAACGGTTTACCTGCACAAAATAGTCACCCGCTTCTAGGTTTTTGTTAATCGCTTCATTCCAGTTAGAGCCGTGGTTTGAATAAGCGAGTTCTTCGCCCGAATCAATGATGCCGTTGCTGTTGTAGTCGCGGATTAAGCGCATATCGAGATCAGCACCCGCACCTAGCCCGGTTAATCCTAAGGAAACATTACGGATGCTGCCAATGCTGAAGCGGTAGAAGTCGGAGGTGTCGGTGGTGCTGATGCCGTTGCGGCGGGCGGCGGATTCCCCTTCGGTGGAGCTAGGATTGGTAAAGGTTTGATTGCCAATCAGCGTGCCCACGTTGTTTTCTGTGGCAAGCAGGTTGCTCTTAAAGTCAGGCGATAAGCGTAGGGTATAGCTCGTGTCGCCATAAAAACGCTTCACTCCAATGAAGTAATTGCCAGCCGCTAACCCATGCAGGTTGATCGATTCGTCGCCGCTGCCGCCTCGGTTGCTAAAGGCGATCGTTTCGCCAGAATCCACAATCCCGTTGCTGTTGTAGTCACGAATCAGTTGAAGGTCAGCATCGGCACTCATGCCTGTGAGGGTAAGGTTTAAGCTAGAACCAGCGCCAACGAGATTAACGCGGTAGTAATCAATGATGTCACTGCTGCCCACTGACCCCGTGCGCGTCGTGGTGCTGGTGAGGCTACCCAAATCTCTGGCAGTGCCCAGGGTGTTATCGGTGATGTAGATGGGGGTAATAAAATCTGGGGTAATAATGGGAGTCAAAATTGGCGTGAGTGTATTGCCGACACTAGCGGCGGTAGGAGCACTGGAGCCAACCATGCGAGAAAGCGGCTGGGTGTCGGTCAAGCCGATCGCGGTGCTGGGTTGGGGCAACAAAGCATCGGTTGATAGAGGCGCAAGGGTAGAAGTTCCAAAAGCGTTGGATGAAGCTTGATCGGGAGAGGTTGGAAACATGATATTCAGGGGGCTAAAGGATAGTTAAAGCGCTGTCCAGTTGGTGGTTGACTGGCGCATTTCGCTCTACTTCTCCATACGGTTGCCCCTTGAAGGTTTATGCAGTGGGTTAGAAAAAAGAAGCGCCCCGGTTTGTGAAACGCTTTAATTCACTAGATAAACTGAATTGCTTACTGATGCCTGGGTGGGTTTTGGCTCGGTTCAACCTGCAGGTTTTAGGGGGTTAAGCGTTGCTGAAACATTAGGTTTGACCATGCGATGAATGCCGCCTGATCGGGTAAATTGCTCGAAGCGATCGCTGGTTTTACTCAGAGTAATGCGATAGCCGTTTCGTTCAAAAAAACCACGCCCACGAGTATTGATGTAAGTAATATCCAGGCAAATAGCTTGGCAGTTAGCCGCCTGAGCTTGAAGTTCAATTTGAGCTAATAGATAGGTTCCAAATCCTTGGTTCCGAAATTCTGGCAAAATGCCAATTCCTAGTAGATAGTAATCTTCCAGGGAAATATCTTGCTTAATCCGGTTAAAGTCGGCAACATTAACCAAAATTTTTGGCAGTTTCCTGAGTGGGGTGATGCGAGCCATCATCCCATGCACTTTGCCATCTGCGAGTCGCTTGATCTCAGCAGGATAGCCAATCATCAGCCCCACAGGTTGCCCTTGAATTTCTACAACGTAGGTATATTCATAGCTAAATGAATGGCTAGGATCAGCAAATGCTTGCTGCAAAATATCTTGAGCTTGTTCAGAAGAGGCGGCAAAAATGTAGCTAAATAAAGCAGGGCAAATTGAAAATAGCAGTGGAGCCGCCCAAGTGCGATCGGCTGCGATCGCCCGACGCAGCGTTAAATTGTTCATTAAAGGCTGAAGCAGCATGAATTTCACGCCCACAGTGAACTTTCTTAAGTCTATAGGGTTTGCCCCCTTCCACAGCATTACTTAAGCGGTAAAAAAACTCTGATTTTTTTTAGAATTTTATAGATGAGAAGCTGCTTATTTAAGGCATGATAGGTGGGTAGCGCCGTTGCTTCACACTTTGAAATGTCGCTAGAATACAGCGTTCGAGAAAGCCCCAAAGCAAAACACGTTTCCTTGAAAATGTCTATCAAGGGAGATTTAGAGGTGATCATTCCCAAAGGGTTTGATCAAAAGCGCATTCCCGAAATTCTTCAGCAAAAGCAAAGCTGGATTGAACGGGTGACGCGGCGGATGGTGACTCAGCAAGCGCTGGCAGGTTCCCATGTTTTAGCCGATCGCCCCGACCGAATTGCCCTGTCGGCGATCGCTGAAAACTGGCACGTTGAGTATGCTTCTAATCAGAAATCGAGTATTCGAGCGAAAGAATATTCGGGTTATCGACTCGTTCTAGAGGGCAACACTGACAATGCAGAGGATTGCAAGACAGTTTTGCAAAAGTGGATCGCCCACAAAGCCCGCATCCATTTGGCTCCGTGGCTTCGCAGCATCAGCCGTGATTTGGCGCTGCCGTTTGAAGAAGTTTCTATTCGACAGCAAAAAACGATTTGGGGCAGTTGCTCAATCCGTAAGACCATTAGCCTGAATAACAAACTGTTATTTCTGCCCCCTCCCCTCGTTAGCTATGTTCTAATTCATGAACTTTGTCACACCATTCACCTCAACCACTCTCGCGATTTTTGGGCACTTGTTAGCACTTACGAGCCTAATTATGCGTCGCTTGATGACGATTTGCGAGATGCTCGATATCTGGTTCCTTGGTGGATGGAGCAATAAATGATGTTGGCTCCTTGGCGATCGCCCCTTGCCCGCGCCCTTCACCGTAACCGTTCCCTGGTTTATGCGCGCTACTTTCAACTGGCGACCGTTCGGGTAGATGGTCGCCCTGCAAATCGCACTGTTGTCTTTCGGGGTTTTCTTGACAATACTAATCAACTGAAGATCATTACCGATGCCCGTAGCGAAAAAGCCGATCAAATTGATCAGAACACTGGCGGTGAAGCCTGTTGGTACTTTCCTAATACTCGCGAACAGTTTCGGCTGTTCGGGCAACTCACTCTGATTCGTGAGAACTGCTCAGAGGCGCATCTGCTGGATGCAAGAACGCGATCGTGGCAAGAACTTTCTGATGCAGCCCGTGTGCAATTTACCTGGTCGCACCCCGGCGCACCGAGAGAAGCCACTGAGTTTAACCAGCCGCCACCCGATCCTATCAGCCCCCTACCGCACTTCTGCCTGTTGCTGCTAGATTCCACCCACGTTGATCACCTTGAACTAAGAGGCGACCCTCAAAATCGCTCAGTTTACTCCTTCAGCGACGCGATCGGTTGGTCAATGCAGGCAGTCAATCCATAGTAAATTGTCTGAAACCTGACTCTTTTCGGCTATCCTAGAAAAGGTTGATCAAACGATCTACCTTTTACGGGCGATTAGCACAGTGGTAGCGCACTTCCTTCACACGGAAGGGGTCACTGGTTCAAATCCAGTATCGCCCATACAAAAAGAATCTCTCTTTAAACTTCATGGAAAACCTGAGGATCATTAGCGATCGCGTGCCCAAGTTTGCCATTGATCCCCTTTGAGGCAAACTGAGGCGATCGCGAAAGGATATCTAACGCTACAGAACCCGAAACTCAGGCAGTCAACTCTCGCGGATTTGTTGACGGAGCTTCTCTAATTCTGGGTCAGCAGTTTGGCTAACAGGCAATTGAGCCGTTGAGTTAGTGCCAGACAAAGCTTGCGATTTCATGGCTTCTAGTTCTGCATCAATATTGTCGGCTTGACCCAGTTTTTCAAAGCGCTGCTCCAGATCATCCATGCTCAGTTCGGTAATCGCTTCGGATTGGGCTTCTAATTGCAGAACCTTTTCTTCCATGCGATCAAACGCTTGCATCGCACTACCAGTGCCCACATTACCCATCATTTCATTGATTTGCTGGGTCGCTTTGGCAGAACGGGCACGAGCGATGTAAAGATCTTTTTTGGTTTTTGCCTCCGAAATTTTGCTTTCCAGACTTTTCATATTTTGCTTAAGCTGGTCTACCACACCGGCTTGCTGCGTTAACTGAGCTTTCATTGCCGTAGCCGTTTCGTCGTAAGATTTGCGGCGCACGAGGGCTTCTCGCGCCAGTTCCTCTTCCCCTTTTTGCAGAGCAAGCTGCGCCCGCCGATACCATTCATCGGCGGTAGTTTGCGCTTGCGAATATTGCCGCTCGGTGCGCTTTTGAGTGGCGATCGCCTGTGCCACCGCTTGCCGCAGTTGAATTAGGTCATCCTGCATATCCAGCACAACCTGCTCCAAGATCTTTTCAGGATCTTCTGCTTTGCTTACCAATGCATTGAGGTTGGCTCGAATTACCCGCCAGATTCGGTCAAAAAATCCCATGACGTTTCCACAGGTAAAAGGTCATGTTCATCATACTACCCTACCTTTTCGGTTCAGGCTTTATCCCTTCTGGCTTATAAATTTCTGCTTGCACTCCTTGCTGGCGCAATTGCTCCACACGCGCTTTAGCAGCGCTCTCATTTTCAAAAGAACCTAGCTGAACTTTTGCTCCAGCAGGATAGTTTTGCAGATAGGCATCCGGAACTTTTTGCTGTGCTTCACTCAAAGAGCGATCGCTGCTGTAAGGAGTGACGACCTTATAATCGAACTCTCGCACATATTCTCTGACCTGAATGGGTGGTTGAGGGGCGGCTGGCTCAGGAGATTCCGTAGCTTCTGGTTTTACAGGCTCAAACCTGAGAGGGGGCGTGTAAGGCTTTGCAGGCAAAGTAGAACTTTGCGCTGGAGCAGCGCGATCCGGTGGGGAAGAGGGTTTATATCGAGGGATTGGCGATGAAGCTTGAGACACCGATACTCTAGGAGGCAAAGGCGCTGATCTTGAAATTGGTGCAGGAGGAATCGAAGCCGCACGATCAGGCAGGGGTTCCGCGATCCGCAGGGGAGCAGACCGGACGGGGGTCGGCTCAGAAGACGGGGTTAGCCCAGTGGTAGGAACTGAATTACCTGAAAGCCCGATATTTGCAGGTTGCTCCCCCGTGTTTAGACGGGTCTCAGCTTGGCTCAATTTGGAAGTGCTTAACCCTACCGAAGGAGCACCTTCAATCGAACCTAGGGTCTGCAAACTTAGATCGGAAAACTCTTGGCTGGCAAGATTGGGTTGGGGTGCGCTTGCCATGCCCAGAGGAGGATTGTTTGGAGGAGACACAGACGATCCGAGAGAATTAACAGCCGTTTGAGTCTCTTTTCCATCCAAGAAACGGCTGACGCTCGTTGGATTCATGACTAAGAACCCAAACATTGCGCTAGACAATAACAACAGCACCATAGATCCCATGCCTAATGGGGTGAGTAAACTCTGGAAAAAACTTTGCTCTGCTTCAACTTCCGCCTCTTCAACGGCAAGGTTGCGCAACAATTCAGATGACTCTAAGTAGTAATCTGGACTAATTCCATCTAGGGCTACCTCTGATTCACTCGTTACTTGCGCGGCATATTGAGCCGCAAGTTCTTTTAGTTCAAAAATATTTGCCTTAGATAAATCGGCGTGATCAGGCAAAGCGGCGATCGCTAAATTGAGGGCGATCGCTGCCGATGATGGCTCTAAGGTTGGCTCTAGGGTAGATGCAACTTGCAGAGGAAGCGCAGCAGACTGAGGCATTGGCGCAGTTGAAATTAGATCAGGGCTTTTCGGCGCTGTTCGATATGCCGCAGGACGGGGAGCGTAAGTGGCTTTACCCAACGCTTTTTGCCGCCGATACCGCGCAAGTTCTTCGTCAAGCTGAATGTCAGAACACGCAAAAGCTTTCTGCAACAGCGGATGCAGCGATGGAACACAAGCCTTAGAAGACGTTATTGTAGTAGACTGACGCATTTCAAAACTCCCAACCAATTCCTCATCAAATCACCCAAGCGATCCACCCCAAAACCCACTAAAGCCCAATGCCTCAAAATAAAAAGAGTGCGATACTATCTAGCTGAATTGCGCTAAGGCATAGTGGCTGACGAGCCTTAAAGCAGAAAACAGATTTTCTAAGTCCATTGATCCCTTGAAAATCAAGTTGAACCTGAGTCAAAGTTATACACTTGTTTATCTGCAATTGATCACCTTTTTTTGATTACATTTTTTAATTTTTTATTGCAGACCTTGCAAATCATGGCTTTTTATTCGCTTAATCATGTTCTTGGTTCTTTAGAAAACCAATATAAGCAGCAGCATCAACAGCAGCTTCAGCAGGTTATGGGGCATTGGCAGACGGTGGTTGGAGCAGTCGTTGCGGCACAAACTCGCCCAACCTCAGTTCAGCGAGGAGTGCTTAAAGTTGCAACTTCTAGCGCTGCTTGGGCGCAAAATTTAGTGTTTGAACGCCAGCGTATCCTGGAAAAGCTTAATCAGGTTTTGCCGCGATCGCTCACTGATATTCGTTTTTCAACGGCTCAATGGGCAGAAATACCCTTAGCCACCTTTCCTGGTGAGCAAGAGCAGCGAGATCTTTGGAAGTTTCACCCCAGCCGCTTGACAGGAAAAGAAGTAGATCAGCCCCACTCAGCCCCACTGCCGCCCGATACCCCGCTGCTGGCATTCCGAAATTGGGCAATGGTTGTGCGATCGCGCACCCAGCACCTTCCTCACTGCCCCCAATGTCATTCACCCACTCCAGTTGGCGAACTAGAACGCTGGCAGGTTTGCTCACTCTGCGCAGCAAAACGTTGGTAGTCAAGCTACAACTCAATTCGGTTAATCAGTTTAAGAAGTGACCGTAATCACACCCTTTCGTGAGTTAAAGCATACATGAATTGTTGTTAAAGAGCCAAGATTGACTAGATGTTAAAAGTTAGATGAATTTAGGGTTGCACAACGTTGTCTCTAAGCCTTCAACCTGATGTTTTCAGTTTTTCATTCAGACTCTTTCACAAGTAGGATTTTCTCCTTCAAATTACTAAATAAGATGTTCTTATAGTTAAGAATTTTTCAAGGAAATAGGTCTTCAAAGAATTTTCTACAAACCCATTGCTTTTGACTTCACGTGATCCCTGCCGTTTTTCTAGACAAAGCTACCAGGTTCATCAGAAACAGTTACCAATCAGGTTCAATGCCTTCGTAAATCTGAAGAGAATCTAAAAGGAACTTTTCGCCTCAAATCGCTCGAAGTTCGTCGGCGCTACCAATTCACAATGAAAAGACTCTCAATTAATAAACAATTGTGGGTTAAGAATTAGAAATCAGCATTTAATATTCCCTTTAAAAAACTTTTATGAATCCCTTTGAACCTTCAATATCTTCATGTCGCCACTGTCGCTATTATGTCTCTGCGGGACGGCGTGGAGGGAGTTGTCAAAAACTAAACGTCTCGGTTAAAAGTCAGTGGGCTGCTTGTAGTCTGTCGGCTGCTCCTTTTATGCCACCTTGGAATGGACTGGGAGATATCATGATTTGGCAACAGAAAGCTTTAGAAGTCCAGGGGGTTGTGGAAGCCAACATTCTTCAGCAGGATTTGAGTACCGCTGAAATCGCTTCTGTGTCGGTGACATCTGGAGCGGAAGCTTTATCTAGTCGAATCTAACAATCTCAAACTTAGCGCTCTGTAGGCAGCAGGTTGATTCGTTTTACCAAAAAATTGGGTCTAAAGCCCTGCCCCTCTAGGACGGCTTTCATTTTCATATTGTACCCAGCGTTTTAGTATAAATATATCGTGAATGGGTCGAAACGATGCTTGTTTTAGAGTTCAAGACATACGGGAAATCAAGCCAATTCAAAGCGGTAGATGAAGCGATTCGGACTGCTAAATTCATCCGTAATAGCTGTATTCGGCTATGGATGGATGTGAAAGGGACAGGTAAGAACGACTTGCAGAAATACTGCGCGGTACTGGCTAAGAATTTCCCGTTTGCCGATGAACTAAACAGTATGGCAAGACAAGCCAGTGCAGAAAGAGCTTGGAGTTCAATCAATCGATTTTTTGAAAACTGCAAGAAAGGAATTCCTGGCAAAAAAGGATTCCCACAATTCCAGAAAGAGTGTCGCTCTGTTGAGTACAAAACCTCTGGCTGGAAATTAGCAGAGAATCGTAAGTCCATTACGTTCACGGATAAAAAAGGGATTGGACGCTTAAAGCTGAAAGGGTCGCGTGATTTGCACTTCTATCCACTTGACCAAATCAAACGGGTCAGATTGGTGAAACGTGCCGATGGCGTATACGTTCAGTTCTGCGTTCAGGTTGATCGAGCAGAGGTGTTAGAGCCGTCCGGCAATAATATTGGGTTGGATGTGGGCTTAAAAGAGTACTACACCGATTCAGATGGCGTGATGATTGAGAATCCTAAATTCCTGCGTCAAGGAGAACGGGTTCTTAAACGATCTCAACGCCGTGTTTCTCGCAAGGTAAAAGGGTCTATCAACAGACGAAAAGCAAGGCAGATTCTAGGAAAACGCCATCTCAAAATAAGTAGGCAGCGTAAAGACCATGCCGTTAAGTTGGCACGGTGCGTTATCACATCAAACGATGTTGTCGCCTATGAAGATTTGAGAATCAAAAATATGGTGAAGAATCATTGTCTTGCTAAGTCGATTAACGATGCATCTTGGTATCAGTTCCGAGTATGGATTGAATACTTCGGGAAGGTGTTTGGGCGGATCACGATTGCGGTGAATCCCCAATACACCAGCCAAGAATGCTCTAGCTGCGGTGAAGTGGTCAAGAAATCTTTGAGTACCCGCACTCATGCTTGTCAGTGTGGGTGTGTGTTAGACCGTGACCACAATGCAGCTAGAAATATCCTGAGTCGGGGATTGGGTACGGTGGGGCATACCGGAACCTTTGCACTAGATGCAAGCAACGCTTTAGGAGATGAGTCCTCTACTCAGGTTGGAGCAATCCTGCTGTGAGCAAGTCATGTCTTTGATTAAAGAATCCTCGTGCCTTTAGGTCGAGGAGTGTCAAACGATTGAATCCTGATAGCGTCACATCTCATACCAATTTGAAATTGAAGCGCGATAGATGATCTGCTGGAAGCGGCAATGTTTCTTTGTCCTGCAACTCAAAACTCAAAATATCTCCTACAGAGACGCTACGCGTTGGCAAAACCAGTCCAAAGGACTTACAAAATTCAAAACGGTATCAGTTTCAATACAACCATAATTTCGCAAGCAATAGAAATTATCCAGATAGATTAACAGAGCGACGACTCATGGCACTGTGGGGCAAAACGCGCAGCACTTCTTGAATCGTGGTGATGCCGCTGGTGACTTTGGCGATCGCAGCCATCCGAAACGACTCAAACCCTGACTCTGCCAAGTAGCGATACATCTGAGTCATAGTGCCTTCATAGATAATCTGGCGCAGGGTATCATCCACATTGAGCAGTTCGATAATTGCCTCCCGCCCCGAATAGCCAGAGTGAAAACAACGAGCGCAGCCTTTACCCAGCCGCCACTGCTCTGGTTTTGCATGTTCTGGGTGAATGCCCAGCAGTTTCAAATCAGATTCCGTGGGGGTGTAAGGGGTTGCACAATGAGGGCAAATTTTGCGAACAAGCCGCTGTGCCACAATCCCCAGCAGAGCATCGCTAATCAAGCCGGGGTCGGGACCAATATCTTTCAGGCGGGGAATGGCACTGGCAGCATCATTGGTGTGGAGTGTGGTCAGCACTAGATGTCCGGTGAGGGCTGCTCTGACGGCAGTTTCGGCAGTTTCATGATCTCGAATTTCCCCTAGCATAATGATATCGGGGTCTTGTCGCAAAATGGCGCGGAGTCCGGCGGCGAAGGTCATTCCTGCCAGTTCATGCACCTGGGTTTGAGTAATTCGGGGTAAAACATACTCCACTGGGTCTTCTACGGTGACCACGTTGACATACTCAGTTGCCACGGTTTGCAGGCTGGTGTAGAGCGTGCTAGTTTTGCCAGAACCAGTGGGTCCGGTGAAAATAATCATGCCTTGGGGTTGCTTTAGCCAGCCTTGGTAAAGGGTGAGGGTGCGATCGCTAAAACCCAATTCGTCCATGCGGGTAAAAGGATTTTCACGCGGCAGCAGGCGAATCACCGCTTTTTCACCGCCCACACAGGGTAAGGTGCTAACCCGCATATCCAGTCCCAAATCAGCGTCGGAGCCGCTGGTGTATTTATCGCCAATGCGAGCATCTTGAGGGCGGCGACTTTCGGCAATATCCATATCTGCCATTACTTTTAATGCCACGATCGCCCGTCGGCTGATATCCGGCGGCAGCAGGGTAATATCTCGCAAAATGCCGTCGATTCGATAGCGAACTCGCAAACCCTCGGTGGTCGGTTCCAGGTGGATATCACTGGCACGGTTCCGCAATGCGCCCGAAATGATGGTTTTAATTCGTCCAATTTGATCCACTGCTTTTGCCAGCAGTTCGCGGGTAATCTCGCTGATGTTTTCCTGTTCCTGTTCGCCGGTCAGCGGATTGATAAACGGCTGAGAACTGAGGCGATTGGCATCAATGTTTTGGGTGCGATACCAAGTGGTGTAGCTTTTGTCGGTGATGGGAATGATTTTGATGTTGGTGAAGGTGCGATCGCTCAACTTGCGAATCGTATCCAACGAAACAGGCACCGGACAGCCCAGATAAAAGCAGTTTTGCCACAATAGCAGCGGCAGCAATGGAGGCAACGTCGAGCGATCGGGAAACTCGCGCAGAAAACGATAGCTGACTTCCACATCCAATAAGCTGAGAGTGACGGTGCCATCTTCATCCACGAGCCACCGCAGCGCTTCTTCACACGTAATTTCGCGCTTTTTAAGCTGTTGCCAAACTGAAAGGGGCGAGGTGGAATTCATTTAAAAAATAGCGGGAGATAGAACAAAAGCTTGACCTCTATCATCGTTTGACCCGCTCGACATTGGACATCATCATTCCCCTATCCCTCTTTTTTTCTGTTGCCGGACAAACTGTTTTAGTGCGGTTTGGCGGTTTTCCATGAAGCGATTCCAAAACCCTGGAATCAGGTTGTCCATGGTGCGGGCGATCGACCATACTTCTAATGCCATCAGGTTATAAAGAGAGCGATCGCTATGCCGCAGGCGTTCAAGCCATTGGTCAATATCCATATAGGAAGCTGATTCGGATAAGTCTTTTTCAGGAATTGATTTTTTAATCATGGGATGGGGTGTACTCTACTTGCTTGCAGACTTTAAAGTGACGATGCTATTTCCAGAGTAGCGATTCTGCATTTAAAGTTCCCTATTTAAAGTTCCCTGATCGGATTTAAGATTGCATCTGAAACGGGTTAATTCGTTTTTTGCGGGAACCGAGTAAGCAAAAATGCTGAAGTGTTGTTTAGAATACATTTTCTAATCGAAGGCGATCGCCTTAATGGAACCACTGACTCTAGATTGTTGCTCCGTTCAGCGGCGTGCGACTCCATCCCATTCCTAAATTTTCTACTCTGCTTAATGAATTCCAACTATTTTTAATGTGAAGCATGAAAGCGAAAAAAATGAACCGTTGCAGCGTCCTCCTGTCCTCTCTGGATCGCCCTGTTTTTTTGATTAAGCGCTTTTGGCAGGTTGCAGCGCTGGGAGCCATGCTCACCGCGTGTACTAGCCCCACTCCAACGGCTCAAACAACGTCGCCTTCCCCCACAGCCAGCCCCAAAGATTTTACGGTTGGGCTGGTGGTTGTGGGTCCTAAAAATGATGGCGGGTGGAACCAAGCGCACTACGAAGGCATGGAACAAGTTGCCAAAAATCTAGGAATCAAGCTGGAGTATGTGGATAAGGTGAATCCGGGCGATCGCCCCAACGTGACGGGTTCTCAGGTGGCTGACGACCTGATTTCTAAAGGGGCAAAAATGATTATCTTTAATTCCGATGACTTTAAAGACGATGCCCTAACCACCGCCAAAAAACACGCTGATGTGCCGATTATTCATGCCTCTGGAGACTATGCCTGGAAAGAGGGCAAAAACTTCAAAAACCAGCCCAATCTTGGCAACATCATGGGGCGGATGGAATACGGCAAGATGATGGCAGGTTGCGCTGCGGCTCTGGGTTCTGAGTCTGGCAAAATCGGCTATGTGGGACCTTTAATTAACGACGAAACTCGGCGCTACGTGTCGGCTGCTTACTTGGGGGCGAAACACTGCTGGGAGACTTACCGCAAAAAAGAGGTCAAGGATTTGCAGTTTAAAGTCACCTGGATTGGCTTCTGGTTCAACATTCCAGGCAAAACCCTTGACCCTACGAAGGTTGCGGATGATTTCTACAATGGCGGGTATGACGTGGTGATGTCGGGCATTGACACGCCTGAAGTGGCGGTGCAGGGCAAGAAAGCCGCAGAGGCGGGTAAAAAGGTGAAATTTGTTCACTACGATTTGAAGACGGGTTGTGATCTTGCCCCCGATATTTGCCTGGGTGTGCCGTTTTACAATTGGGTGCCGTCCTACACGACTGCGGTTGAAACGGCGATCGCGGGTAAGATGCCCAACGAGTTTGTTTGGCTAGCGCCCAACTTCAAAGATCTAAACGGTGCTGATTCTATGATCGGTTTTATGAACGGCAAAGCGTTGGGCGACAAAGCCCCTTTTATGGCTGAATTTATTAAAGGGATAGGCGATGGCAGTGTTGACCTTTACAAAGGTGCTTTGAACTTTCAAGACGGCACACCGTTTCTCAAAGCGGGAGAAACGGCAACCAAACAGCAGATTTGGTATATGCCGCAATTGTTGGCTGGAATGCAAGGATCAAGTCAGTGAGATCAGGGGTGAGAAAAAACAATCTGAACTTAATTTCTGCAACCCAAAACCTGCAACCCAAAACCTGAAATCCTAAATCCGAAACCCGCTCTACTAGCCACTGCCTCATGAACGTTGAACTGGTCGATATTTCAAAGCGGTTTGGCACCGTCCAGGCAAATGAAAACGTGTCTTTGCAGGTGTTAGCAGGCACGATTCATGGGCTGTTGGGAGAAAATGGAGCCGGAAAAAGTACGCTGGTGAAGATGCTGAGCGGATTTATTGAGCGCGATCGCGGTCAAATATTGCTCAACGGCATCCCCGTTGAAATTCGCACGCCTGCCGATGCCATTCAGGTTGGAGTGGGGATGTTGCATCAAGACCCGCTCGATTTTCCACCTTTGTCGGTTTTGGATAACTTTATGACAGGGAGAACCGGGGGGCTGTTTTTGAACCGTCGCCAAGCGGCTAAAAACCTGACTTCCTTGGCTGTCCAATTTAATTTGGATTTAGATATTCATCGCCAGGTCAGCGATTTGACCGTGGGAGAGCGTCAGCAGTTGGAGATTTTGCGCTTACTCTCGCTGGGCGCACAAACCCTGATTTTGGATGAACCGACGACGAGCATTTCAGCAGGGCAAAAAACGGCGTTGTTTGCAGCCATGAAGCAACTCGCCGCCGAAGGGAAATCGGTGATTTTTGTCTCCCATAAGCTAGAAGATGTGGAAGCACTTTGCAATGAGGTGACGGTGTTGCGGCAGGGAAAAGTGGTGGGAAATCTGCCCATTCCGGCACCGGACAGTCAGTTAATCGACCTGATGTTTGGGCGAGAGCTGGCACTGCCGCTGAAACCTCAAACGCGCCAGTCAGCCCTTGCTTTGCGGCTAACCGATGTTCGTTTTGGGGACGATCGCCAAACGCTGGCGATCGCTGATTTGGCAGTGTATCGCGGCGAAGTGATCGGCTTGGCAGGGCTGGAAGGGAGCGGTCAACAGCTTTTATTATTGCTCTGTGCTGGCTTACTTAAACCTTCCAGCGGCACCCTAAAATTGGATGGCGTAACCTTGACTCATCAGCCTTATAAAGCCTTTTTGACAGCCGGAGTGGGCTATTCTCCTGCCGATCGCTTGCAGGATGGGCTAATCCCTGGGCTGACCATTCACGACCATGTTGCCCTGCGATCGCCCCCTAGAGGGCTATTGGTCGATTGGCAGGGGACGCTTGAGCAAACTCAGCAGGCGATCGCCCTATTCAACATTCGTGGCAAACCGAATTCTAAAGTCGAGCGGCTTTCTGGCGGCAACCAGCAGCGCACCCAGTTAGCCCTGCTGCCCGTGCCGCTGAACCTGCTATTAATGGAGCATCCCACACGCGGTCTCGATATTGAATCAACGCTGTGGGTGTGGCAACAGTTGATTGCTCGGTGTGAAGGCGGTACCGCAATTGTGTTTATGTCGTCCGATCTGGATGAAATTATGCAATACAGCGATCGCGTAATTGTCTTCTGTAGCGGCAAAGTGTCTCTGCCGATCGCAACGGCAACCCTAACCGCTGAAGAACTCGGTCAATTGATTGGCGGCAGATTTGATCACCCGATGTAACGCTCACACTTAGCCTGTCCCCCTACGCCCTGTTCCCTTTGCTTTAGCCCATGTCCAAATCGCTCTACTATCAAACTGTTTCTGCGGCGATCGCCCTACTCCTAGTTGCAGTTCTAATTGCCTTAGCCGGTGCTTCTCCGGTGCAGGTGATTACTAATATGACGGTGGGCGCGTTTGGCACTCCTGATCGCATTGCAAGAGTAGTCGCCACGTTAGTCCCCTTGCTGCTGGGGACCAGTGGACTTCTGTTTACCTTCACGGCGGGGCTTTATAACTTGGGCATCGAAGGACAAATTGCTTTTGGGGCGATCGCGGCAACGGCGGTGATGCGATTGACTCAAGATGTCTTGCCGCCCGGATTGGTCATGGGGTTGGCGATTCTGGGGGGTAGTTTGGGTGGCGTGCTGTGGGGCATCTTGGCAGGGATGCTCAACGTTTATGGGCGAGTCAACGAAATTTTTGCCGGATTGGGACTAAACTTTGTTGCCGATGGCTTAGCACTCTATCTCGTGTTTGGTCCTTGGAAGAAGGAAGGCGTAGCTTCCATGAGTGGCACGGAGCCGTTTCCAGAGTCGCTGTCGTTGCCAACGATCGCCCATACGGATGCAAGCCCCGTGGCGCTACTGATTGCGATCGCGGCAGTCGTTCTCACCCTCATCACCCTGCGCGGCACCTACTTTGGCTTGCAGCTTCGAGCCGTGGGGCAAAATCTCCGAGCCTCCTACGTGTTGGGCATTCCCTCAATTCGGCAACTGCTGAGCGCTTTTGCCATTTGCGGCGGCTTGGCAGGCATCGCCGGAGCGTTGCAGGTGCTCACTGTTTACCATCGTTTGATTCCCGGCATTTCCAGCAATCTCGGCTTCTTATCGCTGCTGATTGCCATGCTGATCGGCATGAACGGTTGGCTGATCCTCCCCGTTGCCCTATTTTTCAGCGCCTTGAACGTGGGTAGTTTGCAATTACCCCTCGCCCTCAACCTGGAATCTTCCCTGTCTGGCGTAATTCAAGGGATGCTGGTGCTGTTTATCTTACTGGGACGCGGCTTCAGCGAAACGAATCTATGGGCGAAGTGGCGCGATCGCGGTTTGAAGTGATGGGGCAATCTCGTCTTCATAGGTTTTTCCAGAGTTGCAGGGCTGTGGGGCGATCGCCAAGAACTCTGGAATTAGTATTCAACAAAACCTCGACTCGCCTAACCGGACAAGCCAACGCCTGCAATCGGCGACGGCGAACGATTCTTTGCTTAAATCACGATTTCTACCCCGTCTACTGCATTGCAATTGTTAGATTACCGACGCTTCTCTAAATATTTGAAGCTATCACCACTCACAAACTAACTTTCGGAATCGCCTAAACCAGCAACTTAAGCAATCTAACAACTTGATTATTCAAAAATTTTCCGCATAACATCCCGAATTAGGGGTTTATCCAGAAGTTTTCTGGATAAACCCTTCACTAGGTGAATAGGCAGAGTCTTTCCGACTATCTTCAGATGGGTATGGCTCAGCGATCGCCCTGCGCGTAGACGGCTCTGATCTCGTTATGACTAATGGTGAGTTTCTTAGGACTGGACTCACTCACGGGAACTGCCTCATAATCGTCATTGCGGCTATCAACACTATCTTCTGGCTAAGTAGTTACAAAGATTGAGATTATTGGTCATAAACGACACCGCACCAGATTTGAGACGGTTGCACAAAATCCGAAAACTACCAAATCCCGCGCTTACCATTGGGGCGGGTGGTCATCCAATTGGTGCGTGCCATTGCCAGTTGTTCTTCGGTCACCTTGGCACTTGTTAGGTTCGCGCCGCACAAATTAGCACCCCTCAGATTTGCGTTTAGCAAATAAGCGCCACTGAGATCTGCGCCCCGAAGATCCGCCCCTTCCAAGTCGGCGTTACTCATATAAGCTTTACCCAAATTGGCATCTCGCAAATTCGCTTGATTCAGAGTCGCTTTACCAAAATCAGCGTTGAACAGATTGGCACCTTGGAAATTGATTTTATTCAGATTCGCTTGATGAAAGTTTGCCCCCGCCAAGGTTACCTTCGCAAGTGAGAGCGATCGCAGATCGTGACTAGCAAAATCCCGTTTGCCCTTCGCGTAATAATTTTGCAATCCTTCCGCGTCTAGCCGTAAAGGTGGTTTCTTTTCGTTGGGGGTGTCTCGCCCCTTTCCAGCCGAGTTTTTACCTCTCGACGCAATGCCCGAATTCAAACGGTCTGAATCCGCGAGTCGTCCACGGGTAAAGCCAGAATATGGATTAGTGGAGGAGTCAGGGCGCTGTTGTTGTTGTCGCGTCCGAATGCCCATTGCCTGTCGCGCATAGGGCGACCCTCTAGCGCCCATCGAATCTGCACCTCGAGAATCTAGATTTTTGCGTCCATTATTGGCACCCGACTTCACGGAAGTTAGATTATTTTCTAACCCTTCTAAATAGTTTTCTAAATCCAGCGCATAAAACACCTCCATTGCCGTTCGATAGCGATGTTTCACTGAAATTTCGAGCATCTTAGTCAGCACCGCTTGAAAATGATCACTCACAGCAATATATTTCTGCCAGAGCATTTCGCCCGTTGCGGGATCATAATCAAGGTCTTTAGGCGACTTACCGGTTAGCAAATAAATACAAGTCACCCCAAGAGCATAGATATCGCTGGCAGGAACAGGACGCATTGCCATTTGTTCCGGGGGGGCAAAGCCAGGAGTGCCGATCGCATAAGAAGTTAATGCTGTTTGGTCAGACGCACTGTTCGGCTGTGCATCTTGGTTTTTCACCGCTCCAAAATCAATGAGCACCAGTTTTTGATCTTGGTTTCGCCGAATCATATTGGCAGGTTTGATATCCCGATGGATCACCTGATTGCCATGAACATGATCCAAAATAGTCAGAATTTCACTCAGAAAGGTTTTTACCTGATTTTCGCTCCGAGGACCAGAGGCTTTAATCTCTTGCTGGAGGGTTAACCCGCTCACATATTCTTGAATCAGATAAAAAATTGCATCTTCTTCAAAATAGTCCAACAAAGAAGGGATTTGCGGGTGATTGCCAATGCGCCCTAGGGTCGTCGCTTCTCGCGCAAAAAGCTCTCGTGCCATTTCCATCACATGAGGAGCCGTGGCATTAGGACGCAGTTGCTTAATCACACAGCTTGGCTTGCCAGGAAGGCTTTCATTGGTTGCCAGAAACGTTGCGCCAAACCCACCTTGCCCAAGAGCTTGAATAATACGGTAGCGATCGCGCAGCAATAGCTTAGAACCACAAGCCTGACAAAATTCAGTATGAGTAAGGTTCTGCGGACTAGGACAGGCTGGATTCAAGCAGTAGCTCATTCAGCTTCACTCGCTTTAATTTCAACGGCTGAGGACATTTCGTTATGCTACTTTCCATTATCCAAACATGAACACCCATTTGGGGAAGCATTCTTGCGGTAGCCCCATAAAGAATCACTAAAGCTTTGGCATTTCGGCTTCAAGCAATGATGAAGTCTTTATTCACAAGCTGAGATAGGAGGTCAGGATGCACTTTCTTATCTAAGATGCCCACAATCGAAGACTCTGCAACAAAAGCATATCCTCAATCCTATCAATACCATTCTTCAAGAAATTGAAATCATGCGAATGTTTATGATATCTCCTGGGAAAAACAAGATTCCGTGGAGAGAGATAGGGCGCTAACGAAGAGGCTGGCAAGGTAAGACGGTAGAATAGCGAGTGTAGTTAGGTTAAAGCATCCATGCGTATTTCTTTGAACTGGTTGCGAGAACTAGTTGACATCTCCATGACTCCAGCAGAGCTAGCAGAAATGCTGACCATGGCAGGCTTTGAAGTGGAAGATATTGAGGATCGCCGTACTTGGGCAGAAGGTGTCGTAGTGGGCAAGGTGCTAACGCGAGCACAGCATCCTAACGCTGATAAACTCAGCATTTGCACGGTTGATATTGGTCAGGCACAGCCTTCCACCATCGTCTGTGGAGCCGCTAACGTTCAAGCAGATTTATATGTCCCTGTTGCAGCTTTAGGCACCTTTCTCCCCAAAGTAGGAGAAAACGGACTCAAAATCAAACCCGCTAAATTGCGTGGGGTGGCTTCTGAAGGGATGATTTGCTCTCTAGCAGAATTAGGTTTGGCAAAAGAATCTGCGGGAATTCATCAGTTTGAGGGAGGCGACTTTAGAGCAGGAATGGATGTGCGCCCGTTGTTAGGGCTAGATGATGTCATTTTAGATTTAACCTCTACGGCTAACCGGGCAGATGCGCTCAGCATGGTAGGCATTGCGCGGGAAATTGTGGCGCTAACGGGAGTAGCCCTGCGATTGCCGCCAGTGCCGGAGATGAGCATTGCCTCAGACCCAGCGACTCTTTTGCTGAAAATCTCTGAATCTCAAGCGTGCCCAGCCTATATTGGAACCGAGGTAACCGGAATTGCGATCGCCCCTTCTCCGGTTTGGCTTCAGCAGCGCTTACAAGCTTCTGGGGTGCGCCCGATCAATAATGTGGTAGATGTGACCAACTACGTGTTGTTGGAATGGGGGCAGCCGCTCCATGCGTTTGATCGCGATCGCCTGCTCATAGCCAGCCATCAGTCTCCAGAGGCTCCCCTTCAAATGGGCGTGCGATTTGCCAATCCCAGCGAAACCTTGAAAACCCTGGATGGGCAAACGCGCACCTTTACAGAGCAAGCTTTATTCATCACTGCAAATGACCAGCCCGTAGCACTCGCAGGGGTGATGGGTGGCGAAGAGTCTGAAGTCCACGAAGGCACTCAAAACCTGCTGCTAGAAGCAGCCTTATTTGACTCGGCTGCAATCCGGCGATCTGCCCGCTCCCAGGGATTACGAACCGAGGCTTCAGCCCGCTATGAGCGAGGAGTCAACCAGGCAGAGCTAGAGTTTGCTTGCCGTCGTGCCCTAGCGCTAATTATAGAATTAGCAGGGGGGGCGATCGCATCCCAAGCAACGGTCGATACACGCAATCAGTCCAGCATGACGCGATCGATTGAGCTACGGTTAGAGCGCGTCAACCAGGTTTTAGGTCCCGTCACCGTGGGTGAAGATCTCGGCGAACTGCAACCTGAAGAAATTGAGCGGATTCTCAAGGCTTTGGGGTGTGAGGTGTCCATTACAACGACAGAAGTATGGAATGTCACCGTGCCACCCTATCGCTATCGTGACTTAGAGCGAGAAATTGATCTGATTGAGGAAATTGCCCGTCTCTATGGTTACAATAACTTTTCCGAAACGTTACCTGAGAAAACAGAAGCCGGGTATTTATCGATTGAGCAGCAGCTTACTCGCAACATTCGAGAAGCATTCCGCGCGGCGGGGCTGACTGAACTGGCTCATTATTCCTTAGTAAAACCCCACGAAGGGCGGCAAGTTGTTTTATCTAACCCACTCTTTCCCGACTATTCCGCGCTCAGAACTAATCTGCTGTCGGGCTTAATCGATGCATTTCAATACAACCTGGAGCAAGGCAATGGAGCGCTGCAAGGCTTTGAATATGGACGCATTTTTTGGTCTGATGAAGAAGGATTGCAAGAAGCAGACGCGATCGCGGGCATTTTTGGCGGCGACCCCGTTCATGGCAAATGGGTGCAAGCAGGACGTGATCAGCCCATCACTTGGTTTGAAGCCAAAGGACTATTAGAAAATGTGTTTTGCCGTCTAGGACTGATTGTGGAATATCAGCCCGATTTGCGAGATCAGCGCCTGCATCCAGGGCGCACTGCGTCGCTTTGGGTACGCGGAAATCGTCTGGGCACGTTTGGGCAACTGCATCCCCAACTGCGGTTGGAACGTGGCTTCCCCAACGAGGTGTATGCTTTTGAGCTAGATCTGGATGTCTTGCTAAGTCAGCTTGATCAAGACGACTTACTGGTTCCCACCTTTAAGCCATTTTCGGCGTTTCCGGCTTCCGATCGCGATATTGCCTTCTTCATTCCCACCCAGTTTTCAGTGGCAGACATCAAGCGCACCATTCGCACCGCCGGGGGCACCCTGTTAGATTCCATTGATTTATTCGATGAATATCGCGGTGAAAATGTGCCAGCAGGTCAGCGTAGTTTGGCATTTCGCTTAGTTTATCGATCGGGCGATCGCACCCTCACCGAAGACGACATCAACCCGATTCAGCAAAAAATTCGAGAAACTCTGGTGGAAAAATTTAGAGTCGATTTGAGAAGTTAAAGAGTTGAATGGGAAGAACGCCATGAGTCAGACGACAACCACCCAAAACCTAATGACGATGGAGGAATATCTTGCCTACGACGATGGCACCGATACCCGTTATGAACTGGTGAATGGAGAGTTGATTGAAATGCCGCCAGAAAGTCAAGGAAACTGCGCTTTATCAGGTCTGCTATATGCTGAATTGTTGAAGCATTTTCCTTTTTATTTCATCTCTCATAAAGATCTTGAAATTGAAGTGACCGGACGCAGAGCAAAATGCCGTTTACCTGATTTAGTGGTTCACACCGAGGAATCAAGAGCCGCTTTGGTTGGCAGTAACCGCAATACCCTGACTCGCGAGTTGCCACCTCCCGCACTGGTGATTGAAATTGTCAGCCCTGGTTCTACTAACCATACTCGTGACTATCGCCATAAACGCACCGAATACGCCGCCAGAGAAATCCTGGAATACTGGATTGTTGGTGCGACGTGAAAGTTGTGCCTTCTGACTGAGAGGAGAGCCTCTCTGGGGACTTCCTTCTCCCCATCGTCACGTAACCGGGTCAAGTACCCCGCCTACATTGACAGTAAGTAATGAACCCAATGGAATGCAAGGC
>JBGSWI010000100.1:0-6843 GCA_041752515.1 Leptolyngbyaceae cyanobacterium | reverse complement strand
GTGTTTCGGATGCGATCTCAAATGTATGAGGTCGTTATCGGCTGTGTGTGTGGTTTGGTGCGTCTACGGGTGCAGTATGGCTAAAATCAGGGATTTGCTAGTTCAGATTGCCCATTTTTCTTATTTCTGAAGAGGTCTAATAACGGCTTTCTGCTGACTCCCAACGAAGCCAAACAAATCCTCGCCAGCAATCCCCACAACCAGGAGGTTATGTTTCCCTATTTGATTGGGCGTGATCTGGTTGAAAACGGGATTCCATCGCGCTGGATTATTGATTTTGCTCAACGTGATTTGTTTGCCGTAATGAAATATAAAGCGGCTTTTGAGCGCGTTCAAAAACTGGTTATGCCGGAAGTGTTGGCAAAGGCAGAAGCCGAAAAACTAGCAACGGGCAAAGCATCAACCCGCTGGACACGCATGGCAGAGCGCTGGTGGCAATTTCGTGATTATCAACCGGGAACCATGAACGCGATCGCCCATATTCCCCGCTATATTGCTTGTTCAAGAGTCACAAAACGCCCGATTTTTGAGTTCATCAGTCAAAAAATTCATCCAGATAATGCGATCGTTGTTTTTGCCATGCCCGATGATTATTCGTTTGGTATTTTGCAATCAGGCATTCATTGGGAATGGTTTCATGCGCGGTGTTCTACTCTAAAAGGCGATTTTCGCTACACCTCCACCACGGTGTTTGATTCCTTCCCTTTTCCGCAATCACCCAAACTGGCGCAGGTGAAAAAAGTGGCAGCGGCGGCGGTGAAGTTGCGACAATTGCGGCGCACGGTGATGACCGAAAATCAGTGGAGTTTGCGCGATCTCTATCGCACTCTCGATCTTCCGGGCGACAATCCGCTTCGCAAGGCACAGGCTGAACTGGATGCAGCGGTTCGAGACGCATACGGCATGAAAGCCAGTGAAGACCCGCTTCAGTTTTTGCTGAGTTTGAACCTGGAAGTGAGCGATCGCGAGAGCCAAGGATTGCCTGTCGTTGCACCCGGTTTGCCGCCCTGCGTGACTGATGCCAGCCCATTCATCACCGCTGATTGTGTCACCATGCCAGAGTAGCGATCGTTTTGAGTTTTGAGTTTTGTAAGTCCTTCGGACTGGCTTTGCCCACGCGTAGCGTCTCCGCAGGAGATATTTTGAGTTTTGTAAGTCCTTCGGACTGGCTTTGCCCACGCGTAGCGTCTCCGCAGGAGATATTTTGAGTTTTGTAAGTCCTTCGGACTGGCTTTGCCAACGCGCAGCGTCTCCGTAGCTTTGGCTTCCCGAAGGATAGGAGATATTTTAAATGGCAGAAGCTTTACTCCGCCCCGGTTTCAAGCTCGGATCTGTTGCATCCTCCGTTTAAATGGGGATAAGAAGCGCGATCGCGTATTCATCCGTTGCCATGCCTATAAAAAAGCTCCCAATTCAAATGAATCGGGAGCTTTAGTCTAGAGTTCTACGAGAGCCTCACCTCATTACTCAGCAGATTCGATCGCCTTGGCGGCTTTGCTCAACTGTTTGCCCAACTTTTGCACCACAGTTTTGAAGCCACGCGGTGCCTCAGAAGCCACTTCAGTCGTCTGCTCACCCAAACGGGCTAACACTTCCGAAATTTCTTCGGGTTTTGCCTTGTTGCGTTTTAGCACTTGTTTTAGGTCTTTTAAACCGCTGGCGATTTCCTTAAATTGATCACCTTCCGCTTTGTGAACCATGTCGTGCCACATATCGATCGCGTTAGCAGAATCCTCAGATTTTAGGGAGGTGACTTTCTCCCCGTCCAAGTTTTCGATCAACGAGTTCATCTCATCTAGATGTTCCTGGTTATCTGCCTTATTGATGGATGCTCCAACTTTGGTGAGTTGCTTACCCAACTTTTGCAATGTGGTTTTTGTGCCTTTATCGGCTTCAGAAGCACATTCGCTGGTTTGTTCGCCCAATTGCTCCAGCACTTCACCAATTTCGTGAGCGTCTGCCTTCCCACTTTTTAGCAGCTTTTGAAGCTGTTTTAGGCTCGTCGCAATTTCCTTTAGTTCTGGCTCTTTTGCTTTGTTGAGCAAGCTATGCCACTGATCCACACTATCTAGTGCGGCTTCGGGTTCAACGCTGGTCAGGTCGCCATTAAGCGTTTCGATCAATTCTTCTAGTGCTTGGCTAGAGTCAGATTCGCTGCCTGCATCATCTGCGATCGCCTTAGAAGAACCCTGCTGTTCATGCTTACCAGATTTTTGCTCTTTAGCGTCATCTTGATCAGCTTGCTTTTGCTTTTTATCGGTGTCTTTAGATTGCTGCTTACTAGCCATGGGATTTATCCAAACAACTATGAGATGTACAGCCGCTAGCCTACAAAGTGAAACTCTAAGAGACCTCTTTCATAAGAAACAACCTAAATTTATGAAGGTAACTCTCTAGAGGGGTGACTGAAAATTGAGCAGGCTTCTTGCCTAACCCGTGAATCCAGCGATCGCAAAGCCAAGGTAATAGAATAAGTTGAAAGAGTATTCCACGGATTAAACTCTAGCGAATGTCAACACTTCGACTGCTGCTGCTGGAAGATAATCTCATCCACGCCGAAGCAATCCAAGCTATGCTCACGGATTGTAACCTGGACTACGAATTGCGGCGGGTGGAGACTCGCGCTGATTTTGGGGCGGCACTCAAAACCGAAGCATTTGACTTGATTTTGGCAGATTGCGCCGTGCCCAATTTTGACGGCATCGCTGTGTTAGAAGTTGCTTCTGCCCTTTGCCCTGAAATCCCCTTAATTATTCTGGCTGATAGTTTGGATGAAGACCGGGCGATCGCTCTCCTCAACCAAGGCGCAACCGATTATGTGCTGAAGCCACGGCTAGGGCGATTGGGGCCCTGTGTTCAACGCGCCCTACGCGAAACCGCAGAACGCCGCAAACAGCAAACTGCCCTGCGTGAATTGGAAGCAAAATACTACCCGCTGTTTCAATCGATGGAGCAGGGCTTTTGTCTCTGCGAACTGCTGGTTGATCAAAACGGTGACCCGATCGATTATCGGCTCCTCGAAGTCAATTTGGCGTTTGAACAGCTAACAGGACTGGAGCACGTAACGGGTAAAACAGCACGAGAACTGGTGCCTAACCTAGAAACGTATTGGTTTGAAACTTATGGCAGAGTCGTGCAGACCGGCAAACCTGCGCGATTTGAGCATCAATCGATCGCCATGAACCGTTGGTTTGATGTCAGCGCCTTTCGCATTGGAGAGCCACCAAGCAACCAATTCGCCGTTTTATTCACCAACATTACCGAACGCAAACAGCTTGAGCAAAACCGCGATCGCTTTCTAGGTGTCGGGTCAGATTTACAAGCGATCACTGGCTACAATGGCTATTTTCAATGGGTCAGCCCTACCTTTGAGCGCTTGCTCGGTTGGACGTTGGACGAAATCACCGCTCGCCCTTGGGCTGATTTTGTTCACCCAGACGATGTTTCTGCCTCGCTTTCCGAAACTGCCCGTCTTTTGGATGGCAACGAAACTATTGCGTTTGAAAACCGCTATTGCCACAAAGACGGCTCCTACCGCTGGCTTCTGTGGAATGCCCAGCCTTACCCTGAAGACCAACTACTCTATGGAACGGCAGTAGACATCACGGAAGCAAAACAGATTGAAGGCGATCGCAAACAAGCAGAACAAGCCCTACGAGAAAGCGAAGCGCAGAGCCGGAATATTTTAGAGAGCATTACGGATGCATTCTTTGGGGTAGATGAGAACTGGCAATTTGTCTACGTCAATCAATCTGCCGAAACCATGCTCAATCGCAATCCAGGTGACTTAATTGGCAAAAACCTCTGGGAGGAATATTCAGGATTAGCGAACAGCAAGTTTGAGGCAGTTTACAGAGGTGCGATGCGCGATCGCATGGCAAACTCATTCACGGCATATTATCCCGACCACGATCGCTGGTATGAAGTTCACGTCTACCCTGCCCAAAACGGCATCAGCGTTTATTTCAGAAATGTCACGGAGCAAATTCAAGCCGCAGAAACATTGCGACACACATCTGCCGCTTTTAAACAGCAAGTGCAAAAGTTTGATGCCGTCAAATCTTCTGTACCAGACTTTATTTACACATTTGATTTGGCGGGGCGTTTTATTGATGTCAATCAGCCATTACTTGATGTTTGGCAAAAAACGTTAGATGAAGCCATCGGCAAAACCTTTTTTGAGTTAGAGTATCCCGTCGATGTGGCTGCCAAACTGCAAAATCAGATTCAGGAAGTGATTCAAACGCGCCGATCTATTAGAGATGAAACGCTTTATACCAGCGCGATCGGCACCAGAGCCTACGAATATATTTTTGTCCCCATTTTTAATGCAGAAAATGGAGTGGAAATGGTAGCCGGAGTTGCCCGCGATATCACCGATCGCAAAGCGGCTGAAGCTGAGTTGCGTGAGAGTGAAGCCCGCTTCCACACTCTGGCAGATAATATGTCTCAGTTCGCGTGGATGGCAGACCCGAACGGCTGGATTTTTTGGTACAACCACCGTTGGTTTGAATACACAGGCACCACCCTAGAAGAAATGCAGGGCTGGGGCTGGCAGCAAATCCATCATCCGGATCACGTCGATCGCGTGGTGGCGCACTTTCGCCACTGTCTTGAAACGGGGGAGACTTGGGAAGACACCTTTCTACTGCGGGGCAAAGATGGAACCTATCGCTGGTTTCTGTCTCGTGCCATTCCCATCAAAGACGAAGCGGGTAGCCTGGTGCAGTGGTTTGGCACCAATACAGATATTGGCGATCTCAAACAAATTGAAGCAGAACTGCGGCAAAAGAATGCCATTTTGGACGTGATTAATGAATCAACTCCCATGCCAATTTTCGTCAAAGATCGCCGGGGACGGATTATTTATGCCAACCCAGCGACGCTCAAAGTGTTGGGCAAGTCTGAGGCTGAGGTGATTGGCTATCGAGACAGCGATCTCTACTCATCTGCTGAAGACGCTGCCAAGGTGATGGAAAGTGATCAGCGGATTATGGAAATTGGGCAAACGGAAGTGGTAGAAGAATCTCCCGATGGCATTCGCACCTTTTTGGGTATGAAAGCTCCCTACCGGAATGAGGCGGGCGAGGTGATTGGTTTGGTCGGTATCTCCAACGACATTAGCGATCGCAAACGAATCGAAGCAGAACGCGAACAGCTTCTGCAACAGGCACAAGCGGCACAAGCGGCAGCGGAACAAGCCAACCGGATGAAAGATGAATTTTTAGCCGTGGTTTCCCATGAATTGAGAACTCCACTCAACCCAATTTTGGGCTGGTCGAAACTGTTGCAAAGTGGCAAACTGCCCCCCGAAAAAGCAGCGATCGCATTAGGGACGATTGAGCGGAACGCCCAACAACAAGCCCAATTAATCGATGATTTGCTAGATATTTCTCGGATTTTGCAAAACAAGTTAACGCTGGCTATTGCACCCATTGATTTAACCGTCATCATCACCAACGCCCTAGAAACCGTGCGCCTGTCAGCAGAAGTGAAAGGAATTGAGTTGAAATTTGAGAGTGCATCAAAAGTCGCTAACTCTGGCGATCTCCGTGTGCAGCCAATCAATCATCCACCATTTCAGGTGTTAGGTGATGCCAGCCGATTGCAGCAAATTGTTTGGAACCTACTCTCCAATGCCATCAAATTCACACCCGACAATGGACGTGTGGAAGTGAAGCTAGAACGTGATGAGTTCTCAATTTTGAGTGCTCAGTTAGAAGATGCAACTCAAACCTCAAACCTCAAAATATCTCCTGCGGAGACGCTACGCGTTGGCAAAGCCAGTCCAAAGGACTTACAAAACTCAAAAACCTATGCTCAAATCATCGTTCGCGATACCGGAAAAGGAATTCAACCCGAATTTTTGCCTCATCTATTTGAAGCCTTTCGGCAAGAAGATGCGACTACCACCCGCAAATTTGGTGGATTGGGGCTTGGCTTATCAATTGTGCAGCGACTGGTTGCACTTCATGAGGGCACCATTACGGCGGCAAGCGACGGCGAGGGCAAAGGGTCAACTTTCACGGTGAGACTGCCGATCGCGCCCCGCCGATCAACTAGCTCCGCGCTTTCCTCTAGCGATCGCTCAACTCTGGATTTAAGCGGCGTTAAAATTCTTGTGGTTGATGACATCATTGATTCGCAAGAGTTTGTGGTATTCGCCTTAGAGCAAGCAGGTGCGATCGTCACTCCGGCAAGTTCGGCGCAAGCGGCACTGGAACTGCTAGCCCAGATGAAACCGGATGTAATTATCAGCGATATTGGAATGCCAGACTGCAACGGCTATGAACTGTTACAGCAGATTCGCTCAGATTTTATTCAACTACAAACAATTCCAGCGATCGCCCTCAGCGCCTACGCCAGCGAATTCGATCGACAGCAAGCATTCGCAGCCGGATTTCAGCGTCACTTGGCAAAACCAATCGATCCAGAGATCTTAGTCAAAACCGTCGCGCTGCTCACTCAACTCTTTCAATAAATAGAGAGGCTAAATTGTTGACTCATTCTGCATGGATTTCGGCTTCGCTTAATCCACCTGGCGCTCCATTCACCTGGCGCTCCATTCACCCACAGCAGACTACCGGGGGCTGAGGGAAGCCGAAGCCCGGTGGCAATTTTTTGTATATCTGCTTAAAGTGATACCAGTTTGAAATTGAAACGCGACAGATGATTCTCTGAAAACGCCAATGCTTCTTTGTCTGGGTGCGACCTCAACTTGATAAACTAGAGAGCAACAGGAAAGCCATATTGATTGAGTTTGTTCCAAAATTGATTCCATCGAGTTGGCGTTAAGACCAACGTTCTTAAACTGAGTACAACCGCTGCCCCCGTCTCTTTCCA
>JBGSWI010000099.1:0-19642 GCA_041752515.1 Leptolyngbyaceae cyanobacterium | reverse complement strand
GTGTTTCGGATGCGATCTCAAATGTATGAGGTCGTTATCGGCTGTGTGTGTGGTTTGGTGCGTCTACGGGTGCAGTATGGCTAAAATCAGGGATTTGCTAGTTCAGATTGCCCATTTTTCTTATTTCTGAAGAGGTCTATTGATCGAGAAGAAGCGATCGCTCGGTTCATGCCAACGCTGCGGGAGATGCTGCGAGGTCAACTCGTCACACTGCAACCCATTGAGGTGTTATTTCATACAGCACTTTCTGATCGTTAAAGTGTCCATAGTTCTTACAATGCATATGAGCTGTCCGCCCTCTTAAGGCTCATTAAGTGTTTTCAATATCAGGCAATGTATCTCTGGAATTTGGTTCCTTCAGGTATTCCATCTTATCTAAACACAAAATTCCTCATTGGGACATTGTTTGCTGCTTAGATATTGAGCTGATTCCAGCATTCCGATGATGATTCTGACAGCATTGGTAAATCGCCTCGCCCCAACCGACTAGAGGTTGTATGTTACCGCCCCATGATCCCCCTTAAACCGCTTTTTAGCCAGTCATAGAGGCTAGTTCCCCCGATTGCCAAAGCGTATAAGATAGAAAGTGTTAGCATCGCTGCCATCAGACATAGCACTAATCCAGCCAGACTGATCGCGCCATCGTCATCCAATAGTCCAAAACCGATGACAAAAATTCCGATGGCAGGTAGAGTGTTCGTTCCTGGAATTGGGATCATCATTGAAATTGCCATCAGCGCGATCGCCAGTCCTAACACTGCTCGTCCCGTTCGACTCGTGCAAACTGAAGTCAGGCGGGGTTTCGAGAATTGCTCAATTCGTTGCATCCAGGGAATTCCTGCCTTAACAAATCCCTGTACTCGGCTCAGTGAAATCGCATGATTCATGACCTTTGCGGGTAACCAGGGAGTTCTAGCACCAACAATCAACTGCGCAGCTAGCAAAAACATCACAATGCCAAACGGAACAGAATAGCCCGCCGCCGGAACAGGTAACGCTGAGGGTAGTGCCAGCAAAACGAATAAAAAACCAAACGTTCGTTCTCCTGCCAATTGCATCACATTGGCTAGAGTTACTTGGTGTTCTGGCGGTTCCTCAATAAAAAAGTGATAGAGATCTTTTGACAGTCGAGCCATATAGCGAAGGTATTTTTCTGGGTTTGGAGACATTCTACGCAGCTACGGCGCATCCTTCAATTAAATTCAAATCAGCAGAACAGTTTCTTTATAAAAGCTGTCCCAGGCTTAAGAGTGAGAATAGGTTGAATATCGAAAGGTCATCATTCTGAGCGGCAGCAAGGAATCACAGCGATACTTCACCTCGCTTCGAGCGTTCAGCAGGACAAACAAAGATCGAATAGTTAAGATATTCAATACAGTAGTCCTTAGATGAACTCCTTTGAAGAAGAAAGATTAGTCAAAAACATGACATAAATGTGACAAGAATACGACTAAGCGGAGGAGATATTTAAGGTTTACCATGAAACTTTTGACTGAAGACTCATAGTGACTTGAGCGATTACATTGAATTGTAATCACGTTTTGAGGACACAACAATGAATATAATTGCCTGGATTATTTTAGGGCTTGTTGCTGGAGCGATCGCGAAAATGATTTATCCCGGCACTCAAGGCGGCGGCTGGATCAGTGATATCCTCCTAGGCATTGTTGGAGCTGTCATTGGTGGCAGCATCATGACTTTGATTCAAACAGGGACGATCCAACTCACAGCCGCCAGTCTTAGCATTCCCGGAGTAATTGTGGCGATAATTGGTGCTATGATTGCTATCTTCATCTGGGAATCATTGATTCGTCGGCGCGCCTAAATTGCACTTTGATTTTTGCTTGCTTGACTCAAGCAGCAGAATTTCAAGAAATCACTGGTTTAAAGGGGAGAATCACTCGTAATGATGTGGATAGGACGAGTTACAATCGCTGGTGCAGTTGTGTGTGCTAGCTTACCCAATATAATTCAGTCTGCCAATGCTCAGACTTGTACACCCTTGCGAGTTGCGGGTGGAAACACAACTGTTGTAGAAAAGTCGGTTTCTCCACCTGGAACTGGCATTACTCGTGATAACTGGAATACCGATTTTGTGGTTCCCAGTAATCTGACGTTTCGTCGCTATGTTGCCAATGTCGTACCGATCAATGGTGGAGAGTATACAGTTCAAATGAATCTGAAGTACGGCAATGACACGGCAGATACAGTTTACAATCAAGTGAATAGTTTAGCCGAAGGGCGATCGCTTGCTATCACTGGTTCGCCTCGCATCAACGCCAATCTTTATCAGGTGAACTTGCAAGTCGAAGGTGTGCCAGTTATTGGCAATTCCTACAGGGCATCGGTTTCGGGATGTAGTTAATGGTTTTACCTATTAGTGTCCTGCTTAAATCCTCAATTTCGTAAGAGATCAGGATTTGAGCAGGACTTTTGTTGAAAGATGATGCTGTGATTATTTCAGAGATGATGCAATTAACTCGGAAGAGTCTTGATTCAGTTGACCCTGCTGTTGAGCGCAAAAATGAATCAATGTTGCGACTAATCCTGTCCATCCTGTCTGATGATTTGCTCCCAGACCCGCACCATTATCTCCATTGAAGTATTCGTAAAATAGCACCGATTCACGCCAGTGAGGGGTTGCTTGGAATAAAGCATTATTTCCGTGTACTGGACGATTTCCGGCTTCGTCTAGCAGAAAAATGTTAGTTAATCGTTGCGATAGCTCCGTTGCCACTTCTGCCAATGTCATCCATACCCCTGATCCAGTAGGATGTTCTACTTTGAACTCATCACCCAGATAGCGGTGAAACTTTTGTAGCGACTCGATAATCAGGAAATTCATTGGGAACCAAATTGGTCCTCGCCAGTTAGAGTTTCCGCCAAACATCCCTGTAGTTGATTCGGCAGGCTCGTAGGCAATAGAATGTTGATAGCCGTCTGCATCAAAGGTGTAGGGATGTTCAGCATGAATTTTTGAGAGCGATCGCACTCCATAAGGACTCAAAAATTCGGTTTCGTCCAGCAATCGTTGAAGGATGTGTTTGAGTCGATCTAATGGACTGACAATCGCCAATAAACGGCTAGCATTTGCTCCCGGTGTTGCCAACGAGGCGAGATTACGCTGCAAATTGGGGCGATTATCAATAAACCATTGAAAGCGACGTTTGAAATCGGCAAATTGGTCTAACGTAGAAGATTCTAGAATTTCAACGGCAAACAACGGCACAAGTCCTACCATCGATCGCACTTTCAAATAATGGTGTTGATCCTGGGGCAAGTGCAGGACATCGTAGAAAAACTGATCGGTCTCATCCCATAGTGGAATGCTCGTATCTCCCACATGGTTCATCGCATCGGCAATGTACAGAAAATGCTCAAAGAATTTGCTAGCAATGTCTTCATAGGTGCGATTGGTCTTTGCCAGTTCTAATGATATCGCCAGCATATTCAGGCAATACATCCCCATCCAACTGGTTGCATCGGATTGTTCCAAATAGCCGCCTGTGGGAAGTTGGGAACTGCGATCGAAAATACCAATGTTATCAAGCCCCAAAAATCCACCTTGAAAAATGTTGTTGCCATTGTTGTCTTTTTGATTTACCCACCAGGTGAAGTTAAGCAACAGCTTCTGAAACACTCGCTCTAGAAACTCAGTGTCGCTATGACCATAGAGTTCACGTTCAATTTGATAAACTCGCCACGTTGCCCAAGCGTGAACGGGAGGATTGACATCGCTAAAATGCCACTCGTAGGCGGGAATTTGCCCGTTTGGATGCATATACCATTCCCGTGTTAGGCGGTCTAATTGGCGCTTGGCAAAATCGGGATCGATCATCGCCAGAGGAATACAGTGAAACGCCAGATCCCAGGCAGCAAACCAAGGAAACTCCCATTTGTCAGGCATGGAAATAACGTCATCGTTGAACAGATGCATCCAGTCTTGATTCCGCGCATTGTGGCGATCGGGGGGTGGTTGAGACGGATCACCTCGGAGCCAGTCTTCCATCACATAATGATAAAACTGCTTAGTCCAGAGCAACCCAGCAAATGCCTGCCGCTGGACTTGACGAGCATCTTCCGATAAGGGGTGGGGTGTAATTCGTTGATAAAATTCATCGGTTTCTTGACGACGTTGAGTAAAGATGCGCTCAAATTCTTTGCCAAAAGGCGCGGATAGGTCAGAGTGATCAGACAGCCGTAACCAAACAATCACTGTTTCTCCAGCACTGATCGTTAGTGCGTACTGTGCTGAGACTTTTGTGCCTTGCTGTTGCGGATTAATTGCAGATTGATCGCCATGAATGATGAAATTGTTGATGCCATCTTTGACATAAGGTGATTGATTTTCAGCCCCAAACAATCGTTGTTGATTTGTTTCATTCTCTGTGAATAGCAATGCATCAGGTTTAAGGCAATATAACCAGCGATCGCCCAACGTCGGATGACTGGCATGAACCTTTTGAGTCGAACTATCGCCTTCGATCTCTTGCAATGAAGGCTTCGTACTCTGTTCATCCCAAGACCAAGTATTGCGAAACCAGAGAGTAGGTAGAAGATGTAGTGGTTTTGTTTCAGAGGCGCGGTTGGTAATGGAGAGTTGAATCAAGATATCTTCATCTGTGTTTTTAGCGTATTCTACACACACATCAAAGTATTGATTCTGATCAAAAATTCCAGTATCGACTAACTCAAATTCAGGGTCGCGGTAGCCTCGTTTTTGATTTTCTTCAACGAGTTGAGTGTAGGGAAATGCTTGTTGCGGATACTTATACAGGCATTTCATGTAAGCATGGCTGGGCGTGTTGTCGAGATAAAAATAATAGTCTTTGACATCTTCGCCATGATTGCCTTCAGGTCCCGTTAAGCCAAAGAACCGTTCTTTAAGAATTGGGTCTTGCTGATTCCAAAGCGCGATCGCAAAACACAACCGCTGATGATTATCCGAAATGCCCGCAATGCCATCTTCGCCCCAACGGTACGCCCGCGATCGGGCATGGTCATGGGGAAAATAATCCCAGGCATTCCCATCTGCGCTGTAGTCTTCGCGGACTGTGCCCCATTGGCGATCGCTGAGATAAGGTCCCCATCTACGCCAGTAAGCTTGTCGGGTTCGGTCTGCTGCCAGTCTTTTTTCTTCCGCCGTCATGGTTACTCCTTATGCTGACCAAGTTTCTCGAAAATCGGCATAGAGGGTTAGCCCTCCATCAATGAAAAGCGTCTGCCCAGTGATGTAAGCGGCTTCATCAGAGGCAAGAAATGCAACGGCTGCTGCCATTTCTTCGGATGTCCCTGCTCGCCCCATCGGAATATGACTTTCGACGATCGCCTTCTGTTTTGGATCGTCTGTCCAACTCTCATTGATCGGGGTAATCGTCGCTCCAGGCGCAATGCTATTGACACGAATGCCCCGATTTGCATATTCCAACGCCAGGGTTTTTGTTAAATTTCCCATGCCGCCTTTGCTAATTGAATAGCTAACGTACATTGGACGGGGAATGATTTCGTGGACACTAGAAATGTTGATAATCACACCGGTACGTTGTTGCTCTAGCAGATGCTTGATAGTTTCTCTTGCACACAGATAGGCACCCCGCAAATTTACGGCAATGACGCGATCGAATTCATCAGTTTGAACCTCATGGGAATTAGATTCAGTTTGAATTCCAGCATTATTAATCAAAATATCTAGACTGCCAAACTTCTCAATCGTTGTATTCACCAGGTTAATAATGTCCGCTTCCTTAGAAACATCTCCTTGCACCACCAATGTTTCAACCCCACACTCGGCTGCCTGTCCACACGCCTTCCGCATCGCTTGGTCTTCGGTGGTTTCCGCCTCTTCCGCACTCTTACGGTAGTTGATGGCAACATTGCAACCTTCTTGAGCTAACCGAATGGCGATCGCTTGCCCAATGCCCGAACTTGCTCCAGTAATCAGTGCTGTTTTTCCTTGCAATCCTTTCATCAGTATCTACCTTGTGATTTAATGATTGACCTTTCCCTAACGTGAGTTACACCTGGATATCCGCTTCATCAACGAACAATGACAGAATCGTTACTTTGCTGCTTGAAAGCTGCAAAAAAAGTTTTAAGCCAACTTTCTTCAGCATCAACGGCAAATGTGACGAGAGAGTGACAGGTTGGAAGTTTACTCAGAGATCGGAGCTACTTTTTCGCCACGCATTTCGTCAATATCCAGCAGACTAATGATCACACCCGCGATCGGAATTGATAGAAAAACGCCCACTAATCCAGCGATGCGTGCCCCGACTAATAAAGCAAAAAACATGATGACGGGGTTCATGTTGATTGAGCCTTGCATCACACGCGGCATGAGTAAGTTTTCTTCTACTTGTTGCAGCACAATACAGCCAATCAAGACTTTCAAACTAAGTAGAATTCCTTGCGGCAAGATGATCAGGCAAACTATGCTGATGCCGATCGTGGCACCGATGCCAGGAATCAGGTCAAAAACGCCTGCGATCGCTGCCATGACCAGCGCGTAGGGAATATCTAACACAATAAATACTAGAAATGTAGAGATGCCAAAGAAAATGGACAAGAGCAATCGTCCCCAGAAGAACCCTAGAAAATTCTTCTGAATGGATAAGGTCAGATCATGGCTGAATCGAGGTGAAAATAGCCGCATCATTAAATTCCATAGACGTCTGCCGTCTAACAGCATAAAGAAACCCACGACTGCAATCAAAACCAGATCTAGCAAGTTAAACAGTAGGTTTTGAATCGTAGCAAACCCCGCGCCAACCGCACTAAGCGCCTGTCCTCGCAATTGTGCCTCAAAGGTACTGATATCAACGATAATATTCTTACTTTGCAGAAAAGCTTGAATATTTTCCAATTGCGCGATCGTTGAATCGATCACTTGTGGAGCTTGTTGCAGAAATTGTTGTGCCTGAGAAATAGCAGCCAGCCCTAAGGTTGCCATTAGCCCACCCAGCAGTAGCAAGGCGAGCAAAAATACCAGCGCAACTGCTCCCCAGCGCGGCATGAAACGAGAGACAAATTTAACTGGATAGTTCAATAAAAATGCAAGGATTGAAGCAAAAATAAAAACAATTAAAACAGTTTCAAAATAGGCTAAAACCTGCACGATCACCCACGTTAGCGCAAACAACAACAGGTAGCGAACCAGTCGAGCATTGTTCAGATGTCCCCATACCTTATTATTGTCTTTTGGAGCTTCCATCTCAAACTGTAAACCTCTGCTCTTATCTTGTTTGCAGTATCAACTGGAAAATAGGGTTGTTTCTTCTACCTAGAGGAATGAATTAAATCATCTTTAGTGTGAATTTCGCTCGGAGGTGGAAATGGCAAAGTCTGATGGCACGATCGGGACTCCCCGTTGATGAGCATAGACTTTGGTGAAAACAGCGCCCGAAAATAGAATTTGAGCTGCGTAAAAAATCCAGGTGATCACAATTAGAAAGGAACCTGCAACCCCGTAAGCAGAACCAACGTCAACCCAATTTAGAAACACGCCAAATAATGCTTGCCCAACGATAAACAATAGCGCTGTGATCATGGCACCGATGAAGGTATCTTGCCAGTGAATATCGGCATCCGGCAAAATCGTGTAGATGGCAGCAAAGACCACAGAGATAGCCCCAAAAGACACTACCCAACGCAGAATTTGCCAGAGGAATCCCGCATCCGGAAGCCACTGATTTAGAGCAGACACTACTAATGAGAGGGCGGTACTCGCGACCGATGAAACAAGTAGTAGGAAAACGATCGCGAGGATCATGGTAAACGACAGGAGGCGTTTACGTAGAAAGTGAAAGATATGTCGTCCGGGCGTTGGTTTTACTTCCCAAATACGGTCAAGGGAGTTTTGAATTTGAGCAAACACACTGGATGCACCGAAGGCGAAAAAGCTCAAGCTGATAATAAGTTGCAGCCCGCCTTGATTGGTTTGGGCACGCAGGTTGGCGATCGCGGTTGCCAGCAATTGTGCGGCATCTTCTCCCATCCAGTCTGATAATTGAGAAACAATTTGCTCTTGCGCCGTAGTTTCTCCAAATAATGTACCTAACATCATGATGATCAAAATCATCAGCGGAGCTAGCGCAAAAACTGTTGAATATGCCAGTGCTGAAGCCAACAGCGACACATCACAAGCTTGCCACTCTTTGACTGTTGCCTTTAATAATCGACGAACTTTTTTGGAGTTAGCCATCGTTTAATTCAGTAGAGGTCTGCCCATGGTTGTCCCAGCGTTTCAACAAGGCAATTTAAAGCCTCGTGCGTCCTGCTGCGGAACTGGTGATTAGAGCGATCGCCAGCCAGCAGGATCGATGGTTATGGTGTAACCACATGAATAGTCCTAGTAACGTAAAATCAGAGCCAACCGCTGCTGATCTGCCAAAGTGCCATCCTCAACAAACATTACCCTTCCACCTTTACTCATTACCGCCTCAATCAGTTCATCTACAGCATCATCCATCACATCGATTCCACTTAAATCATCCGTAGGCATCAATTTCATGCCGCTGGCATCAATCCGAGCCGGATAGCGGAAGCCTTTCTCCACAATCAAAAAATCTCCTCGCCCTTCCTGTGCCATCTGCCACGCTGATTCAATTCCTGACGCACAAAGTTGAGCACCGATCGCCGTTTCGAGTTGGTCGAGAGCCGTTTTTCGCTGTTCAGCCAAGGCATCTTGCACCAGCGGATACACCAGTTTGCCTAAGTCGTGAGCCGAAGTCTTGTCATGGTTGCCACTCAGCGTTGTAATTACCGCGTCTTTGTGGTCTGAAACTTCATTGAAAAAGCTGAAATAACGGTCAATGCCCACCAGCACTAGCGGTAACGGTTCAGCCGCCATCAATGGCTTTAGAGCAGCATCAGCCTTCCGAAAGAACTGACGATGATGGTCATCTCGATAGGCAGAGATATTAATGCCTTCCCCCCCTGGCAATTTGCTGCCGCCGCCCGGACCCCCATGAGTTAGAGGAAACTCTTTTGTTCGCACTTCCTCTAGGCTGTCAAGAGTGCCAATAAACAGACTGGTAGACTGTTCACTGAGTGCCAATACCCAATAGCGAGGGGTGCGATTTAAGGCAAAAACCAGATCCCGTGTGGCAAAGGTTTCATCTACTACGACGCGATCGGCAAAAGCAAAAGCATGATAGTAAACTTGATGCAGTTCATGATTTGCAAAGATTGCTAGCCCGTCTAATGTATGAGGATAATCGATTGAGTCAACAGCCTGCTCAAGTTGAGCCAATACCGGAGCTAACTCCCGCTCTGAGAAATTATCCTGAAGTCGTTGCTTTGCTTCATCTACCAGATTTTTTACTCGAATGGGATCTTGCTGATTTTCAGGAGCATTGCGGTGGGTTGTCAACAAGATCGACACAGCCGGATAACCCTGAATCGATTGTAAAAACTCAACATCTTTTTGATTCATCACATTGTTACCTTTAAGCTTTCTATTCAAAGTATTTGATATCGAGATCGGAGCGGAACTGGGGACAGATGAGCCTGCTCCCAATGCAGAAAGTTATCTGTGGATCAACTACTGCAAATTAGCTGGAGGATTTTCGGGCACAACCCAGTAGTAGACTGTTCTGCCATCTACTTCAACTACTTGCTCAGGTTTCCATTCACCCATATCAAACGCATGGGAAACAATACGAGTCCCTGGTTTTAATTCACGCAGCAACTTAGGACGCAACTTCACGTTGAGTTTGGGTAATAAATAAAGCATCACAACAGTTGCATTGCTGAAATCAGTTTGAAACAAATCTTGTTGGCGAAATTGAACGCGATCGCTGACTCCTGCTTTCTGAGCATTTTGATTCGCTTCTTGAATTCGCTTTGGGTTAATGTCAATGCCTATTCCACGGGCACCGCGCTCTTTAGCTGCTGCAATCACAATGCGTCCGTCACCACTCCCCAAGTCGTAAACGATATCATTCGAGTTTACGTTTGCTAGCCGCAGCATCTCATTTACTACAGGCGTAGGGGTCGGAACATAAACCACATCAGGGGCACGGGTAGGAGATTCTGTGGTGGGGTTAGGAGCCGCTTGTGCTTGATTGGAATCAGCGTTGGCTTGAGAATTGGCAGCCGGCTTCTGAGTCTCCGATTCAAAATTACGCAGTTGGGTACAACCAACGCTGGTCAGCGTGAGAAGGCTGAGGCTAACGAACAGCGATCGCGTTATCGATTTGAGTTGCATAATCATATTCTCCTTATAAAGCTAAGTGGTTGATGATGTACGACGAACAAAGGGAAGACCCAGTAAAACAACGACTACGCCTACGATCGCGCCGATGCCTGTGTAAACCACACTGGAGTAAAATAAGTAGCCACAAATGGCACAAAACAGGATTGGGGTGATTGGATAAAACGGCACTTGAAATGGACGCACTTGAGAGGGTTCTCGAATTCGTAGAACGATGAGTGACAAAGTGCTGAGGAAAAAGAAGAACCAAAAGATGGGCGCGGTATAGTCCACCATTGTTTCAAACCCTTTGCGAGTGAAGGTTCCTAATCCAACCAACGTGAGCGCGATCGCACCTTGCAATAAATAAGCGGTGGTGGGTGAACTGGGCTGTGGGTGCCAGTGTCCCAACCAGCGAAAGGGTAAGACATCTTGTCCCAGGGCAAAACTGCTGCGTGCGCCTGTAAAAATTGTGGCGTTAATCGATCCTAAGGTTGCAATCACAACCAGCACACTGACAAATGCAGCACCCGATTCACCTAGCACTCGCCGCAACAAATCTGCTGCAACGGCTGGGGAAGCTGCCATGCCTGCGATTCCTAAGCCTTGCAGGTATGCCAGGTTGAGTAACAAATAGATTCCGGTGATGATGCCAATACTCCACAGGAGCGATCGCACAATATTGCGCTGGGGGTTGTGCATTTCTGCCGAAATGTAAGCTGCTTCATTCCAACCCCCGTAGGACAGCAGCACGAAGACCAGTGCCAGTCCCCAAGAGGAAGAAGGGGAGGCGGGGAGTGGGGGAGGCGGGGGAGTGGGGGAAGAAAAACCAAGCCCGACCAGAATGACTAGCAATAAGCCTAGGATGAGTGCTATTGCTAACCAGTTTTGGAACCGTTTGCTTTGGCGGAGTCCGATGATGTTCAGCGCAGTGAGGAGGGCGATCGCTCCTGCGGCATACAGTGCAGGTGAATAGCCGCCAAGAGAAAATAGCTGGGTAGCATAATCACCAAACACAAATGCCAGCAGTGCGATCGATCCCGTTTGAATCACTGTCATTCGTGCCCAGGCAAATAACACCGCGATCGGTTGTCCAAAGGCTCGCTTCAGGTAGTAATAGTTGCCGCCTACGTGAGGATAGGCAGTACCAAGCTCGGCGAAGCACAAAGCTCCCAACAATGACACCACCCCACCGAGCAGCCAGATCTGGATCACACCGCTCACTGTTCCCGTGTTTGCAGCCACCAGAGCAGGCGTTTCAAAAATTCCTGCACCAATGACTAATCCGACAATGAGAGTGATTGCATCTACCAATTGAAGGGTCGGTTTAGGAGCGATTGCGATCGCACCTACCCGTTCGACTTCACGACTTTCTGTGCGATTCAAATTGATACCTGCCTTTATTAGAAGTTGTAACCAACACCCAGCCGCAAGCCCACTTCTGTTTTGCCAAAGAAGCCAACATTAGCCGCCGCATTTGCTGTAAATTGCTCAGATATGGGCACATCAATGCCGCCAGTCACTAAGCCGCGCACCACACTACCACTACCGGTTGAAATCACCGCTCCACCTCCCACAAAGGGCGCAACCAGAACTCGTCCATCCACCGCAGAGCGCAACGGGAAATCAAAGGTCACAGGCAGCAAAATGGCGGGTCTACGATTGAAATTAATGGCAGGACGGGCAGAGATATTATTGGTTAAGCCAACTTTACTGAAAATGGTAAAGCTACCTCGCCCCAAATCAGTACGTCCACCAAAGCCGATGTTGCCGCCCACACCAACGTAACTTGGACCCGATCGCGTTGCTCGCCCCGGCGTAATCGTTTGAGTGGGTATGGTTCCAGGTGTGGTTTCAGGGTTTGGAGCCGTTGTTTGTGCGGTTAGCGTTTCAGTCTGTAGACTGGCGGCAGACGTTTCAACGGTGCCAGGTATGGGTGTGGCTTCGGCTTCCAGATAGGGTAAGTCTGCGGCAAGTTCAGCCGCATCTGTTGGCTCAGGAGCGGTTGGAAGGGATTCAGCGTGAGTTGACTGCCCACTCAGAAACATCAGAATGCCGGCAAAACCAGAGACTAAAAAGAGTTGCTTGAAATGCAATATATTCATGGTCACAATCATTTAGGGACAGAGCGAATAATTCAGGTGTGCTTCTAGAGTCAATTGCAAATGTGACTAGAAAGTGACAGCAACTAACGTTCAAATCAGAGGTAATTCGATTTGAAATATTGACCCCTTGCCGACCTGACTCCTGACTGTGAGGTATCCGCCGTGGGCTGCCACAATTTGCTGTGCGATCGCCAACCCCAATCCAACGCCACCTTTTTCCCGCGTCCGTTCCTCATCCACTCGGTAAAACCGTTCAAAGATATGAGGCAAATCGGTTTCTGGAATGCCAATTCCCGTGTCTTCGATTTGAATTAAGACCCGATGATATTGGCTGATTAACCGTATCCATATCGTTCCTTCAGGCATGGTATATTTGCAAGCATTTGTGAGGAGATTAGTAATCGCTTGTTGTAATAGATCAGCATTACCGTTAATTCCGATATTTTCTTCTGGTAGTTCTAAATGAAGTGTTAAATGCTTGGCAGCAGATTGAATTAGTGGAGTTGCGATCGTTTCTTTCAGCAAGTCATTTAAGTGAATCAGTTGAATTGAGTTTGCATCTAATCGTCCTTCCTGACGCGCCAAAAACAGCAAATCTGTCACTAACTGATTCATGGATTTAGCTGTTTCCGCAATTTTTTCTAAGCGAATGTGTTTCAGCTTGCCTGCGTCAACTGGACTGAGTAAACCCACTTGAGCATTGCTCAAAATCGTCGCCAGAGGTGCTCTAAGTTCGTGGGAGGCATCGGATGTAAACCGTTGCAAATGAGTGTAGGCATTGCGGACTGGTTTCATGGCAATTCCACTTAGAAGCCAGCCTACCCAACTAACAGCACCCAGCGTCAGAGGTACTGTAATTACCATCGCCGTCAGCATTTCTCTCAGCGCAACTTGGGCATTCGTCAACGGGATCGCGATCTGAAGATAGCCGATCGTGCGCCCGTTATCACCCACTGGAAGTGTTAATTGCCGCAGCCATTTGGGTTTTGCTTGAATGGTCTCAAACGCTGCGATCGCCTGAATTTGGTCAGTGGGCTGTTGTCCATAAAACTGATGTAACGTTCCTCTTGCAGAATACCAGCGGGCATAAACCAAATTACTATCAGCAGGAGGAGGGTAATTTCCCAGAATTGGTACATTGTTCAGAGCAAGATGTTCTTTGCCCTGTCGCCACTCAGAGTCAATATTAGCTGCCATGACTCTGGCTTTGTGATAGAGCAGGCGATCGCTTTCTTCTAAGCGGTCAATCGATCGCTGGTAATAGATGATGCTGGCGAACAAAATCAAAATACTGCCCATCGACAGCGTAAACCAACGAGTCAGGTCACGACGACTACGATTGAACATCTGGATTCAAGCGATACCCAATGCCATAGACCGTTTCCAGCCAGTTCGCACCCACCGTCTGTAAGCGTTGCCGCAGACGACGCACCAGAGCCGTAATGGCGTTGCTCTCCGGCTCACTGCCCCACTCCCACAACGCTTGTTCAATCTGGTCGCGAGAGAGTACCTGTCGGGGGTGTCGCATCAAATACTCCAACAACTGAAATTCGCGAGTGGAGAGTTGTAGCCTGCGTTCTTCCCGCTCTAGGGTCAGTGTCGATAAGTGCAGAGTTAAATCGTTGACGTGCAACGTATCCCCTTTCCAAAGGGGCGATCGCCGTCCCAATGCCCGCACTCGTGCCAGCAGTTCAAAAATATCCGCAGGTTTGACTAGATAATCATCTGCTCCAGCATCCAAACCGCTAATCTTGTCGGAAACAGTGTCTTTCGCGGTCAATATCAACACGGGGTCAGTTTTACCCAAACGACGATAGTGTTGACATAAGCGAATTCCACTGACCTGGGGCAACAGCCAGTCTAGGATCAGCAGATCGTACTCTCGTTTGGAGAGAATCCACTGCGCGATCGCTCCATCTCCCACTCCATCGACAACGTGCCCTGCCCCCGAAAGAGCAGCTTGTAGGGGTTCTCGTTGGTTTGTGTCATCTTCTACCAGCAGAATTCGCATAGTGCTCAACCTGACTTTGCACCTTGCATCCTAGTAAGGCGGTCCAAGAAAAGCGTCCATCAGAAGTGAGATCTCTGCCATCCTGTTGTTCACTAAAATTGTATTATCTAGGTTACTACTCCCAGAATTGTGCTCAGAATTGTGCTCAATGGTTGTCCGTTGCTTTCTACAACTGCTTCATCGGGCTGGTTGGGAATTTTGGCTCCCTTTGCCTTTAATTGCAGTCCTCTTCTGGGTTGCAGGTGATTATATGGCAGTACAGGTGTTGAGCCGTCCCTATGACTCCGTTAGTAAACTTCAAGCAGACAGGGAGTCGGGTACTAAATTGTCGGTTACGATCGCGACCATGAATGCCGAGATTGATCGCCGTCGAGGTAGAACGATCATTTTTGTGAAAACACTAAACTCTAGTTTAAGGAGCCTGAGGTATGAGTTTCCGGTCGTTCAAGCGAGCCAAGTCGAAACGGCGATCGCCCAGGAACTAAAGATGCCTGTTGAAGCGGTTCGCAAACTGATCAGCTACCGAATTGTGGATTGAGGACAAAGCGAAGTCACCAAGAACTTACGGCGAATGGGGAAAATGGGCAATGATGATGGAAATGGCAGGATGCTGACGAGCGATCGCTTCCGGTTCAGCACCCAACACGGGCGCACCCAAACGGTTTGGATAGGCATTGTGAGTTAGAACCAGCAGGTCATCGATTTCTAGAATTTGAGCGACCTGATGCACAAAATTTCCTTGCAGTTGCTGAACGGGCACGTCTTTGCCTAAACCCAGAATTTTGCTAGAAACCCCTGCCGCACGGGGATTAGAGTGTACCTGTAAAATCCGGAGTGAGGCTTTTAACTCGGTTGCTAGAGTCTGCATTAACATCAAGGTTTGTTGAAAACTGGCAGTAGTGATGTCTGCGTCCGCGATCGCCAAAAACACCCGCTGAGTAGACTGAATCGGGTGAGTGAAGCGAGTAATCAGCATCGGGACGAGGGTACGACGGGCAACGTTATCAATCACACTGCCAAAGAAATTATCTTGATAGGTGGAATAGCCCTTCCAGCCGCAGATGACCAGATTGGCGTTGCGCTCTTGTGTGGTTCGTAAAATTCCTTTGTCGATCGAATCATCTACGCGACCAATTGTTTCCACATTCGTCACTGCGCCATGGGCGATCGTCTCAGCAGCATCCAGCAATCGTTCTTGTTGCAGTTTTGCTTCAGTTGAAATCGGGGCACGCACATCCGTCAACACGTGGAGCGGTAACAAGGTTCCACTCGTACTTTTTGCCAGAATCAATCCGAGTTGCAGCAGATTGTCTTCGGTGCTGGGATTTGCGACTGGAACCAGAATGCGATATTGCGGTGAGGCTTGCGGCGAATTGCTCGATTGAGGTTCAGGCGTGTTGCTGATTTTCATGCCCTGTCCCCACCGTGCCGTAACCCAGGGAGAGGCGATGCAAGTGACTAAAATCATGGTGATCGTCCCGTTTACTGTGAGTTGATCCACCAGCTTGATGTTGTAGGCAACGGTAATGGCTGCCAGGGTTGAAGCGGCTTGTGCCACCGATAGCCCAAACATGACCATCATGTTAGAGAAATCAAACTGAAATAGTTTGCTGGCTCCCCAGGCAGGTAAGAACTTCGCTACGATCGCCACTCCCACCATGACCGCAGAGATCAGCAGCGATCGCGGCTCCTGAAACAAAATCAGCGGATTGACCAGCATCCCCACCGAAATCAAGAAAAACGGCACAAACAGCGTATTGCCAATAAACTGAATCCGGTTCATTAGCGGACTCAGTTGAGGAATCAGTTGAGTAATGGCAATACCTGCTAAAAATGCCCCAATGATCGGTTCAATCTCAATCAGTTTGGCGAAGTAAGACACCACAAATAGAGTTGCGACCACAAACGTAAATTCGGCTCCTTCATCATGCCCAAAGCGGCGGAAAAACCAACGCCCCAGCCTGGGAACTCCCCACAAGGTGGCAACCGTATAGAACGTGAGGGAGGGAAGCAAGAATACCCAGAAACCCAGCGTCAGATTTCCCTGGTGAGCTTTGACCACAACTGCCAGTACCAGCAGGGCTAACACGTTGGTAATCAGAGTGCCACCTAGGGTGACTGTCACCGATTGCGATCGCATAATTCCCAGTTTGCTCGCGATCGGTAACGCCAGCAAAGTATGAGAGGCAAAGCACGATGCCACCAAAACGGCTGACAGGAAGGGATATCCCAACAGCAGCATCGCTACCATTCCCAGCACCATTGGCACAGCAAAGGTCGCCAAACCAAAAATCACTGCTTTTCTGGCGTTATGTTTTAGGTCATCTAGGCTAGTCTCCAACCCTGCCATAAACATAAGAAATAGCAGTCCGACGGTGCCTAACAGGATAATCGTATTATCTCGCTCTAGAAGACCAAAGCCGTGAGGACCCACGATCACTCCCGCCAGAATTAAGCCGACGATCCCTGGTAGCCGCAGCCGTTCAAACAGCAGGGGGGCGACCAGCATAATCGCCATGATGATGAGAAAAATGGTCACGGGATCAGTAATGGGTTCCGACGGCAACAGCGGAGCTATCATCTTTTGCCACGATGGCAAACTAACCGCTAAAAAACTCCAGAAATAATGCATTACAACTTGTGAAGACTACAGCAATCATCAATAGAAAAGTCGCTGTATCCCTTGTGAAGGAAAAACAGCTAGAGTGTTGGCGATGAGAATTGTAGATGAGTGTTAGTCATGGAAACGACTGGAAACCGTAGTTTGTTTTAGCTCACTAGGCTCAGTGCGATTTTGAATCCAGGCAAACAGAGCAGCAGCCCCCAACAGGATGATCGTCATGATTGCGACAATTTGTAACATGATGCTGTAACGCATAAGGATTTTAGATTGTGGGGTTTCAGTCACTCTATAAGTTTTTCAGGCTAAATCAAAGTGTTCCATGTGGACGTTGGTGACGGGAACCTCTAGTTCAAATAAGGCACGTTCAACCGCATCCATCATGACTGGAGCGGCACAAACGAAGTAATGGCGACTGCCCCGGTGCAGAGGAATGTGTTTCTCTAGTAATTCGCGATCGACGTAGCCTGTGTCGCCTTCCCAATCATCATGAGCTTTTCGCAGGACATAAACGATCGTCAAGTCCAGTGATTCTTTCAATGCTTCTAATTCATCGCGATAGGTGATGTCATCCCAGGCAGGAGCGGCGTAGATGAGCAGAAAGGGGCGATCGTCTTTTCGTTCAGTCGCCGTTAACAAAATACTGAAGATGGGTGTGATCCCCACTCCGCCCGCGATTAACACAAATCCAGCACTATCCCAATAGCGATCGATGGTGAACACGCCATAGGGTCCATCGAGATAAGCTCTGGTTCCCGGTTGGTAATCTTTGATGCGGCTGGTGAAATCGCCGATCGCCTTGATGCCAAACTCAATGCGATCGACGCGATCGCCACTGGAGGACATGGAGAAGGGGTGTTCGCGCATACTCAAGGGCGTAATATTCAGCGTTAACCAGGCAAATTGTCCCGGCTGAAACGTAAAGCCTTCGTGCCCCAGTGGTCGCAGCGCCAACGTCCACACATTCCCTCGTTGCGAAATCACCTCTTCCACCACATAGGGCTTCTTCGTCATCAGCCAGGGTTTAACCAACCGCACGTAAATGATCAGCCACAGGGAGACGAGAATAATCGCTGACCACAGCACAATTTTCCAAAATAAACCCAGGTAGTTGCCTACCCCGATCGCGTGTCCAAATCCCAACCCCAATGCCAACACCGCCAGAATCGTATGAGAGGCGCGCCAGGGTTCATACGGAATTTTTAGCTGCTTCCGCCAAATCGTGGTGATCACCATTGCCAGAAATGCCAGCGTTCCTAACACTGCCATGCGTGCCCGCCAGGGAGCTTGAGGGAAGTTAAGCAATTGCAGGGTTTCTGGCTGCACAATGAACAGAATAATCGGATGCGCTAACACCATGAAAAAGGCGACCAGTGAGGTGTAGCGATGAAATTGCAGCAGAATATCAACGCCGTAGGAGGCTTCAATTCGGTTAACACGAGCGGTCAAAACAAATTGCAATGCCATCATTGCCAATCCGATAAAGCCGAGTGCAACTGAGAACTCAATCCAGAAACCTCGTCCGCTGGGGGCTGGATGGAAGAGTAGCACCAGCAACGGAAATAGGGTCAAAAGCAAATACGCCACAATCCATAAAGCCGCAACGGCGATCGGACTATGCATCAACAATCGTCTCATGGCGTTCTCCTGCTTTATTGCTGGGATGCAAGTTGAAATCGACGATTGACTTCCTGCCAATTTACCACGTTCCACCAATTATTTAGATATTCGGCACGACGATTCTGATAGCGCAGATAGTAAGCGTGTTCCCAAACGTCATTTCCTAGAATAGGAAAATTTCCGTTCATAATTGGGTTGTCCTGATTCGGAGTTGTGGTAATTTGCAATTGCCCTTGAGGGTTACGAACCAACCAGACCCAACCACTCCCAAAGCGATCGCCCCCGGCTTCATTAAACTGTTTTCTAAAGCTCTCGAAACTGCCAAAGGTTTGATTGATCGCTTGAGCGATCGCGCCTGTGGGTTGCCCACCGCTATTTGGACTCATAATCTGCCAAAAAATCGTGTGATTTAGATGTCCACCTCCATTATTCTGAACTTTGGTACGAATCTCTTCCGGTACACTGTTGAGGTCACGCAACAACGCTTCTACACTGCGATTCTGCAAATTCGTCTGTGACTTTAATGCTGCATTCAAATTATCTACATAGCTCGCATGATGGCGATCGTGATGCAGTTTCATCGTTTCGGCATCGATCGCCTTTGCCAACGCTCCATACTCGTAGGGTAAAGGCGGAAGTATGGCAGGATAGGCACTCAGTTCACCTTTAGGTGAAGCAATGGCAGTCGGTTGAGCCGTTGGGGGGGTGGTTTGCGCCTGAGGAGCAGTTTGGCAGGAAATGAGCAACAACATTAGTGCTGCGCCTGCCATTAGAAACCGGATGGGTCGTCGTAAAAACTTTTTCATCATCACTTAATTCAATCAGGTAGATGTCGTTATGATTTATCTTCAGCATCAGCGGCAAATGTGATTCAAAAGTGACAGCTAGAATCGCGATCGACGTTGACTTTGGGAAGCAAATAATCCAAACAATGAACCTAAAATCAGGCGTTGCTGAATGGCGATATGAATTGCCCTCATCCCCAGCCCTTCTCCCTAGGGAGAAGGGAGCCAGAAATCTTGTCCCCTCGCCCGTTGGGAGAGGGCTAGGGTGAGGGCGTATTTCAGAATTCATAGACTGGTTCAGCAACGCCG
>JBGSWI010000098.1:0-23813 GCA_041752515.1 Leptolyngbyaceae cyanobacterium | reverse complement strand
CTCAAGAGAAGTCTGCCAAAGGCGGTACGCGTGCCAAACGGCTCAAGGCGGGTTGGGATGACCAGTATCTCACCAAGATTTTGGCTCAAGTTCCTACCCCATCCCGCAAATTATGAAGATACGTGTGCGTTCGCCCTAGATATATGCATCACAATATCCAGAGGTAGCAATGATAGGGTATGTCCAAAGTGATGCTTCAAGTTATTGGGAAACTGAATTAAAGCGAAGTTTTGATAGTGACCTAAACAACTTGTGTGTCAAGCAACTATTGCAGAAAGTTCAAGTTCTATCCTCAATACCTGATGTATGGGTTAGTGAACACAAACGAGAAGAACATGGTTTGATAGCCGTGTATCATATATTCCTGAATTGTTCAGCATCTTCGGCGTGAGCATGACTGAATTTATTTTATGGTGATTGAAGGGATTGGCTGCTTAGATAAGCCGTTAAACTCCTATATTAATTATTGTCGAGATGCCCATGGATTTATACCAAGCGCTGCTGCGTCCTTTACTGTTCTCCGGTTTGAAAACAGATCCAGAGTGGCTGCATCAGCAGAGCTTAGCGGTGTTGGGTTGGTTGGATGATGGGTCGGCAAGCCAGTTGCCCTGGCTTTTGGCTCAGATGGAGCGATCGCTGAGCCTATCCGATCCACGCCTGCACCAACCCCTTTGGGGATTAACGTTTGCGAACCCCCTGGGGCTAGCCGCCGGATTTGATAAAGATGGCATCGCCGCTGGGTTGTGGTCGCGCTTTGGGTTTGGGTTTGCCGAGTTGGGCACCGTCACTTTTCATGCTCAAGCGGGCAACCCACAGCCGCGCCTGTTTCGCTTGCCGTTAGATCAAGCCGTGCTGAACCGAATGGGTTTTAATAATCAGGGGGCAGCCGCCCTAGGAGAAAGACTGAGGGAAAAGCGAAAAGCAGGCGCAGAGACACGCTTTCCAGTGGGCATTAACTTGGGGAAGTCTAAAATCATCTCCCTCGAAGAAGCGGCGGTGGATTATGTGGGGAGCTTTCGATTACTGAAGGATTGGGGCGATTATTTTGTGGTGAATGTGAGTTCGCCCAATACGCCGGGATTGCGATCGCTGCAAGATAAAGCTCAACTGGAGCCAATTTTGCAGGCGCTTCAGCAGGAAAACACGACGCATAAGCCAGTGTTGGTAAAAATTGCGCCAGACCTGGAATGGGCAGCGATCGCGGATGTGATTGCCCTTGCCCAACAGCATCAGCTAGCAGGCATTATCGCCACCAACACCACCATTCAGCGCGATGGATTGAAGACGCAAACGCTTTCCAGTGGAAACCTGCTGGCACAAGAAGCCGGGGGAATTAGCGGCGCACCAGTCAGGCAGCGATCGACGGATGTGATTCGGTTTATCTACCAAGAAACTCAAGGACATCTGCCGATCATCGGCGTGGGCGGCATTTTCACCGCTGAAGATGCCTGGGAAAAAATTACGGCTGGAGCCAGTTTAGTGCAGGTTTACACCGGCTGGATTTATGAAGGACCTTGGATGGTGCGGCGAGTGCTAGAAGGGTTGTTGACCAAGCTAGATGAGCAGGGGTTCAAATCGATTCAGGAGGCAGTGGGGATGGGCAGCGATCGCGGTATTTAGCGAGCTTTGCTTGCTTTCTGTAACACAGTGCTCTCCTCTATTTACGCTGGGGAATACTGAAGCCACAGAACCTATTGATACCGTTTTGAGTTTTGTAAGTCCTTCGGACTTGCTTTGCCAACGCGTAGCGTTGACCCAGGAGATATTTTAAGTTCTAAAACAAAGCAGCATTGCCGTTTTCAGAAAATCATCTGTCGAGTTTCAGTTTTAAACTGGTATAACATCAATGAAATTTTTGTTGACATAGGGTGTCGGAAAGCCTTTCTCCCCATTTTGGTTACTCGTGTTGGAAAAACACAAAGGCTGAAACATTTGGGGATGAAAGAAGCTTCTATTATTTAGCAGCTACTATAAATTTCTTTTTAACCATGACAGCTACCTCTTTAGAGCAAGAAATTAAAGCATTACGTCAACAAAATGCTCAATTAAAGCAGCAGATTCAGACCCTAACGCAGGCGAATTTAAAGCTAGTGGAAAACGCTGAATATTCCGAAACTGAGGCTCTAACGGAACCCTTAGAACTGCGGATTGAAGAACGAACGCAAACCTTGCAAATGGTGATTGCCCAGCTACAGGCAGAAATCCGCGATCGCAACGAGGCGGAGATTGCCCTAGCTGCCAGTGAAGCGAAGTTTCGCAGCCTGGTGGAACACGCCAATGGGGTAATTTTTGAACTGGCTCTAGATGGCACTTTTACCTATCTTTCGCCCCATTTTACAAATATTTGGGGGTTTGAAATCTCTGAAGTAATGCACCAATCTTTTGCCCACTGCATTTACCCAAAAGATTTGACTGCTTGTCAAACGTTTCTCAAAAAGATTGCGATTACGGGCAAGAAACAGGCTGGGCTGGAGTTTCGAGCGCAGTGTAAAGATAGCAGCACGCCTTGGATGATGAGCAATGCGTCTCCCCGGTATGACAGCAGTGGGCGGCTCGTCGGCTTTCAAGGCATTGTTTTTGATATTAGCGATCGCAAGCAGGCTGAAGCGGCTCTACGCCACAGTGAACAGCGGTTTCGGGATGTGAGTGAAGCGGCGGGCGAATACCTTTGGGAACTCAGTGCAGACGGCGTTTATACCTTTGTTACGGAAAAATCAAAATTGATCAAAGGTTATCATCCATCTCAGTTAATTGGGCGATCGCCGTTCGAGTTTATGCCCACAACCGATAGCGCCAAAGTGACAGCAATTTTGAAAGAGGCTTGCGCTCACAAAAGAAGTTTTACCTTAGAGCATCGCAACATTACCCCCTCTGGGGAAATCGCCTGGGAAAGAGTGAATGGGCTGCCCCTATTGGATGAGAAAGGCGAAATTGTTGGCTTTCGCGGGGCAGGATTGAGCATTACCAAACAAAAAGTTGCAGCAGAGGCTCTGCGGTGCAGTGAGCAGGAAATTCGTCAAAAGGCTCAAGACCTAGAACAAACTCTCAAAGAACTTCAGCATACCCAGTCTCAATTGATTCAAAGTGAAAAAATGTCTTCCCTGGGGCAACTCGTGGCTGGCGTTGCCCACGAAATTAATAATCCAGTGAACTTTATCTTTGGCAATCTCTTCCATGCGAATGAATATACTCAAGATTTGATTCGGCTGATTCAGGTTTACCAGCAGGCGTATCCCGACCCAGTGAGTTTGGTGCAAGCGGAGGCAGAGGCGATCGACCTGGATTTTGTGCTAGACGATTTGCCGAAGCTGCTATTGTCGATGCGGGTTGGGGCTGAGCGCATCCAAAAAATCGTGTCTTCCTTGCGGACGTTTTCCCGCATGGATGAAGCAGACTTTAAAGCCGTGGATATTCACGAAGGGCTTGATAGCACGTTGATGATTTTGCAAAGCCGGCTCAAAGGACGCAGCGATCGCCCCGAAATTATCATCAGCAAGCATTACGGCAACTTACCGCAGGTAGAATGCTATGCCGGACAACTCAACCAGGTGTTTATGAATCTGTTGAGCAACGCGATCGAGGCGATCGACGAGCAGATTGAAAACTCATCACGCCTGGAGATCAATGCCACCGTTTCATGTCTGTTGCCTGTCATCACCATTCATACCGAAATAACCGTTGATCATCACATTCGCATTCGCATTGCGGATACTGGAGCGGGCATACCTGCCGCCGTGCGCGATCGCCTATTTGACCCATTTTTCACCACCAAACCCATCGGCAAAGGCACGGGAATGGGGTTATCGATTAGCTACCAAATTATCAGCGATCGCCACCACGGCACCTTACACTGCAACTCATCGCCCGGAGAAGGATCTGAATTTGTGATTGAAATTCCCGCCAAACAATAAACACTAAGACTGGCTATTCCATTCATTAGCAGCATCGTTAAGCGCTTGATCAACCGTTTTTTGTTCCAACATGGCGGCTTGCAAATTGTCGTAAATCACTTTTTGCAGCTTTTTGACGTTTTTCATCGCGGGAACGAGCACTTCTGCATCCTGCATTTGCTTCGCACTGATGACCCTGGCTTTGTCAACGGGGGAGGCATTCGCCGGAGCCGTAGTGAAGTAAGAGTCCTGCAATGCTTTTACGGTAGAAGGCAACACGTTTGCAGCCTTGGCAAAGGTAAGCTGGTTTGCGTCGTTGGTGACATACAAAGCAAATTTAAGCGCCCCTTCTGCCACATCCGTATCTTTGGGAATCACCAAGTTCATCACCGCGACATTTTTTTTGCCCGTGTCGCCCGTAATTTGAGCGGCTGAGGCAGAGGATTTAGCGATCGTCGGAGCATTCGTGGCAATGGTATTCAAAAATTCGGCACCCGATGCCAAAACCGCCGTATCTCCCCGCTGGTAAAGATCGATCGCATGGCGGTGTCCCTCTGTTAAAACCTCTTTGGGAATCAACCCATTTTTGTACAAATTCACCCAATACTCAAAGGCTGCCTTACCTTGAGGCGTATTGAAAGCTGCCTTACCATTCGCATCCGTTAAGCTTACGCCCATCTGCACAAAAGACTCCAGCACTTCCCCAGAATCTCCAGGCACGACCGTCGCAAAAAAAGCATATTTTCCCGTTTTATCCTTTAGCGTTTTGGCAGCAGTTGCCAACTCTGCATAGGTGGCAGGCGGTTGAACCATGCCCGATCGCTGGAATGAATCCGTGTTGTAAATCGTCACCCGCGTCGTCAAATACCAGGGCAACCCAAAGGTTTTGTCATTCAGCGTGCTTGCCTTCCAAATATTGGGCAAATAAAGCTGCTTCACATCCGCCGAAACTTTTTCATCTAACTCCATCCAAGCATTACGCTCTGCCAACTGGGAGGCAAATCCAGGATTCAAATTCACCACATCAGGCGCAGTTTTAGCAGAAACAGCCGTCAAAATCTTACGCTCCATGTCTGACCAGGGCACATCGACCCAGCGCACCGTGTAAGCCGAATTTTCTTGCTCAAATTGAGTAATCAGCTTGTTGAAATAGTCGGTAAATTCTGGCTGAAGTTGCATCGTCCAAAACTCAATTTCTTGCTTGCCATTGGCTGTAGTTGCCTGTGGATTATTGGAAGGAACCCCTCCACAACTTGCCAACCAACTGAGCATGAACCCACACAGGGCAAACAAACAAGCTTTTTTCCAACGAGAAATCCAATTCATTGTGAGGTTAGGAGTAGAGAGCGGGGGCGCTGCGGTTTTTGATTTGCAGTTGACTTATTGATAATACTGGATAGAGTGCGGTGAATGATTTTCGCCCGTTGGCTTTCACTCCTGGGTTTAAGGTATGCGCTAGTTTTCTCAATGAAAGCTCAGTCAACCAATTTCGCTCAATAATGCCGTGATGATACCGAACCAATTAAGCGATCGATCGCGTTGCGCCCCACGACCCAATTGATTCCCCTTAGAAGCAAGAAATAGGGCATCAGAGTATAAACTGCAAATCTCTGCAAGAAGTCAGATGTCTAAGATAAACCAATCGTGTGAGATTGAGGTGGAAAGACTGATCAGAGGAAAGAACCTATGAATGCAATCTGGCTTAGCTTAATGATCTACGCGGTTGTTGAGGCAGTTGCAGCGGCTTACAGAGTTCGTCAGCGGCGACAGGCTATTTCAGATCAGCCCTTTGTGAGTCGGGCTGTTCAATCCAGCCCGCGATCGCGGCAACCGGCTGCTGGGGCTGCCCTACAATTAAGCTCAGACCTAGACAGACTCATCTATCCATCGCTTCCCGATACCAGTGAACTGCTGACGCTACAGCAAAATCCTTCCGCAGACCTTAATCTACCCTTGGCAGTTTCACTCTCGGTTAGTGAGTTAGTGCATCCAAAAACGCGATCGCATTCAACCGAGCAGCCGGATCTAGATTCAATCCTTCCCGATTCTGCCGGTGCAGAGCTAGAAGCCGCCAAGCCGACATCGCCTGAACATCAGTCTGTTTTGGCAGAGGTTTCTCAATTAGACACTCTGGATTCAGAAGACGCGATCGCTCAGTTCCAGCGTCATCTAAACCACCCCGATGATATAGTGCGGGCGGCGATCGTGTTTGAATTTGGAGAAACAGCAGCCCAATACCAAGGCGCAAAAGCGGCTGAAGCAAAAGCTGTACTGATGCAACTCAACCAAGATCCCAATCCAAATATTCGGACTCAGGTTGTGCTTGCTCTAGCAAAAATCGACCCTATCATCTTGTAAACGCACATTATCTCCGCTTGCTTTGGGTCGGCAAAGACATTAATACAATAGAAGATCGAGCTTCAGCCGGGTAAGTGGCTTTCTGAAAGCGACGTGCATTCTGAGGGGCTTGAAAGTCTTCGGGGGATGGCAGGCTGGTATCTACAATTCGATGCCACCCATGACCCGGCTCCAAGGTGGGCAGTTCAAAGGTCAAAGGTCTCCAATAGGCATTGAAAATAACATACAGATGTTCTTGAGCGGTGGGATGGTAAAGGTCAAAGGCAATGCTATGAGAGTCTTCGCTCCAATCTGGCTTACCCAGCTTCATTCCATGCCACAAAAGATAGGGTTGGTGATCATTAGCCGAAAGCTCTAAGAGACGTTCCTGTTGATAGAGCTTCAGGGATTGAGTCAGGTGGATCATGCCTTGCACAAATCGCAAAAGATCGGCGTGTTGATCGACTAAACTCCAGTCAAACCAACTGAGTTCATTATTTTGGCAGTAGGCATTATTGTTGCCCAACTGGGTATGACGGATTTCATCGCCCATCAACAGCATTGGCGTTCCTTGCGACAGCAGCAGGGCTGTTAAAAAATTTCTAATTTGACGATCGCGCAAGCGCTTAACACTCACATCTGCGGTTCCTCCTTCAGCGCCACAATTCCAACTGTAGTTATCATTGGCACCATCGCGGCTCTGTTCGCCATTGTCTTCGTTGTGTTTCGTGTCGTAAGAAACCAGATCATTCAGCGTAAAGCCGTCGTGGCAGGTGACAAAATTGATGCTGCGATTGGGTTCGCGATCGGGCTGCAAAAAAATATCGGGGCTGCCCAAAACCCGTAATGCAAATTCGTTGATTACCCCAGGATCGCTCTTGAGAAAGCGGCGAATATCATCTCGAAACGGTCCATTCCACTCAGCAAAGCGATCGCCAATAAATGATCCCACCTGATACAAGCCGCCTGCATCCCACGCCTCCGCAATAATCTTAATGCCCGCCAACACCGGGTCAGATTCGATCGACCAGAGCAGCGGCGGATCTTCCATAGGATGACCCATCTTGCCGCGTGATAAACACGAAGCCAAATCAAACCGGAACCCATCCACGTGCATCACATCCACCCAATAGCGCAAACAATCGAGGATTAATCGAGTCACCACCTCATGATTTGCTCTAACGGTGTTGCCGCAGCCTGTGTAATTGCTGTAGTAAGTGGGATCTTTTTCTAGAATGTAATAGGCGCGGTTTTCTAACCCTCTAAACGACAGCGTTGGACCTTCCTCATTCCCTTCTGCCGTGTGGTTAAACACCACATCCAAAATCACCTCAATTCCTGCCTTATGAAAGGCTTTCACCATATCCCGAAATTCATTGACTGGACCCAACGGATCTTGAGAGTAACTATAGGCACGATGAGGCGCAAAGAATGCCAGAGTGCTATAACCCCAATAGTTTCTTAAGCCGGGTCGAGCGTCTTGCTCATCAAACTCATGGATCGGCATCAACTCCACAGCCGTAATGCCTAATTCCTTTAAATATGGAATTTTTTCAATCAGTCCGGCATAGGTGCCGCGCTTTGCTGGCGCAACCCCAGAGTTTGGATGGCGAGTAAAACCCGCCACGTGCAGTTCATAAATGACCGTGTTGGCGTAGGGAGTGTGAAGCGGGCTATCGCCCTCCCAGTCGTAGGTGGTCGGGTCGAGGACAACGCTTCTCAGGGCTTGGGGGCAATTATCTCCGGGCAAAATTGCGGCTTCTCGGCTGTAATGCTCCCACCCTACTACGGCTGTTGAATATGGATCTAGCAGAACTTTGTTGCCATCAAATCGATGCCCTTGGTCGGGGGCATAGGGACCATAAACTCGGTAGGCATAGACTTGTCCGGCGGTGAGTTGGGGCACAAACACGTGCCAGTAGTAAAACGTTTTATTATGCTTCGGATCAAGATTGATCACTTGACTGGGCTGGAGATCATCCGGCGCGGCAAACAGCAAAAGTTCAACGGCGGTGCTGCTTCTAGAAAAAATGGAAAAGTTTACGCCCTCCGGATAAACGGTTGCGCCTAATGGAAAACTTCGACCGGGTAAACTTTCCTGACTTCTCGCATCCATTCGACTCATGCTCCCAGGCAAATAATTTCTGACGGTATCATAGCTTTCCTTGCGATCGCATAGTGCATAGCCCATGATGGTTGAGGCAGAAATTCAATATATTTACTTAAAACAAAAGCTGCACGGCGTGTGATTTATCTGATCACGGTTAACTATTACTCGGCGGAGTGGATCGCCCAGTTGTTGACATCAATCCAGTGTCAGAGTCAGGCACCTGACTATCGGTTGATCATTGTCAACAATTCTGCCGCAGAAGATTGTTCTAAGCTGGCAGGCGATCGCGTGCTGATTTTGACAGCGGGAGCAAACTTGGGATTTGGGGGCGGCTGCAATCTTGGCTTGAATTGGGTCTATGAGCGCGATCGGGCAGCAACGGTCTGGTTGATTAACCCCGATGCCACACTGCCCGAAAACGCCCTCAATCATGCCGCTGAATTTTGCAGCGCTCACGCAACCCTGTCGATCATGGGCACCATTATCTCCGAACCATCGGGAAAAATCTGGTTTGCAGGCGGTGAGTTTGTTCCAGAAACAGGCAAAATTGTGGCTAGCACTGAGCTTGCTAGTAGTGGATTTGTCTCTGAAAAAACCGACTACATCGAAACAAGCTGGGTCACGGGATGTAGCTTGCTGCTCAACTTGCAAAACTTTGACCCATGCCCCCAATTTGATCCAGCTTATTTTCTTTATTATGAAGACTTTGATTTTTGTCGGCGCTATGCTCAACAGGGGCATTCAGTGGGGATGACCTCCATCCGCGTTATCCATCAACCCTCGGCGATCGCCAACCGCAATCCTACATTGACGCTGCAACACAGTACGTTTAGCTACCTATTGGCACTAAAGCGACATACGAGCCAGCCAGTCTTTTGGTATCGCCTCAGCCGAATTCTGTTTCATGCGGTGCGCGTGAGTGTGATTCACCCTCAACGAGCGATCGCGATTCTTAAAGGTGTCCTACATTTTGGGCAGCGACCGCGATGAGTTTGGCGGAGTTGCCTTTTGAGATTCAACTGGGTTTGCTGGAGGCTGCTCGTTTAAAACGACAATCACCTGACGCTGGTAATCAATAAAGCCATAAGCGGGGTAGCCGAAGCTAGCAGAATTGCTACTTACCGCCCACTCTTTTTGATAATCCTGGACTGCGACCCGCCGAATTGCAAATTTTTCAAGCTGCTGATAGTGACCTGCTTCTGTGGCGGCTTGCTGAGTCAGGGGCAAAAACGTTCTGGGTTGAGCCAGGGGTGACGATTGTGCCAAGGTGACAAAATCTTGCAGGCGGCTTGGTAGGGCAGGTTGACTAGGTTGACCCGAAAGAGCGCTTGGTGAGGCGGCGATCGCTCCGAGGTCGTCCGTCAACTCTGTTTGGACAGCACGATTGGGCAACTTCGATTCGATCGCGGTGGAGGTGGAATTGAACGGAGGCGGGTCGGTTGCGGGAGTCGCAGGTTCACTCCTAGCTGGGATGGGTGCAGTTAGCTGACTCTTTGCCTGGGGAAGCGGTGCCGGAGAAGCTTCAGCGCGGGACGGGGCGGGGGGGAAGGGCGTAGAGCGGGTGAGGGTTTCGGGAGGTTGGGCGGGGTCTGGTGGCGCTATTGCGGCGGCTTCACGGATGCGCTCTGGAGCCGCGATTCCCGTAGGGAGTTCTGTGGAAAGCTGCGCTAACGTTTCACGAATCGCAGAGGCAGGCAGAGCCTTGAGCGTGGTTAGCGGAGATTGAGGCGGGCGTTGCAGGGCTGGCAAATCTTGATAGCCAGGACGCACTAAAGGTTTCATGCCAGCGGGAGCAGGAGCGCCAGTCACCGGGCGTTTGGGCGAACGGCGGCTCACCGTGAATGTTTCGGGAACGGCGGCAAGCGTCACACTAGGCAGCATGGGCGCAAAGCTTAGGGGGGGCGCTGGATCAACTGGATTTTGACTGGGGGCAACACGAGGCGCTGCAACGGATTGTGAAATGGCTTGAGGCGGCGATTCCCTGTGCGATCGCGAAACGAATCGCGGAGCCTGCAATGTTTCGGGAGCCGCTGAAATCGGGCGAGGCATCGAAACCGCAGATCGCGGCTTGGGCTTGACAGGCGGCACTTTCGTATCTGGAGGGGGAGCGGGTTTGTTCAATGCATCCCCAATCAATAGCCCAGATACCACGGTTGTCGCCACAAATCCTGCACCCAGTAGGGCAGCGGTAGAAATTGACTGCCGTTTTGGGGTCGGCTCAGGTGCATTGGCAGATTGGACCACCTCATCTAAGTAAAACTGAAAATAGGTAAGAGAACCTTGGGTATGCACATCGTAGGGAGGCGGATCTTGGGGGTTGCTTAAAGCAGACACCGGTTCATCGGTTTTAGATTTCATCGGTTTTAGCATTCTGTCCGTTGCGATTTGATCCTTAGCGGCGACTGGTTTGCCCCCCGGATGCTTCTGTCTCTGATAGCCCAGTGATTGAGTCATACCGTGAAAACTCCTGAAACGAAACCGATAAGGCAGGGGATAGGTGCGCTTGAATGAATCAACCTTAAGAAGACACGAGCAGACAAAGCAAGCTCTCTCATTTATTCAAAGGTTGAGTGAGCCATCAGGATCTTCATCGCAACTTTACATTTCGCTGTTTTATCGCCCCAAGCTTGATGGAAATTTTAAGAATCTGCTCTAAAAAATCTACAAACCAAAATCTCGGCTCAAAGCTCCAGAGGAATACCAGAGCAAACTTCAGACCCCGAAAGGTTCTTCCAACAAGCCTCCCAGACGGTAGCAATCCTAGAATCAAGTCCTGACGCTGCACTAGATAAGCACCAATTTTCAGTCTAAAGGCGTATATTTTTGCGACGCTGCCAAATTTGTAAATAGATAGTTACAATACGCTTATACAACGCAAAAGCATCGCCTAAGGTACTGGTCTTTTGAGCGGTGATTGAATCCTAAAACATTTGCTCAGCAACAGTTTGAGTCAATCGACTCTAAGATCCTGAAAGCGCTTGCCCACCGAAGCTGTCAGCCCTCCATAACCTGCCAGCAGACCCGTGTTGCATCCCGAATTCAATTGCACTGTTTTCTTCAACTTAGCCTTTACTATCCGTCAAGAAGTTCAATCCTGTTTAGAGGCAATATTCATGATTTCAATGACTGCCATCCCTGATCTGGCGCTGTTGGGAGCCATCGTTGATCAGGCAGATTCTTCCGCTCGATTGTCAACGGCTCAATCGTTGACCCCTAGCCAGTTTAATCTAGTCTATAACTCCTTCTCGTTTGCGATCGCCGCAATGTTCGCATCGGCACTTTTCTTCTTCAATGCCCGTGCTCAAGTCGGTCAAAAGTATAGAATCGCTCTACTCGTTTCAGGGATTGTTGTCAGCATTGCTGGCTATCATTACTTCCGAATCTTCAACAGTTGGGATGCCGCCTACAGTTTGCAGAATGGCGTGTATACCCTGACTGGCGCACCGTTTAATGATGCTTACCGCTATGTAGATTGGCTCTTGACTGTACCTTTGCTATTAGTTGAAGCGGTAGCCGTACTGGCATTGCCCTTGAAAGAGGCAAGACCTCTGCTGATCAAATTGGCAGCCGCTTCAGTTGTAATGATTGCGACAGGATATCCCGGTGAGATCTCTGACAATCTTACAACTCGCATTATCTGGGGTACAGTTAGCACCATTCCCTTCGCTTATATTCTCTATGTGTTGTGGGTTGAGTTGTCTAAATCGCTTGTGCGTCAACCCGCCCCTGTGCAAACTCTAGTCCGCAACATGCGGTTGCTGCTGTTGCTTTCTTGGGGGGTTTACCCAATTGCTTACCTTCTACCCATGGTAGGGATAACCGGTACATCAGCAACGATCGGTGTTCAGGTTGGCTACACGATCGCGGATGTGCTAGCAAAACCGGTGTTTGGTCTCTTGGTGTTTGCGATCGCGGTAACAAAGACAAAATTCGATCAAGATAGTAGCGGCTCCCTTGTTACTGCGCCTCATGTCGCAGAGCCTGACATTGCGCCGACTGCTGCATAGTCGCAGTGTGACAGACTCGCAGTCTTCAAGCTAAAACAGCTTACAAGTAATGGGCTAAAGGCGTAAGCCACCAGCCCATTGCTTTTTTTAAGCTGTGTTAATCACCGACATTTATGTTTGAGGGAACCCTTCATCTCGCTTCAGTACACTCCACAGTAAATTGACAAATGTTGAAATGTTGAAGGACTCACTGCTCAACTGGGGCTTTGTTGTTCAGATGGGTGCTACTTGTAGAGAATTAGTGAGTGGAGAATGAGGAAATTGCTTCCCCTGCGGATTTCCAGGCTGCAAAGCTCGGTGGAAATCCCCGGACGTTGTCATAATTCAATAGATGTAATGTCATTACCCCCATCGCTGATCGATAGCCGGTTGAACAATACAACACGACAGGGCGATCGGTGGGAATTTGATTTAAATGGCGAGCCATCTGCTGGAGCGGGATATTGGTTGCACCCGGAATATGACCCGACCGATACTCAGAGGGCGATCGCACATCCACTAATAACGGCTGACGGGTTGCCATCAAACTTTTCAATGCTTCGACGTTGCTGATTGTGTAATACCCCGATGGTATTGACATCAAATACTGATCTACGGCGGATTCCAGTCTAAGAAACCCTTGTGGATCTGACAGAACCTCAGGGTCAGCTATTGCGGCTGATGACGGAAGATTTGCCGCCATGATCGGGCTTTGCCCAGCACTCAACCCAAGGCAAATCCATAGGGCGAATCCCAGCAATATCGTCTGAATTGACTTCTTAAACCGCATAGATTTCTCCCAAAAGGGCTATTTCTTATTATCCCCCTTTCTCATTATCACGTCCTCTGTCGGCGGGTCGCAATTCGGCGTTGCTGAATGGCGATATGAATTGCCCTCATCCCCAGCCCTTCTCCCTAGGGAGAAGGGAGCCAGAAATCTTGTCCCCTCGCCCGTTGGGAGAGGGCTAGGGTGAGGGCGTATTTCAGAATTCATAGACGGGTTCAGCAACGCCTAAAATCACACCTACTACAAATCCTCCTGCGTGCGTCCAATACGCAATTCCACCGCTTTCCATGCCGACATTACTGCGTACCTGCAAACTCGCAACACCATAGAGAGCTTGCTGAAGAAACCAGAACCCCAGAAAGAAAATGGCAGGGATTCTAAATGTAGTCAAGAAAAAACGTAATTGCTCAACTGGGGTAAATTGACAAACCTCCAAAAACGGATAGAGTGCAGCAATTCCAAATTCAAAACTCTAAGAGGAGTCAGTGGTCAGAGAGGGGGTTGCATCGGCGAGCATAAAGTCAATCAAGTGCTGCCAACTGCTGAATAGCAAATATTTGGTGAGGGTGAGAATGTCTTGAAAGAAACCTTTGCGAGTTCCGCGTTGTAGACGAATCTGTTGGTAGTCGGTGTCCACCCGGTGCAGTACCGTATGAAACAGAAATGCCAGCAGATTGAGCGTGAGCAAAAAGCGGGCTAAATGCTGCTGCCCATGCCCAAAATTGTGTCCAAGATGATAGCTCTTGGTTTTAAGGACATTGTGATTTTCAGTTTCGGTTTTCCAGCGACTTCGACCAACAGTGACTACTGGGGCAACGGTCTCATCACTCAGACGATGGTGAGCGATCAACGCATTGTGATAGAGCACCAGCCCATCGTGTTCTCCCGAAATCACCCGTTCACAGCAGTTGACCAGCAGGGCGGGTTGGGTATCTCGAATTGCTGGGAAGGACTCGCACTGCATGAAAAACACTCTAAAGGTTGCTAAGATTGGATTTCTCAGGCTGTAGCGGGTTCCATTACTGGCTTGCTTAGCCTGCATTGTGGTGACGGGCACCAACATGGGGCTAGGAAAAATGGCGGAGGTTTCGGGATTGAGTCAGTTATCAATGATGACAACGGCGCGTAATTAAGTTTCTGCTCTACTGGATAACCTCTAACCAGAGTGTTCAAAAGGGATATTACCAGAGCCGGTTCAAGTAATCGCGGTTGGTGTAGCTCTAGCGGTGAAGGTGTGGATTTGGGCAACTTCTCCGGCGATCGCAATTAAATCTTTCAAGGCGGTTTGAGAATTAAGCGTGTGGTTGCCAGTATTTGGCTCGTAGCGCTCCAGATAAACTCGCAGGGTTGCACCCTCGGTGCCCGTCCCGGAAAGCCGAAAGACGATGCGTGATCCGTTGGTAAAAACCAGCCGAATCCCTTGCTGGGTGCTAATGCTGCCATCTACTGGATCGGTGTAGCTGAAGTCGTCGCAGTGGCTCACCTGATGGCTGCGAAACTGCTTCCCCCTCAGGGTTGGCATGATGCTGTGCAAATGTTGGATCAAGGCATGGGCGCGATCGCTCTCCAGGTTTTCGTAATCATGGCGAGCGTAGTAGTTGCGTCCAAAGGTCTGCCAGTGTTCCTGAACGATCGCGGCGACCGACTGCTGCCGCACTGCGAGAATGTTTAGCCAGAATAATGCCGCCCACAAGCCATCTTTTTCGCGCAGGTGGTTAGAGCCGGTGCCAAAGCTTTCTTCGCCGCAGAGAGTAATCTTGCCAGCATCCAGCAAATTGCCAAAATATTTCCAGCCCGTGGGAGTTTCGTAACAGTCAATATTCAAGTGAGCGGCAACCCGATCCGCCGCTTGACTGGTAGGCATGGAACGGGCAATGCCTGCTAGTCCAGCACGATAGGCAGGCACCAGGGTTGCATTGGCAGCCAACACGGCAAGGCTATCGCTGGGGGTGACAAAAAAGTTGCGACCCAAAATCATATTGCGATCGCCATCGCCATCAAACGCCGCCCCAAAATCAGGGGCATTCTCTCCAAACAGCCGCGCCACTAACTCAGGGGCATACACCAGATTGGGGTCAGGATGTCCACCGCCAAAATCTTCCAAACTTTCCCCATTTTGCACTGTGCCCCAAGATGCGCCTAGCCGCTGCTCAAATAGGCGATGGGCATAGGCTCCAGTGACCGCGTGCATAGAATCGATAGATAGTCGAAAGCGCCCGTTGGTTAGCAGTTCTCGGATGCGATCGCAATCAAACAATGACTCCAATAATTGAGCATAATCATTCACCGAATCAATGACCTCTATCGCCAAGTCACCTAACTTAGAAAAGCCCAACTTGTTCAGATCTACATTGGGGATCGCCAAAATTTTGTAGGTACGAATCGCTTGACTACGAGCAAAGATCGCGTCTGTAACGGCTGCCGGTGCGGGACCACCGTTACCAGTGTTGTACTTGATGCCAAAGTCTCCTTTAACACCGCCCGGATTGTGACTGGCAGAGAGAATAATGCCGCCAAACGCTTGATTTTTCCGAATAATGCAAGAAACGGCAGGAGTGGAAAGAATGCCTTCACGCCCCACTAACACACGCCCAAACCCGTTTGCCGCCGCCATCTTCAGGATAATTTGAACGGCTGTTCGATTGTAGTATCGTCCATCACCGCCCACTATCAGCGTTTTCCCCTCAAAACCCTCCAGGCTGTCAAAAATAGACTGGATAAAGTTCTCTAAATAGTGCGGCTGCTGAAACACGGACACTTTCTTCCGAAGCCCCGATGTACCCGGTTGTTGATCGAGAAAAGGCTGAGTGGAGATGGTTTGAATCATGAGGAGTGAAGAAGTGAAGGGAGATTCTTAAACGCTTGCTGGGGCTGAGTTTGGGGCATAACGGGTTCAATCAGAAGTTAAGAATTACAGCTATTTTGCGCTTATCATTTAGAGGATGATTTACTCTGACGGCATTGTTTAAAGCTCAATCAAAAAATAGCTGTGACTCTAATTTACTTTGCAACCAACCGTAAACCTAATCGGCAAAACAATCCTGATGACTTTGGCAGTGAATTTAGCGCGGATGGATTAGCCAACTTGCGATTTGGCAAGGCGGAGGTGTCGGGGCGCGACTTTGATCAAATTGTGGTAGAAGTCGCCCACGAAAACCTAGAGGCTCGTCGTCCAGTGCTGGGCAGCGATGAGATTTTTGCCGAGGCTCAGGAACGCGCTCGAAGTGAGGGACTAGATACAGTCGTGCTGATTCATGGGTTCAACACGTCGTTTAAGAGCGCGTTGCAGAGCGCTGCCAAGCTAGAGAAATTGCTCACCGATCGCAACCCAATGGATACTGGAGAACCCCTCAAGTTGATGGTGGTGCTATTCTCCTGGCCATCGGATGGGTCGTTGCTGATTTCTAGCAGCGATCAGGCAAGGAAGACGATCGCCTATAAGAATGACCGAGTGGATGCCGCCGCTTCGGGGGTTGCCTTTGCCCGCGCCTTTTTGAAACTGGGAGAATTTATTGTGGACATCCCAGACCGCGATCGCTGCCAGGAAAAAATCCATCTAGTCGCACACAGCATGGGCAACTACGTTCTGCGTCACGCTTTGCAAGAAATCCGCAGGCAGCTTGCGGCTCAAGTACCTCGCCTGTTCAATCAAATTTTGATGATGGCTGCTGACGAAGATGATGATGCCTTTGGCTTGGACTACAAATTGCAGTTGTTACCGCATTTAACCCGGCGCACCAGTGTGTACTTTAACCGAGGAGATTTGGCATTATGGGCTAGCGATACCCTAAAAGGCAATCCCTCTAGATTGGGATCGGATGGTCCGCTCCATCCTCGTGACCTGCCCCGCAATGCCTATCCAATCGACTGCACAGACGTGATTGCAAAGACCTTGCAAGCATCCGAACATAGCTATTATCTGCTGTCTCAGCGCATCCTGGCAGATATGCGGCGAGTGATACGAGGAGAAATTCCCGATGAAATTGCCGGTCGTAAGTACATCGCAGAGACAAATCGCTATCGTCTCCTGCTAGATGCAGAAGCTCCTCAGCAACGGTAGCTTCCGTCTCCAACTGTTGATTCTTGAATAGTTTTTACGATAGAACAATAAAAATTGCTCCACTTTTTGTTGGGTCTGATAGCATATTTTCGAAATCTCCATCTGTCCCCAACTTCGCTACATTGGTTGGCGACAGATGGGTAACTTAAGGAGCTTTTTACAATGGAAGAGTTACTGACTCAAATGCTTGTTGCGGTTGGATTGCTGAGTTTCAGTTATGTTGCAGGGTCGCTTGCTTTATATAGTCATCAGCGATTTATACATGTATTTCAGTTCCAGTCCAAGCGTAAGTCTCAGTCTAAGTCCAAGTCGATGCCATCGACCACGCTGGTTGTTGAACCAGCGAAGCCAGCCAAGCGATCGCGCCCCCTCACTTTCCCGATTTAATTTTAGATTTATCCAAAACCTTTCCCCAAAACATTACACATTAAAATGTCTTGCACCCACAATCATGCATCAGATCTTGACTAATCGACTGCAAGCTATGCCCAAAGTAGAGATTCATATTCACTTGGTTGGGGCGATCGCTGCCGAAATTGTCTATCAAATGGCACAAAAAAATCGAGTGAAATTACCAGCCCCCTCATTAGAGGAGTGGAAATCGTTTTATCAGTTTCGCGATTTGGCGCATTTTGTTGGGATCTACACCATTGCTAGTCAGTGTATTCAAACCCCTGAAGATTACGTGCTGATAGTGGAGCAATTTCTGAAACATCAATCAGCGCAGAATATTCTGTACAGTGAAGTTCATTTTGGAACATTGCTTCACCTAAATAAATTTTCGGACGATGAATTAATTGACGCTTTAGAGACTGGAGCAAAAACAGGTGAAATCAAATACGGTAGCCGCGTCAAATTTATTGCAAGTATCTCCCGCCATCAGCCCCATCTACAAAATCGTGCTCTAGAATGTGCGTTACGAGGCAAAGAAAAAGGCGCGATCGTCGGCTTAGGACTTGCAGGGGTTGAGGCAAATTACCCACCGGAAGATTTTACCGAAACGTTTGCAGAAGCAAAACGACAGGGGTTACGAGTGGTTGCCCATGCGGGTGAAACAGAGGGTGCACAAAGCGTTTGGGGTGCATTAAAGAATTTGCAAGCTGAACGAATTGGTCATGGAATTCGCTGCTTAGACGATGAGGCTCTGGTTGAAGAACTCCGTGTTTTACAAATCCCACTTGAAGTTTCTCCTCAAAGCAACTACTGTCTTGGCGTATTGCCGCGATCTTACCCCCATCCTATTCGACAAATGATAGATGCGGGTCTTTATTGCACGCTTAATTCTGATGATCCACCTATGTTTAACACTAATTTGACGAATGAGTACCTAACATTGGCGGCTCAAGGTTTTTCTTGGGAGGAACTATGGCGGTTGAATCTGAATACGCTTGAAGCCACATTTCTAAGTGAAACGGAAAAATCAGCATACCGTACTCAATGGCAGGAATTCTTGCGGCAACCTGATCTCTAGGGAGTAAATCACAGCGGACTTAGCTTGCAATTTTCAACTTGGATTGCAATCTTTGCCCTATTCCGTGAACTTCGTGCTGCTTTTTTAAAGATGATCCAGGCGCTTACCGCCACGCCTTAACAGCAATTCCAAATTCAGATTTTGACATGTGGCTCAATCAGGTTAGAGGATAAAGAAGCACCTGAGTGAGAGCACCTTGATGGAACCATTGCCTTTAAGTTTTAGGGTGTTGTTGGGCTATCTGCATCAAGCCATCAGCCGGATTGAAGATCCAAGGCAAGCCAGTAACGGAACCCGCTACAGCCTGAAAGATGCAATCTTAGCAACCTTTAGCGTGTTTTTCATGCAGTGCGAGTCCTTCCCAGCAATTCGAGATGCCCAACCCGCCCTGCTGGTCAACTGCTGTGAACGGGTGATTACGGGCGAACACGATGGGCTGGTGCTCTATCACAATGCGTTGATCACTCACCATCGTCTGAGTGACGAGACCGTTGCCCCAGTAGTCACCGCTGGTCGAAGTCACTGGAAAACCGAAACTGAAAATCACAATGTCCTTAAAACCAAGGGCTATCATCTTGAACACAATTTTGGGCATGGGCAGCAGCATTTAGCCCGCTTTTTGCTCACGCTCAATCTGGGGGCTTTCCTGTTTCATACGGTGCTCGATCTAGTGGATGTAAGAGAGATAAGTTCCGGGTCAATAAAATAGAATTGTTCGTTAGCACGATCGCGTCACCCATGAACCAAGCTAAAAAAACTGTTCTTCTGCTTGCCCTGTGTCAGGCGATCGCCATGACGGGTAGCATTGTTTTGTTTACCACGGCGGCATTGATTGGTTCAACCCTCGCCACCGATCAATCCCTGGCGACTCTCCCGCTGGCAATTTTGCAATTAGCAACCATGCTGACTACGATTCCGGCGGCATTTATTTTGCAGCAGTGGGGACGCAAGCGGGGCTTTATGATCGGCGTGTCTATCGGGCTAGCGGGCGCAAGTGTGGCAATCTACGCGATTTTTGCAGGCAGTTTTGTTGGGTTTAGTCTGGCAACCCTGCTCTATGGCATCTTTAACGGCTTTGTCGGCTATTACCGCTTCACGGCGGCAGATGTGGCAACGGAAGCATTTCGCAGTCGAGCTATTTCCTTTGTGATTGCGGGAGGCATCCTTGCGGCTCTGATCGGCTCTCCCTTGGCAATCTGGACGAAAGATTGGCTACCTGTGACGTTTGCAGGCGGATTTGTGGCGATCGCCCTGCTGCAAATTCTGACCCTGTTAGTCTTAAGCCGAATTCATTTGCCGCCTCTCTCACTGCAAAAACAACAACAGGAAGGAGGACGCAGTTTAGGCGCGATCGTGCAACAGCCCGTGTTCATTGTGGCGGTGTTGGGCAGCATGATTGGCTATGGTGTGATGGCACTGCTGATGACGGCAACCCCGTTGGCAATGGTCGCCGTTCACCATGCCTTTCCCACTGCCGCGTCGGTGATTCAGTGGCACGTTTTGGGAATGTTTACGCCCTCGCTGTTTACGGGATATTTGATTGCTCGGTTCGGCGTGTTGGCGATTATTTTGACGGGCGTTTTGCTCAACGGGCTATGTATCGCTATTAATTTAGCTGGCACCACTGCGCCTCACTTTTTTGCGGCACTGTTGTTGCTGGGCATTGGCTGGAACTTTATGTTTATTGGCTCCACGACGCTGCTAACGGAAGCCTATACCCCGGCTGAACGGGCGAAAACTCAGGCAACCCACGATTTTCTCATGTCTAGCTTTGTGGCGTTCACCACGTTTCTGTCGGGCAGACTGCTGAATGATTGGGGCTGGGCGATCGTCAACTACATTGGGCTAGCTCTAGTTACCATTGCGTTGATTGCCTTGCTGTATCTGCGGCAACAGCGCGGTGCAGTCGTCCCGCCAGTTTGATAAAGCCTCGTCCCTGGTAGTTTTAGCCGTGGCAAAATTTTTCGACGCAGCGAACGAAGATTTCTACGCCCATGCTGAGAGCGGTTTCGTCAAAGTCGAAGCGGGGATGATGATGAGGATAGGCGAGTCCCTTGTCGGCATTGGCAGAACCGAGGAAGAAGTAGCAGCCGGGAACTTCTTGTAAGAAGAAAGACATATCTTCGCCGCCCATGGTTTGACATTCGGGCACCACCCCGATCGCCGATTCCACCACTTCTTCAGCCACAGATCGCACCAGACCGGCGATCGCGCCATCGTTGATCACCGGGGGATATAGTTCCCAGTAGTGCAGATCATAGGTCGCCCCCTGACTCTCGCACACGCCTTTGATCACCTGTTCCATCCGTTTGCCAAAATAGCCTTTGTAGAGCGGATTGAAGTAGCGCACCGTGCCGCCGATTTTGGCACTGTCGGCAATCACGTTATGCGCCGTGCCTGCATGAAATTCGCCCACGGTCACCACGGCTGAATCGATTGGGTTAACATTGCGCGCCACGATCGCTTGCAGGGCATTCACCACTTGGGCACCCACGACGACAGAATCTACCGTTTGCTGCGGAATGGCACCATGTCCGCCCTTACCCTGAATCACACAGTCAAAGCATTCCACCGCTGCCATTAGCGCTCCAGTTCGCACTCCCACCGTACCCAAGGGCAATTGGTTCCACAGATGCAACCCAATAATGGCATCCACATCCGGATTTTTCAGCACTCCGGCTGCCACCATGGGTTCTGCGCCGCCCAAGCCTTCTTCAGCGGGTTGAAAAATAATTTTTACTGTTCCTGCAAAGTCGGCTCGATGCTGCGATAGATAATAGGCGGTGCCCAAGGCGATCGCGGTGTGTCCATCGTGACCACAGGCGTGCATGATGCCGTCATGCTGAGATTTATAAGGCACCGTGTTGAGTTCTTGAATCGGCAACGCATCCATATCGGCTCGAATGGCAAACACTTTTCCAGGGCGATCGCCGTGAATGGTTGCTACGATCCCCGTTTTGGCAATCCCCGTTTCGGGTGCGATGCCCCATGCTTGCAGCTTTTGCGCCACAAACTCCGCTGTTAAAAATTCCTGAAACCCCAATTCTGGCTTTTGATGTAGCCGTCGCCGCCAGTCTACGATCTGGGGCTGTAGTGTCTGAATGGCGGCACGAACTGAAGGATTGAGGGGGAGTGCGGTTAAAGGGATAGCAACCATGGTTAAACAAGTTTTTATTGATCAAAAATAGGTGCAAATGGGTACACCTTTCTATAGAGTAACGAGTTAACGCTTTGGTGCAACCGCGATCGCCTAAATCTCTTCGTTCCAGACTTCGCCGCAATGGATTAGCATCATAAAGGGAAAGTTTCAAGGCGCATTAGGGTGCAGCTTTCCACGCTATTTCTGTTTACTCCATCGCTTCACTCATGCTTGAGCCTTTGCCACTGCCGCCCGATTGCGTTCTCCGGTCTGCAACATCTGCCGATAAGCCGCTGATTCAAGACTTATTAGAGCAGTTTCGGCGAGAGGTGCTGCCCTCTGTTTCTGATTCTGAACGTGCCCTGAGAGGGATGGCGATCGCGGCTAGTCTTTTGTTTGGCGGCTACTTAGTGGTTTCCTTAAAACCCGGTCAGTTACCCCTGCCGCTCATAGGGCTGGCGGGAGCCGTAGGCATTGGCGTAGTCGCAGTTCAAATATTAACCTGGAACGAAGGCTGGGTCAGCTTTTGGGTGATTGAGCAGAACGATCGCCTCGTTGCCTGTGCCAAGCTGCGCTGCTACAGTCGCTATTCTGTGATAAACGACCTATTTGTGGTGCCAGAGCTACGCGATCGTGGTTTAGGTTCCTATCTAATTGCCAATCTAGGGAGAAAGGCAACGAAACCGCTCTACCTCACCTGCTTACCCTCTCTGGTGCAATTCTATATGCGTCTCGGTTTCACGCCAATTTCCATCCATCATCTTTCGCCTTTACTGCAACTTGATTTGGGCATCCCTAATCAGCTAACCGTAGTGCCCTTGGTGATGAAGTGATGGAAGCCCCTTTAACAGCTAGGACGGCTTGACTATTTGCAAGCCCCAATTAACCATCCAGGAGACGACAGAAAGCACGATCGCGCCTACAAATGCCGGAAAAAATCCGCTGACAGATAGACCCGGTGTGAGACTGGCAACTAACCAAAACGCGATCGCGTTGACGACAAACAAAAACAGCCCCAATGTCAAAATCGTAAACGGTAAAGTAAATAGAACCAGCAAAGGACGCACGATCGCATTCACAAAGCCCAAAACCACTGCCCCAATCAACGCTGCGCTAAAACTATCCACTTTAAAGCCAGGAACGAAATGAGCCGTAGCAGCCAGAGACAGCGCGGCAGCCAGCCAAGTCAAAATAAAATTAAGCATGATGTTTTTTAGTAATCGTAATGTTACGGCATTGAAGACATTACATTGAAGACATTATCTTAGTGCATCACTCCTTTTTCCCCACTCAAAAACGTCCCCAACTTAACAGTTTGATTACTCGTAATGGATCAACTGGCATAAATTGACAAAATCTGAAAAGGGGATAGAGTGACGCTATGACAGAACTTCCCGACCTAAAGCAACTCACAGATGAGGCAAAAGATGCCTTGATTCTAGCGTTGTAGGAGGAATTACAAACGTTACAGAAAAAGCAACCCAAGAACACCTCGAAGAACTCCAGTCTGCCCCCGGCAAAGGGCTTCAAAGCTGAGGTCAAGAGCGAAGCGAAAGCAGGCGAGCAGAGGCGAATAGGCAGCGTGGGTCGAGCAGTCGGCGATCGTGCTTTAAGTGAGCGTAAAAAGCTGTCAAGCGTGTGAAGCAGAGATTGCCAAATCTGAACAATAGATCATGGCACGGTATGACAAAATCGACATTCCCTCAATCTCGCCGATTGTCATCCGTTAGTGTCACTAAGTTTTCGCCACAGATTTACGGTCATATTTAGCATGATCTCGCTCCATCACCAGGAAGAACACAGGATAGTGCCATTTTGTAAATGACAGAGAAAAAGTATGATAAACACAGATTCGACCGAAGACGATGACTATGAAACCCTATTTGCTATGTCCTACCTGTGAGTCAGACGACATCATGAAAAATGGCACAACCCGACGTGGCAAACAGAATTACAAATGCCGGGATTGTGGTCGTCAGTTCGTCGAAAATCCCCAGTGGCGACCGAAAAACAAAGACACCTGTGCTTTGATT
>JBGSWI010000097.1:0-28675 GCA_041752515.1 Leptolyngbyaceae cyanobacterium | reverse complement strand
TGGCTCCGTTAGCTGGAAGTCTCCGGCTTCGATCCATTGTTTTAGCTCTAACGCCACTTGCCGCGACAGATAAACGCTGGCAAGTGGGGCGACTCGTACAGGTTTCCCCTCAATTGAGATCCGCCCCGATTTAAGCTGGGCGTAGCTGACTAAGCCAAAAGTTGGGCGCACCCGCCGGGGAATGGAAAAATCCACAATGGGCGCAACCAATTCCCGATCTTGAACGGCGCAATGGGCGACAACGGCTTCGTTTAACATCGGCAGGGCAATGCCAACGCCCAACATCAGCGAGGGACCGTAGCTCTTAAAATAACAGCCCCGCACCCAGCGAGGATTCATTTGCTTGGCATCCCCAATCAGGGCGAGGGTGGCAGCCGGACCGATCGGCGTGCGATTGGGCAAACGCTTTTGCAAGGGGAAATGCTGGGTGCCTTCCCATGCCACATAGCCAATAGCGCCCCCTAAAAAAATCCGACTGCCAATGCCAACCAGTTGCAAATCCGGGTCATTCAGCAAAGGTGAAATCGCTCCAGGGCTGGAATAAACCGCATTGCCCAGACGAGGCTGCAACGGACCCAAATAGGTAAACAAGGGGCGATCGCCGCCATTCACGCCCACAATAAAATTTTGATAAAGGTTGCGCGGATTGAACAAATAAAACTGATTAATCGTGTCGCGAGTAATCGTCGTTTCAAAAGAAGCGCGGGGATAGCAATCGGTCACTTGTCCGATCGCCCTCAAACTGACCCGTTTTCCGGCAATCAAATCGGCAATCACCGAACCGCCGCCCCGCTCTCTCATTTCTTCGCCCTCAGCCGATTCGCTCACCTGAGTGGCACCCAAATATAAATCCACGGCTCCAAAACCCGAATAAGCAGGCACGCCATCGATCCAGCACTGCCGAATTTTAATCGGCGGATCAGTATGTCCCAGATTGATAATTGCCCCAGACGATTCCATCGGCTCAAACGTGCCCGTCGTGACAACATCCACCTCTTTTGTCGCCTGCGCCACGCTAGTTTCTGCGACCCGCGCCTTGAGTTCCTCCGCCGTCCAGACCACTACAGATTTGCGGCTAATTTTGTCGTTAATTTCGGCGATTGTCCGCATGGTAAGTCAGGTTTTAAGGGGGCGGTTGTCAGGGGGCAGGTGTGTGAGAGACTGGTCGATCCTAATTCCTAGCGCCTTTTAGCTCTCCGGCGACTCGCTGCATCAATGGTTGCCAGTCGCCGGGTTGATGTTGGCGAAATAGGCGCATAGTGGGATACCAGGGCGTGTCGTCGCGATCGCTGATCCAGCGCCAGTCTGCAACATGAGAAAGCAATAGCCAAACCGGTTTACCCAAGGCACCTGCTAGATGAGCCACGGAGGTATCTACAGTAATGACCAGATCGAGTTGAGCGATCGCAGTGGCGGTATCTGCCATATCGCTTAGATGGTCGCTAAGGTCTTGCAGGCGCGATTCCCAGCCAAGCTCGGCAATTTCTATTTGAGGAATTCCCTTTTGCAAACTATAAAGCGCGATGTTCGGAACCTCTAAAACTGGCTCAAATTGCTTCAAAGAAAGCGATCGCCGATAGTTTTGTTTATATAGATTTCCGCCCGACCAAACAATACCGACCTTTAAAAGGTGGGGATCGGCGTTTGAGAACGGTGGGGCGATCGGCAGTTGCCAATCCGAAGCAGGCGGACTAATGTAGGGCACCGAGTGCGGCACCGTTTCCAAGGTAGTACCCAAAATTGCAGGCAAACTCAGGAGTGGCGCATACACATCAAACGCAGGCAGCGGCAAACCCAGCGGAATAAAATCCGCGATTCCGGGCAACATAGATAGTAAGCGAATCAATGGACGGTGGCAGGTGAAAATGACTCGTCCCCCGCTTTGAGTGGCGATCGCGGCATAGCGAATAAATTGCAGCGTGTCTCCCAAACCTTGTTCGGCATGGAGCAACAGGGTTTTACCTAACAGCGGCTTGCCATCCCACACGGGCTGCTTAAACGGACAGGGCGGAAACTCTCCCGTCTTAAACCGCCATTCATATTCCGCAAATCCTTCGTGAAAGTTGCCTTGCTGGATCAGCATCAACGCTCGATTATATCGGGCGATCGCATGATTAGGGCTGAGGCTAAGGGCGCGGTTGATCAGGCTAAGCGCGTCGTCTAAATTGCCCTGATCCAGCATTGCTTTGGATACACCAACGAGGCTATCAATATTATTCGGTTGCAGGGCAAGCGCCCTTTGATAAAAGTGGGCTGCAAAACTCGATTTCCCCTGCAATTGCAGAGCCGCCCCGATGCCGTTGAGCGCGGTGATATTGCTAGGATCTGCCGCTAAAGATTGTTGATAAAGTGTAACTGCTTGCTCGTAGAGTCCTTGCTCTAAATAGATGCTTGCCAAAACATTATGAGTTGGCACATTTGCAGGTTCAAAGTTAATCGCCAAATTGAAGTGGGCGATCGCCTCATCCATCCACCGTTTTCCCTGTTTCCATAGCGCTAAGTTCAGATTTTCTCGCGCTTCCCGATGCTCAGGGCGAATCGCTAACACTTGCCGATACAGCACAATGCCTTGCTCCAAATCCCCCCGCTGACAGCAGATCACCCCCATCATGGAGAGCACATTCACGTTTTGGGGCTGCTGCTGCAAAATTTGACGATAAAGCTGCTCGGCGGCGGCAAAGTTTCCCGCTTGATGGTGCGCGATCGCGCGATTGAAGACTTCAGCCACATTCACAGACGACGGCTTCAGCGGAAAGGAGCTAGTCAAAATCGTCCCCTTGACCCGATACGAAAGAATATATTTAGTCTATCTCTTCCTATTGGCTGATCAAAGACCAGCCGTAACAGGGTCTGCTGTGCGGGCGATGCACACCCTTGATCGCCCAGTTGGGTCAGGTAATCTCATCCAGATAACTCATACCCTTTGAGGAGGACTAAAAAGCGCGCAACTCATATATTAGTAGTATAGACAGTTGCTCAAGTGCAACGAACCCGGCGGGGGGCTGCCGGGTTTTTCTTTGAAAATTTTAGATAATTCGAGTTTGACTCATGGCGATGCATAAAAGGATGCAGCCACAAGCAACTACTCTTCGTCCGCAAGATTTTCAGAAAGTGCAGTAGGAATTTCAATCGTAAATTCTGTTATGCCAGCACTGGCACCATAGTTCAAGCTTCCTTTATGTCTCTCAACAACAATTTGGTAGCTGGTGGCAAGCCCTAAGCCAATTCCTTTTCCCACTGGTTTTGTGGTGAAAAATGGTTCAAATAGATGTTTTTCGACTTCATCTGAAATTCCGATTCCATTGTCTTTAATGCGAATTAGGATATGCTTTGGAATATTTAATTCGGTCGTTATTTGAATCATTGGATTATCTTGAGCCGGGTTAGAGTGACTAAATTTTTGCTGTAATGCGTCGATCGCATTGGTTAATAAGCTCAAAAATACCTGATTCATTTCGCTTGAATGGCAAGTTACTAAGGGCAGTTCGCCATAGTTTTTAATAATTTCTATAGTGGGCATGGTGGGATCTTCAGCAAACCGATGATGGAGCAGCAACAAAGTGCTGTCCAAGCATTCATGAATATCCGTTGATTTAATATCCGATTCTCCTAATCGAGAAAATATGCGTAATGCCAAAACAATTGAACCAATCCGATCCACACCTGTTCTCATTGATCGCATCATATTATGCAAATCCGAAACCAAAAAATCTAGCTCAGCTTCTTCGAGCAAGGTTTTGATGGCTGGGCTGGGTTCTGGATATTCTTTTTGATAGGCATCAATTAATTCAAGCAATGTTTGGATAGAGTCTTGAGCCGGTTTAAGATTTCCTGCAATAAAGCTAACCGGATTATTAATTTCGTGACAAACCCCTGCAACCAGTTGCCCTAAACCTGACAATTTCTCTTTGCGAAGCAATTGAGCTTGCATTTGCTTTAGGCTTTCTAGCGCTTTTTCAAGCTGACTATTTTTTAGGTGTAGTTGGGATTGGAGGACTTGAATTTGTAGGTGGGTCTGAATTCTCACCAAAACTTCTTCAAACTGAAAAGGCTTTGAGATAAAGTCAACGCCTCCGACCTGAAATGCTTTTACTTTATCCACGACATCGTTTAAGGCACTTAAAAAAATAACCGGAACTGAAGCAGTCGCCTCGTTTTGTTTCAGTTGCTCACAAGTTTCATAGCCATTCATTTGAGGCATATTAATGTCTAGCAGAATCAGATCTGGAGTAGTGGCTTGAGCCGCAGTGAGCGCCATTTTTCCAGTCAATGCTTTCCGAACTTGATAGCCTTGATCTGCCAGCATCGTCGATAGAAATCGAATATTTTCTGGGGTATCGTCAACAATCAAAATGTCAAAATTCTGAGATTCGACTAAGTTTTTGTTAGCGTCCATAGCTGACTTTCACGGCGGTGAGGGACTGTATTGAGAGTTGATGAAACATGGGAATGACCCAGAAAGGTGCGATCGCTGATTCAATTGAGCCATTTAATTAAGCCATTTAATTAAGCTTCAGGTGTTTCCAGCAGCGTCAGGATTTGATCAAAATCGAAGTTTGAAGCGAATTGAGCGATCGCAGTTTTTAATCCAATTTGTTCGCTAGGGATCTCTTCCAAAAGGTTTGGAATTAGTGCGTCATTTCCTTCTAGGGCGGAGCGCCTCAGTTTCTTTTTCCAATCTTCTGGCATTTGGGCAAGCCCTTTCTGGAGGCTGCTTTTGGATAGCTGCATACTCTCTTCCTCACTGACCTGTTGAGCATCAGTGACCGCCTCATAGAGATACTGTACCCCCAAATGCTGACCGATTTTTTCAAACAGTTCTTCTTGTTGAAAGGGTTTACCAATAAAGTCATCGCAGCCAACGGCAAAAAAGGTTTGGCGTTGATCGGAAAAAGCACTGGCAGTGAGGGCAATTATCACTGTGTTTTGCCCTTGTGGCTCAGCTTTGATCAGCCGGGTTGCGTCTAATCCATCTAAGATCGGCATCCGCAGATCCATCAAAATTAAATGGGGCTGCCAATCTCGCCAAATGGCGATCGCCTCTACTCCATTCACGGCTTCCCGTAGCTCAAAACCCTCCATAGTCAATATTTTTGATACCAGCAGCCGATTAGTCCTGTTGTCTTCCGCAATTAAAATGCGATGAACGGGTTGATTGGGAGCTAACCCAATAATGGGTTGGTGGATGACGGTTCGGGGTTGAATTGAGCGGGGTTCAGCACAGCGGATGAGAATGTCAAAACTAAACTCGCTGCCTTGATCAAGCTGACTAACGACCGTGATTTCTCCGCCCATCAAGCGCACAAATTTTTGGCTAATGGATAGCCCCAATCCAGTTCCTTCGGCTGAATTTATTCCTGCATTAATCTGTTGAAACGGCTTGAAGAGCTTATGGATTTCATCGGCAGCAATGCCCATGCCAGTATCTTCAATCTCAAAATGCAGCAATGGGCAGTGTGTTAGGGTTCCCGCATTAGCCGCGCAGCTTGCTGAACCGATCAGACCGGTTCGCAACGTGATACTGCCATGATGGGTAAATTTAATCGAATTGCTTAGTAGATTCAGCAGGATTTGGCGCAGCTTGTTTTCATCCGCGATCACGTACTGCGGCAGATTTTCTGAGCGTTTAAATATCAGTTGCAATCCTTTGAATTTTGCTCTTAGCCGAAACATTTCCTCCAAACTGTCTAGCAGCGAATACAAGTCAAAACTATTTTCGTTCAGAGAGATTCGCCCCGATTCAATTTTGGACATTTCAAGCACATCATTGATCAGCTTGAGCAGATGCCCACCGCTGCGATTGATAATGCTGACGTGTTCTTGATGGATGGAAATCAAGGAGCGATCGCGCGCCATTAGCTGAGTGAAGCCCAAAATGGCATTCAGCGGGGTGCGAAGTTCATGACTCATATTTGCCAAAAACTCACTCTTGGCACGATTAGCGGCATCGGCACGGTCTTTTGCGTGTTGAAGCTCGGTTGCCTGCTGTTGCGTTTGGCTAAACAACTCAGCTTGCTGAACGGCGATCCCTAATTGGTTGCTCACTTGGGCGACGATTTGAATTTCAGACTCCATCCATTGGCGGGGATTAGCATTTTGGTAGTTTGCCAGCAAGCCCCAAAGCTGAGTGCCGCAAAAAATAGGAACGATTACATAGGAGCGAGCTTGCAAGGATTCTAGTAGCTCTAAATAGCAGTCATTAAATCCAGCCGTGTAGATGTCTTTAATGCAGCAATAGTTCGATTTATCGCGATAAAGACCGCCCTCCTGGGCTTGTAGATAGGTATCACGGATTAAAACTTCAGCCCCATTATCCATGCGCTTGATGACACAATCGGCTTTGTCAATAGCCAGTTTGGTTATGGCTGGGTCATGCACATCTATCGGCACAATTTTGTTCCAGCCTTCGCCCACCGATTCTGCAACTACGATGCCGCTCCAGTCGGGGTTGAAGCGATAAATTAGGGTGCGATCGCACTGAAGAGCATACCGTAACTCTGCCACAGTCGCGTCAAAAATAGCATCCAAATCTAAACTTTGGCGCATTCGCAGAATCACTTTTGTCGTTGCCCGCTCCCGCTCTGCCATGTTCCGCAGTTTGGCTTCTGCCATTGTCCGTTCTGTTATTTCTGCTCCCAGGGCACCATTTATATGCACCAATTCTGCGGTGCGCCGCTCTACCCGAAATTCCAACTCCTCATACGCCTGACTTTTCGCCTCTTCCGCTCGTTTTCTTGCCAGTTCTGCCGCTGCCCGTGCTGCAAACACTTGCATCAGGGCAACTCTGTTTTCATCGGGCGGCAATGGCTCCGTATGCAAAATGCAAAGGGTGCCGAGAGCCTTTTGATCTTGATCCAACAGCGGCACTCCCACATAGCTGACTGCTCCCATTTGCCCTAGCGCGTCAAATTGAGGAAATAGAGCTTGTAAATCATCTAAGAACTGGCAAGGGTGCTGCCCTTGGATGACTGAATTACAGGGATTATCTAACAGGTTCAATTCGACGTTTTCTGCTAAATGATCGGCTGACCACAAGGCAAGAGTGCGAAAGTGTCTTGTGGGATAATCTATGACTTCTGTCACTTGCACATAAGTCGTGCCTAAAGCATCCGCTAGATTTTGCACGAGGGCAGTAAAAAACTCTTCACTCGTGACAGAAGCCGTTCCCACCATAATTTGTCGCAGTACGGTTTCGGTGCGTTGTCGTTTGGCAATTTGCTGCTGCAATTCTTGATTCACCGCTTCTAGCTGCATTGGGCTTTTTAAGGCGAGAAACTGGGGCAATAATTCCATCAATTGCAGAGCGGTATAGGCAGAAATGAGGGCAGTGAGCGCCCGTTCGATGCCAGAAACCCAATAGATGGGATACCAAAGGGTAACAATATCCAGCAGATGCCCAACGCCGCAAAAAATGATGAATGCGCCAAACATCACAAATACTTTGGTAAAGGGGATATCGCCGCGCTTGCTGACAAAGTAAATCAGCATGGCTGGAATGGAAAAGTAGGCGATCGCGATCAGGGCATCGCTGACCACATACAGCCCGACCAGTGGAGTCTGCCAGAGGTAGCACTGCCCATGCGGCATATACCGATCAGCAGAAAAGAGAGTTTGAAACAATTCCACCATCAATTTGCCCCGTTATAAACTTGAACTAACATGAATTTTTTATAAATGACCCTGATGTGCAATCGACAAAATTTTATCAAAGTCTCTCTTTCGCTCTGGGAAGGAGGTTTAGAACTTCGAGGTGAGCGCTCAGCCGACCGGTGAGGAGAAGACCCGCGCCTATGGATTCATTTTAAAGCTGCTGCCGTAGGTGCGCCCAAACATTGCCCAATTGCTCAACGACTTGACTTTCTTCAAGAAACTGTCGATCGGGTTCCCTTTAGTCGGCTGATTCTCTTATCCCGTTTTGAGTTTTGAGTTTTGAGTTTTGAGTTTTGAATGGTAGAAGCTTTACTCAGCAACGGTTTTAAGCCCAGATCTGTCACATCCTCCGTTTGAATGGGTCTTAGCTTTCTTAAAAGAATTTTGCTCGTAGCCGATCTCAACATTGGGTTTTCATCGATTGTTATCGCGCTGTGAAGCTGAGTCGAAGCGCTTGTAGATTTATTCGTCAAGTTAATTTTTAACCCTTCTCTTGTTTGATTGTAACTTAACTGTTAAGCTGATAATTTAAGCCAATAAATCTAAGTTTTTATCTGCTTATGCTTATTTTGAGTTGAAGCTGCTATTCCCAGGCGTTGAGTTCCACAATCCAGCGTTGCAGCAAGCTGTTTACCTGACTGCGACGGGCTTCAAAGGTGGCAGCAACCCAGATCAGCAGCAGCCCGACTGCAATGCCGATCGCCCACAGCACTAGGGAATAATCATTGATAAACCGCCACACTTGCCACAGCACTTGCAGCATAAAGGTGAGGGTGCCAACATATAGCAGCGCTCGAATTCTCAGCAGCACTCCGGCAAAGATGAACGCTAAGTCGATCGCGATCGCGCCCAAGCCGACCAGCAGCGGGAGAATGCCAGCGATGCCTACCTGCGCTTGATAAAACGCTGTGAGGCTGACGATTCCTGTGGCAAGGCAGCGCAACCAATGGCGCGTTTCTCGTTGATTGGGAGATCGCAAACTAGGCTCAACTTGCGCGATGTAGAGCAACGAAGCCCCAATTAGAGCGGCAATCCACAGCGGTTCCACGGCTCCGCGTTCATGCAGCATTCGCAACACTGCCCAATCTACCAGCAGCACGCTCATGTAGCTGAAGCTAACTCGTCGTTCAACGCTCGACAACCACCCATAAAATGCCGCCACAATCAGCAGACTTTGGATGTTGCTGCCCCAGCCCGTCAGCAGAATCGCCATGCTAGGAAGCGCGATCGCCGCCCGTCGCCATGGTTGCCAATCCCAACCCCACTGCTGCCACGGGGCAAAGTAGAGAAAGATTGCACTGATCGCCGCGATCGCCCCCGCCCAATCGATCAACACTGCATCCGGTAGCCAGCGATGTAGCCAGTAGGTCAGCGCTATTAGACTTTGAGTAATTCCGGCATCAATCCACAGCGAGGTGACGAGCGGCGAGTTTTGAGTTTCCTCTTCTGCCTGACTCCGATTGCGTCCCCGCCCCAGCGCATACGCTGCTGCTGTGGAGATCGCGCCTGTCCACAGCCCTTCACCCACAGCGCTTAAGGGGAAGGCGAGAGCGATAATTAGCAAGATTGAGCCTAAACCCCAGTGGGCATGAGCGATCGTCTGCCACAGCCATTTCGGAACTCGTAAATAATCGACTAGCCAGCGTTGGAGAACCTGATAGGCGATCGCAAATCCGATCGCTAAGCCTGCCAGCAGCGTGATGCCATCCCCCGGACTGCCGCCTTTTGCCTGCAACAGTGAGTAGAGCAGCAGTTCATAAGCCGCGATGGAAACTGCACCCAAGGACAGCAACGTGAGCGATCGCAGCCACCATTGACGACGACCCACCCCCAACCCCACCAACGCCGCCGCGAAAGTATACCAACCCGTGGTCGCCGTAAACGTGCGGTGCTGAATCACCACTCCCAAAAGTGCGTAGAGCAGCGGGATGAGGTGGAAAGAGGAAGGGGTAGAGTTTTGAGTTCGGAGGTTTGAGTTTTGTAAGTCCTTCGGACTGGCTTTGCCAACGCGTAGCGTCTCCGCAGGAGATATTTTGAGCTTTGAGTTTGGAGTTTGGTTTCTAGCTTCTATTCCCGGTTCCCGGTTCCCGGTTCCGTGCCCTCTGCTCACCATCCAATCGCCGCCTAGCTGAGTGGCTAAGCCGAGGGCAAGATTGGCGATGCCCAATGTATCGAGAGAACGCCCGGTGAGGGCAATGATGCTGAGGAGTAGGAGTTCTACACCCCAGGCGATCGCGTAGAAGCCGAGATTGCTAATACCCTGCCATAGCCGAAAGCCGATCGCGGTGATTAGAATGGCTGACGCGATCGCGGAGTTTGCTGTGGGTTTATCCAGTTCTAAGTAAACGATGATTTGGCTTAGAGTCAGCCCTATCAGCGTGAACAGCGTTAGCCCGGTTGCCCAGCCATCGGTGGCTTGCTGATAGAGAAGCTTGAGGCGGTGAGTTGGCTGGCGGAGTAGCTGACTCCGCAGCAGCCAAAGAACCAGCACCGCGATCGCCAGCCCAACCATGGCAAAGCCAATGGTGCGGTTAGGGGCAAAAATTTCCCAGGCAGTGACGGCAGAAAATCCTAGCCCAAAACCAACGGTTAGCGCTGCTGCGGCTAAATGCTGCATTCGGCGAGTATTCAGCAGCATTAGCGCTGTTGCAATGCCGAGACTGGTCAACCGTCCTGCGATCGTCGAAAACATGAGCGGCTGCACCAGCACCAGCGCCAGACTGCTGAATCCACTCGCCGTGTAGCCATAGAAAAATTGTCGCTGATTGCCCAGCAGAGTCAGCATCAGCGGTGCCGCTAGCCAGATTCCACCCCAGTCGAGTGGCTCCTGTAGACCATTTAACCCCAATAGCCCATAGCTGACCGCTGCTAGAATCAACCCAAAATACCAGGCGCTAGATTGCCAGGATGAAGGCGGAGTTAGAAACTCGGAGGATTGAATGCCTTCTGGGCGATCGCCGCTTCGGTGTCTTCTGCCAACCCAGCCCAGGCTGATCAGCCATTCAGCGACCATCCCAACCAGCAATATTCCCGCCCAAGTCGTATCAGACAGATCCGGGAACCGCCAATCTATTCCAGCGGCGATCGCGGCTAAAGTAATGCCGTGAGTCAGATAAATCAGCGGGGGGGATGGCTGAACCCGTTTTGCGGTGATGAGTATCAGCGTGAGGGCTGACAGCATCAAGTTGAGCGATCGCACCCAAGGATTATCCAAGCTGATCACCGTTAGCGCACTGCCCAAGCCCAGCGCCAAAAAATCTGCGTATCGGGCTAGTTCGGGGCGCTGCCACTGTCTCAGGCGAAACGCTAACCCAACCGTGAGCAGCACATAGGGAAACAAGCCCAGACCCAGCAAGGCAAACGGCATTCCGGCGGTTCCGGCAAGTGGGGTGAAAAATCTCAGGATGCTGGCTTGAGCCGCCGCGGGAACTCCTTGCCACCCCAACCAGCAGGCTTGCAAGCCCACCCCAAAGCCAATGATTAAATCAATCGGCGATCCCATCCGGCGCAAGCGATCGCCCAATAGCCACAGCGCCAACCCACTCACCGCGATCGCTTGCCACGGCGGAACCACCGTCACCGCCACTAGCCACCCCAATACCAGCAAGCCCGCTCCAGCCCTGATCCAAGCGGCACGGTTTGGGTTCTGACGCGCCAACCAACCCAACACCCAGCCACCAATCCCAATTGCCAACCCCAGTTGATGAATCGGCACCTGAGTCATCAACACCGCTCGCCCAATCAAAATCAGCGTAAACGCCGCCACCGCGATCGGACTCAGCGCCGGAGCAAACAAGGACGGGGCGCGAGCCGCGGATTCAATTTCTCCGACTCGCTCTATTGGGCTATTCCCTAGTCTCTGGTGCCTGTTTCTTGAGTCATGAACGACCAACGCCACTGCTGCCCCAACTGTTCCCGCATACACCGCCCCTAACGGCACCCCCTGCCAGCCCCAACCCCAATGCAGCCAACTGAGGGCGATCGCGGCGATCAACAGCATCCAATTCCGGCTGGGCTTTAACAGCAGAACGAGAATGCCTGTCAGAAGCAAAGAGGCGATCGCTGCCATGCCTAACCCAAATGGGCTTTGCCCCAACCGGAACCCATCCATCATCCAAAAATTGACCGGGATAATCAGCAGCGTGGCAATACTTAACATCTGGCTAGTCAGCCGTAACGATCCCTGGATGCCCGTCCACCAGCCCACTCCCCAAAAAACCAGGGTATAGCCCAACAAAATGCTGTATTGTCCCACGGCTGAAAAGCTCCGCCATTGGGTGGCTGCTAACACGCCCGACGACACCACGACCAAAAACACCCCCAAAAACAGCAGCCACAACACGCTGAGTTCTGCCATAAACGATTGCAACAGTCGAGCAGCCAGGGTGGGTGGGCGCACGGGTGAAGCTTCTGCGGGTCTGCCCCCAGCACTGGCAACCGCACTGGCGCGATCGCGACTAGAATTCTCTCTGGTTGGGCGTGGCTCTGATTGCCGCACCTCATCCACCGGAAGAAAGTCGTCGATTGTTTCTAATTGATCACCCGCAGAATTTATGCCGCTGGGCGTTTCTGCTGCACCCACTGAAACCGGCGGTAATGAACAGACCAGTTGTTCTGCACAAATTTGCCGTACCAAATCATCCGAAATCAGTCCCAGCTTTAGCCAGTTGTCTAGCCCTTCCAGGAGAGCCGGATGGGCAGAGCGGATGATTAACTCAAGCGTAAATTGGCGATCGCGAGGGGAAGCCATGGGTAAAAAGGCGCAGATTTACTTCATCATCGCGCCTGTTCTGACCAATAGCCTAATTTCTGAGTCGCCTAATGCTCAATGCTGAGGCGATCGCCATTCGGCACTCACTTCAACTCAGCTATACTCTCACCGCAATCCCTCCGGTTTTCTGCAATTAATCGGTCAACCAATGTCCAAATTCTTCAACAAAACACCCTTGAAGGAGGGCTTGACGAATGCGCTGGGTGAACTGAATCAGTTCCGTAATGTTGTGAATTGAAAGGAGCGTGTACGCCAATATTTCCTGCGATCGGAGTAAATGGCTGAGGTAAGCACGGCTGAAGGTTTGGCAGGTGTAGCAGGGGCACGTTTCATCGAGGGACGTAAAGTCTTCTCGGAAGCGAGTGTTTTTCAGATTCCACCGTTCGCCCCGGACGATCGCATTGCCATGTCGCGCCAGTCGGGTTGGAATTACACAATCAAATAAATCAACGCCTGCCGCGATCGCCTGCACCATTTCGCGATGCGTTCCCACGCCCATCAAATACCGAGGTTTGTTTGCAGGCAATAAAGGCGCAGTTGCCTGAACAATGTGCTGAATGAGTTCCGGTGGCTCTCCGACGCTGACTCCGCCGATCGCAAAACCGGGCAAATCTAAATCTGCCAGTTGCTTGGCGGCAAACTCGCGCAAATCAGGATAAACGCCGCCCTGGACAATGCCAAACAGCGCTTGATCCGATCGCTGATGGGCAGCCATACACCGCTTCAACCAGCGAAAGGTGCGCTCTGTGGACTCCTGCACACTCTCACGAGTCGCCGGATAAGGCAGACATTCATCAAATGCCATGATCACATCCGCACCCAGCGAATTTTGGATTTCAATCGAGCGTTCTGGCGACAAAAAAATCATCTGTCCATCACGCGGCGATCGAAAATGAACCCCCTCTTCGGCGATCGTTCGCATTTCACTCAGGCTAAAAACCTGAAATCCGCCTGAATCCGTCAGCATAGGACCGCTCCACGCCATGAAGCGATGCAAGCCGCCCGCTTGCGCCACAATGTCTTCACCGGGCTGCAAGTGAAGGTGGTAGGTATTGGCTAATACCATTTGTGCGCCGGTTGCTTGCAACTGATCCGGCGTGATGGTCTTAACGTTTGCCAAAGTGCCAACAGGCATAAACCGGGGCGTTTCCACCGACCCGTGGGGAGTCGAAAAAACGCCTGCTCTCGCTTGGGTGTGGGTACAGGTTGCCTGAGACTGAAAAGAAAAATGAGTATTCAACAAAAATAAGTCTTCAACAGGACTCTTCAAAGGGATTGGCGATCGCCACAGGTTTTTTATTGTGCCACCTTTAAGGCAGACTAACGATCAACAGCCTTAAAAAGAAAAAGGCTCATCATCATCAATTTGCACATCCCATCCAGCCGCCAACACATCTGCAACCACCGCTTCCAAAGCGGCTGCATTCAAGTTGCGGCTGTGTTGCTCCAGCAGCGGATTGGATAAAGGCACAATCTTTAAGTGACGGCTGTCTTGAACTAATTTGAAATAGGGCGTTTGGTCTGAGGACAACCCAATTTCAAGGCAGTCAAAGCTTTGAACGTTGAGATAAAGTGCATGGTTAGCAATCAAAGTCGATCGATAAGGATCGGCAAAAACTTCAAGAATGTACCCTTCTCCCTGACTTGTGGTGATGTCATCTTGAAAATGCACATATTGAACACGTCCTAAGTCTGAAAGCAATCTCTGCATATCTTGAAGGTTAACAATGGTGCCACTATCAACGATGCAAGGAGCAAGGGGACGCTGACTACTGGAAGATTGCTCATAACTCATGGAGAGAAAGCCTCTGAACTAAATAAGCCAAGCATTTTGACAAAAGTGATATCTATATCAGCAGAATAAACAGAACCCCAAAACCCTTTGGTTGCTACCTATCAATGGTGCTCGAAAAGCAATATGAAATAAAACCACTTCAATTCAATCCATTTATTTCAGGCAGTTAGATTTCAGACAGTTAGCGTGTTGAAAAATTAACTATCTAAAGACTTGACTAATAGTGGGAAAAAGATGTAGAGAGAATGAAATTCAGTAAAAAATAAGTGGCGTATCAAATAAGTATGCTTTAATTTTATCCCAACTTTTTTAGGTCACCGCTAATGAATTTGATTAATTTTGTTGCAAAAGTGATTAAATAAAAAGGTTTTGCATATCTGTGGGTATTTGCTAACCCTTGCCGCTATATGTAGATTACGCTGAAATCGGATTTTGAAAGGCTGGATTGATTCACGCTGCAAATTGGGTTTCTATGGCAGATCGGCATTCATCAACGCCCGTTAAAGAGAGAGTGGGGCGATTCGTGAAACGATCCCTACGGGAATCGCTCCTACCCACTTTTTTAGGCGCGATCGCGTTTTATACCTGCATTCCCTTACCGGCTCATTGGGGCTTGAAATTTCATGGAATCGCCCAATGGGCACCCCTAATTGGTTTACTAATGGGTGGGTTATTGGGGTTGACCGATCTTGGGTTGCATGGGCTAGGAATGCCAGCTTTGGTTCGCAGTGCGCTGTTAGTTGTTGTGTGGGTCGGCATTACGGGCGGGCTGCATCTCGATGGGGCAATGGACAGCGCGGATGGATTGGCAGTCCTCGATCCGGCACGGCGCTTAGAAGTGATGGCAGATAGTCGTACGGGTGCTTTTGGGGCGATGGTTGCCGTGGCAATTGTGCTGCTAAAAACAACGGCTTTAGCCAGCCTCGAAACCGATCGCTGGGTTTACTTGATGGCGGCGGCAGGTTGGGGGCGCTGGGGGCAGCTTGTCGCGATCGCCCGATATCCTTACCTCAAGCCTGAAGGAAAAGGCGCTTTGCATAAGGTGGCGATTCGATCGGTTTGGCAAACGCTTCCTAGTTTGCTGTTGCTGTTGGGGTTCAGCGGATTTTTTGTGGGGCTGCATCCGCAGCGGGGGGCTGTGGCAGTGGGCATGGCAATGGGTGGCGGCGCGATCGCGGTTTTGACGGGAGCCTGGTTTAACAACAAGCTGGGTGGTCACACAGGAGACACCTATGGAGCCGTGGTGGAGTGGACTGAAACTTTACTATTGTGTCTATTCACGATGGCAGGCTAAAGATAAAACCTCACCGATCCATCCATCCTCTCTATACATTCTTAACTTTTTTCACATATCCGCGATCGCATCGGGCTGTCTCAACTTCGGTCGCGGGTTCATAGCCGTTGCTTTCATAAAGCTGGACGGCTTCCTGTAACACACTGCCGGTTTCAATCCAAATGTGTTCAAATCCACGGGTGGCGATCGCGGCTTCCAACTGTTGCAGCAGCCATCGCCCCAAACCCTGACCTCTCGCAGCGGGCAGCAAATACATTTTGCGAATTTCGACCGCATTGGGTGCCCGTTGAATCGGGTAATAAGCTCCGGTGCCCACCACCTTTCCTGCTTGCTCAATCACCCAAAACTCGCCGCCTGTCTGCAAATAGTAGGTTTCGATTTCCAGCACATCGCGATCGGCTCCCTCCGGCTCCCAAGCCAAACCATACTCCGCCAATACAGAATGAATGACTTCGGCGGCAGATTCGCGATCGCTCACTTGCCAATCTCGAATTAAAAAAGTTAGATAGTTCTCCCGCATCCTTGTGTTTCTCCTGTTGCCAAAACTCCTGCTAGCTATGAATTCGCGGTTCGGGATGCAGCGTGGAGAGTAGCTCACGTTCGATCGCTGCCAATTCTGCTAGTCGCTGATCGACCTGGGCGCGATCGCAGTAAGTGGTCGCCAACACCCAATAAATGCCGTAGTGCCGCGCTTCCGATGCCATCAAACCCCGATAAAACTTTGCCAGTTCTAAATCAGGGCAATGAGTTCCCAGCAGTCCTAAGCGTTCATGGCTGCGGGCTTCAATTAAGGCAGACACCAGCAGGGCATCCAGCAGGCGATCGGGTTCTTGCGATCGAATCTGCTTGCTCAAGCTAGCTCCGTAAGGGGGAGCCGCTAAAGGTGCTAAGGGAATGCCCCGCTGTTCCAAAATCTGGTTGACTTGATCGAAATGTTCCAGTTCTTCTTGGGCAATGGCAGTCAGCGATCGCACCAGTTTTGTATGCGCTGGGTAGCGAAACATTAGATTCAGCGCCACTCCCGCCGCCTTGCGCTCACAGTGGGAATGATCCAACAAAACCGTATCTAAATTTGCCAACGCCTGCTCTATCCAAGCTGCGGAAGTTGACTCTTGCAAAAATTTAATTGTTGTCGTCAAAGAAGCCATCGGGTTATGCGGTCAGGTTATGGAACTTATAGTCTTAAAAGTTAAACTATCTTTTTGATGAATCCGCACAGTTATGAGGCGTTACAGTCCTACCCTCTCATCCAGTATCCTTTTGTCAAACTTAATATTACGACCGAAAAACAATCTGTTGTAGAACTCGTCTTCATCTTCCTGCTTTTAAACTCGCATTTGCTCTTATAATCGCCTCATCAGTCAATTTGGTTCCCGTTGGTGTTTGCAATTTACCCTGGCAGTTTCGACCCAGTTACCCTTGGGCATTTGGACGTAATTGAACGGGGTTCTCGCCTGTTTGAACGAGTTATTGTAGCCGTACTACGCAACCCAAACAAAACACCGCTGTTTACTATCGCAGAGCGTATGGATCAGATTCGGCGTTCTACGGGTCATCTCACCAATGTTGAAGTGGACAGCTTCGATGGGCTGACGGTGACCTACGCGAAAATGCGACAGGCAAATGTGCTGTTGCGGGGGCTGCGAGTGCTATCTGACTTTGAGATGGAGTTACAGATGGCGCATACCAATAAGACGCTTTCCGAGGAAGTTGAAACTGTTTTTTTGGCAACCTCTAACGAACACAGCTTTCTCAGCAGCAGTTTGGTCAAAGAAATTGCTAAACTTGGCGGTCGAATAGATCATCTTGTCCCTCAACCTGTCGCCCCAGATATTTATAAATGTTACGCCAAGATTCTTCCAATATCGAGCCTCAAGCAGGATTCAACGCCGCTGTTGGAGCCTCCCAAAACGGAGTTTCTTCCAGGGAAGGGGGACGAACCGGAGTAGATATTCAGCGTGAGTTGAACCGGCTAGAAGAGATGATTCTGGATAGCCCTCGCTTTTTTGGGCGAACTTTTTTGGATGAAGAACGGATTATTGAGCAGCTTGACCAGATTCGTTTAAGCCTGCCGGATGCGTTTCATGAGGCGGACAGCATTGTGCGTCATAAAGAAGAAGTTTTTTTGCAGGCAGAGCAATATGCTCAGGAAATTATTGATACTGCCGATCGCCGCTCACATCAATTAATGAACGAGGCAACCATTGTGCGGCAGTCAGAGATGCAGGCACAGCAGATTCGTCAGCAGGTGCAGCAAGAGTGTGAATCAATTCGGGAACAGACGATCGCCGAAATTGATCGAATGCGGCAGCAGGCACAGCAAGAATTGGAAGAAATGCAGCGGCTGGCGATCGCCGAATGTGAATCGATTCAAGCTGGAGCCGATGACTATGCCGATCGCACATTACACGATATGGAAGCTCAGCTTGGCGAAATGCTGCGCATTGTTCGCAATGGTCGCCAGCAGCTACAGCCAGAACCGCCGGTTCGAGCTAACTTTGGGCAAGGTGGAATGCGTCCATCTCAACGCGGCAAGTAAGCGGCTTACCTTGTATTGGGTCGCTTTGTGTTGCAAACTGTAAACAAACGCGATCGCATTTTATTATGTCTAACCCCTTCGCTAAAAAACCGCGCTCTTGCTGGCGTGTTCTGCTTCCTGGTTTGTTTCAGTCTGCGTTGATTACTCTAGTCGGCTGGCTTGGGTTGATGAATCCGGCGGCGGCTTATCCATCTGCTCACGCTTATCCATCTGCTCACGCTGAGGTCATTGCCATGTCTGGCAGGTTGTTTTCGTTTTCTGGCAGTCGCCCAACCAATTTGGGAATAACAGATGGAAAGTTGGCGGCTTGTCCCAGTTCTCCTAACTGCGTGAGTAGCCAGAGCCAAGATGCTGAGCATCAGATTGAGGCGCTGCGCTATGAAGGAACTCCCGCAGAGGCGATCGCAACACTCAAAACAACGATTGAATCCTTGCCGCGCACCAAGATTATTCAGATCACAGATCATTACCTTTATGCTGAGTTTACAAGCGCGTTGATGGGTTTTGTGGATGATGTGGAATTTTATGTTAATCCTACTGAGCCAATGATCGAAGTGCGATCAGCATCGCGGCTGGGCGAATCAGATTTAGGCGTAAATCGCCAGCGCGTTGAGGCAATTCGCACTGCGATCGCCGGGTTAACCTAAAAAATGGGTTCAAATTAATCTACTAACCCTTTAGGGCAAACATTCCTCTGCCCCGCAGCAAATCTAGAAAGATAAATGCGGCGGGAGAATGTAACCCATGGGCAAAGATCGCCGCACCAATGATGCGTTCCAGCGGCACGGGGAGCGATCGCACCTGAATGCCGCTAGGAATGGGTAACGCAGCAAACCGTGGCAGCACAGCGGCTCCCAACCCTTGGGAAACCATGCTAACAATCGTGGAATCTTCCTTAATTTCATGGGCAATCTTAAACGACTGCTGCCACTGAGTCCAGTGATCCCGAACCACAGAGGTGCATTCAGCGTAGTTATAAAGAATGAAGGAATATTGGGCAAGATCCTGCCAAGTTAAGTGCTGCGAGATCGGCTTGGCAGATGGCGGCAACAGCACCACGAATTCATCACGGGCAATTTCCCAGGTTTCCAGATCATCCGACGATCGCGGCAGGGGCACCAAACCAATGTCCACCAGTCCTTCGCGCAGTGCCAGTTCCACCCCAGTTGGGTCGTCTTCCGTTAGCGTGACTTTGACGTTGGGAAAGCGCTGGCAAAACTGAGCGATCAGCGGTGGCAATAAATGGGTCGCGGCACTGCGAAACGAGGCGATGCGAATCCGTCCACCGCTAAGATTTTTTTCTAGGTCAACCTCGTGATCAATCCGATCGCGCAACTGCAAAATCTGGTGAGCATGAACCAAAATGCGTTCACCCACAGGCGTAAGTCGTGCCCCAAACCGCCCCCGCGACAACAACGATACCCCTAGTTCCTTTTCCAGGGCTGCGATCGCTCGACTCACCGCCGACTGAGAAATCTCTAGTTGAAGGGCAGCTTCAGAAAAATTGCAATGCTGTGCCACAGTTGCCAAAATTTGCAACTGGAATATAGTTATGGACTGCATCTATTCGGTTTCCGCATGGATGTAACTCGTCAAAAGCTTTGTTTATGTCTAAGTCCACAGGCTACGGTAAAGCCACGATAGTTAAGTTAGCTAAATCGCCAGGGAAACAGAATGAGAACCAACGTTAGACAAGTTCCTCTATTTTGGACGGTCTTATCTGTTTATCCTGAACGATTTACACCCGGCACTGATTAGAATTGAGACTTAGCACTATGTTTGAGTTGATTCCCTACCAAAAATTTCGCGATACGCCCAAAGTTCGTTTTTTTGACATTACCATCTCCAATTCCAATGCCCGTGATTTGGTGTTTCATGATGGTCCGGCAGTCAGCCCAAACAACGCTTCAACGGGGAACTGGCAGTTTTACCTTCATCCCAAGCAAGAAGATAATTTGCTGGCACTATCCGGTGGGCGCACCTTTTATCTCGTTAACTTTGATTGGGAATATCCGTTTCATATCGTCCGGTTAGAATCGGGCGGCGACATTCTCCGTATTCCTCCTGGCACCTTTCATCGCTCTGTTTCAGATTCCAATGGCTCTCTAGTATTAAACCAGGCAGTTCGCAAAGCTGAAGCCAAAGTTGAAAGCGAATTTCGGGTGTATGAGAGCGCTGAGATTCCTCGATTGTTATGGGTCACTTCTCAAGCCGCACCGCCGCCGAAGCTCCATGGGTTTGAGCGGGCTGAGCTAAGAGTAGCCTAACAAAATGAGTAGCCTCACAAAATGAGGGGAAGCGTTGAAAGTGCCATCGTCTTGGGCTAAGGCTTCGATGTGGAGCCTCGGTGGATGCGATCGGCTTGTTCAGGGGCTAACCAACTAATGCCGCCTGGAGCATTTTTGAGGCTGGTAATTCTGTGCCCATTGTCAGAATCACCGTTAGTCGTGGGGCTAGCAGGGGCGATCGCGGGTGAATTATCGGGCGCTGTGGCGACTTGATGAGGCAAATCGCAGAACACTGGAGGCGCTTGAGTGGAGCGATATTGCCCCGGTTGAGTAGGCTCAATTTGGCTTTGAGGCGGCATATATGTATGAGTCACCGAATCGTATGCCATCACTTCGCCGGTTTCGATTAAATAAACCCATCCATAGATCTGAAGTTTTCCTTGATACATCCGCGATCGCACGACGGGATAGGTTTTTAGATTTTCGATTTGAGTGAGGACATTCTCGGCGATCGTAATTTCTAGCATTTCGTCTTTGGAATAGCCGGTGTAGCTTTCTTGCACCAATCGACGAGTGGCTTCTGCGTGTTTTAGCCAATTGTAAACTAGCGGCATTTCTTCTTCTAGCGATCCGAGTTGTAGCAAGCCTTTCATGGCACCACAGTGAGAATGCCCGCAAACAATAATGTGGTTGATGCCTAAAGCATGAATGGCATACTCCACCGCTGCGCCTTCTCCTCCATTCGCAGCCCCAAACGGTGGAATGATGTTGCCCGCATTGCGAATCACAAACAGATCGCCCGGTTCTGTTTGCATAATTAAACTCGGAACAATCCGCGAATCGGAGCAGGTAATAAAAAGAACTTTGGGGTTTTGCCCGTGAGTAAGTTCTTCAAATCGCTGTTGATAAGCCGAAAAGAATTCTGTTTTGAACTCGTGTAGACCTTGGATCAGATTTTTCATCAGGCGGTTCCTATAAATTAGGAAATCCAGTCCGCTGCAAAACGGATCTCCTAAACAAAATATGACTTACTTCGTCATACTTCAACGGCTTTAAAATTTTCCTTGATTTTGGTCAAGATCACTAAAGCGATCCGATAAGTAGAGTTTTGCAGGCATCGTTAAAGCGCTAAGTAGAATTTTGCCTTAAGGCTTTATAAATCTTGACAAAAAATCACGGAAATGTAAGGGTCTTAAATTCTTGCTTGAAACCAGTTTTGCAGATGTCATCCGCAATTATCCAGAATCTATTTCCTTAAAGAAGCAATAAGTGCAACTTTACGCCACATTGTTTAAGTGTTTTCTCTCCCCCCTTCCTTGAAAAAGAAAGACTAGCTTTGTTTTAGGTTTTGCTTCTCAAGGAAACTGAAATTGTTGAGTAGTTCATTCACAGTTTTGGGTTCGTGAGGCAATGATATTCAACCCGTTCATTCAATCTGTTTACTAACAAAAGGATACACCGTCATGAATCTGAAAACGTTGTCTGCTTTGACCCTTGCCGCCACGATCGCGACCTTTGCGCCAAGTGCTGTAAATGCTAAACCCATGCCTGCTGACCAATTCCATTGGAGCAGCGCTGTTGACAATGGAAGTTTTCTTTACAATGGCAAGAAATATACACTCACGAGTGAAAAAGCGGGTGAAGCGTTTACCTTTGCAAGCAATTGCATGAGTAAGGATATGCCAGTGAGAGTTCGTGGATTTTTGAATTCCCTGGGCAAGGAAGATTGGAGCAAGGCTGAAGTTTTGTGTGGCAAGTTAAGCGTGGGCGGCGATGTACGCATTGCGTATAACGAGGGTGGCGAAATCAAAGTGTTCGGTCCGATCTATATGCCTCAAAAGAACAATGTTTTAGCTGGCTGTAAACCTCATAGCAATAGCGGTAGCCGAGTTTGGAGTAGCTGCGGCATGATTGTGCCGAACGATCGCACTTCTACGGTGTACGTGGGCGATGGCAAAAATGCTGGAAAAATCATGGAAACCGCAAACCTGGGTTCAGGAATTGAAACTGTTAAACCCATCCTCACTCCTGAAGTAGATGAAATGCGCGAGAAGATTTTCCGCGATCGCCTTGCTTCGGGCTATTACACCAAATAACCTGTTGCCTCTGTCATTCTCAAATGCTCACTATCTAAAAAACGCTCCAGCAATAATAGCGTTATGGACAGAATGAAGGACAGCCTTCTCAACGTTCCATAGCGCTTTTACGTTGGTTAGCGGAAGATTTTTTATAGCCAAAGTTCTTGCTAATTTTGGCATGATAGAAGGCAAAAATCGGCGCTAGGACGAGTCTTTTTGTCAATGTTGAGTGTTGTATCTATGAACGTCCTTGAATGCAGTCTGCCACTAAGTTGCAACGGTCTTGGACACTGGGCGCATCTAGCGGTTGGGGGAGTGAAGCGTTGGCGCTGCCGAGCTAGATACAGCGGCATGACGGCTAGGGTGCTGCATTGTAATTGGAAAAACTATCCTCTCTTCCTGATAAATAAGTAGCATAGAAGGATAATCTTTATTCAGTTTCCATGAGCGGAAAGCTAATTGCAACGGGTCGGTATGTGAGAGTGCCAATGGAACGACGTGTGGCGGCGTTTGCGATCGATTTTGGTGCGGCGGCTCTACCTAGTTTGCTATTGGGAAGCAGCCTTTACATTCCAGTATTCATTATTTTATGGATAGTTTTGCGAGTAGTTTTGGTGGTTCAAAATCGAGGACAAAGCTTAGGACGGTGGGCAATGGATATGAAACTGGTCAATCCCCGATTTCGGGTGATTCCAGGATTAGTAGATTTGGGGAAGCGAGAAACGCTCACGGGGTTGGGCAGCTTACTGGTCTTAATTGGACTGGAGAGCCTTAGTCCAACGAATGGTTTTTTGCTGGTAGCCCCCATTCCGTTGCTAGTGGATTGCAGCTTTGCTTTTACGGATACTAATAATCGACAGGCATTTCACGATCGCGTTGCCCACACAATTATGGTTCAGAGCAGTCGTGGCTACTCTTTAGATATTAAAATTAAGCAAATGTTTGCCGAAGCTAAGCGTCGTGTGAAATAATAGATTCCTGTGTCGAAATTTTGTCTCAATCGCTGAGTTGTTAGGATTATGGCTAAGGGTAAGGACGTACGGATCATTATTACGTTGGAATGTACTGAGTGTCGCACTAATCCGGACAAGCGTTCTCCGGGCGTATCTCGCTACACTACCAAGAAAAACCGCCGCAACACTACGGCACGGTTAGAACTAAAGAAATTTTGCCCTCACTGCAACTGTCACACGGCACATAAAGAAATTAAGTAGAATGGCTGCTGAATGGGCGATCGCTCGTTTGACATCCCCTGTATTTCTGTACAAATCTCTACCAATGACCTTCCACACTTTCTACTAACTAATTTGCACTCATGACCTATCTTCGCCGTCGCGTTTCTCCAATCAAGCCTGAAGACCCCATCGATTATAAAGATGTGGATCTTTTGCGTAAGTTCATCACGGAACGAGGAAAGATCCTGCCTCGCCGTATTACTGGGCTGACCGCTAAGCAGCAGCGTACTTTGACTGAAGCGATCAAGCGATCGCGGATCGTGGCGCTTCTACCGTTTATCAACGCAGAAGGCTAAGCACACTCCAATTGAATTACCGCCGCTTCCCGTGGCATGACCTAGATGTTCCAATCTCGGTAGACTGTGTAGGTTTCTGTCTTTCTCAGGCTTAAACCTCAGCAGTCGTTTTTTCTGGCTATTAATCTACTGGCTATTAATCTACTGGCTGATAGCTGATTGAGAAGCGATGTGGCTCAGCGTTCTTACTTTCTTCAATTTGCTTTGTAACTATGGAGAAGGGAACTCTCGTAGAATTTAGGGTCAACAGCGATCGCCGTCTCGCTGTAATTGAGCGTTCAGAAGGGAAAAAACACTGGATTGCGATCGACGAGTTTACTCAATCTCATACGCTTCATCCTCGCCAAGTTGAATACCAAGTCGCGGGAGAAGCCTATAAGCCGTCTGGTATTCCGGACTTCTTAAAGCAGGTTGAGCCTTATTTAGACCTTTCTAACCTAGAAGTTGCTTGGGAATTACTGGTTGAAGATCGGGAAACCATTAATCCAGCAGAAATGGCAATGCTGCTATTTTCTGAGCAGAGTCCAGTCCTTTGCTATGCTGCCTACTGGTTATTATCGGAAGATAAGTTGTACTTTAAGTTGAAGGGCGATCGCTACGAACCGCGTCCTAAACTTCAGGTGGCAGAATTGAAGCACCAGATAGAAATAGAGGCGCAGCGCCAGCAAGAATTGCAAGGATATTTCACGCGGGTGCAGCAGGCGCTTGATCATCAAACGGTGGAATGGCAAAGTAGCGATCGCTTGCGATTGGAGGCGTTAGAACGCTATGCCACCTTGGGCGATGAAGCCACTCAGCGGATGTCTGCTCTGGAAACTTTGACACACTTAGGGCGAGCAGAGAATCCACAAGCAGCCTTTCAACTTTTAGTGGATTTAGAAGTCTGGAGTTCTCACGAAAATCTATTTCTGCGCCGTAGTCAAGTTCCAATTCAATTTCCGCAAAAGGTTTTGGAAGTGGCGCACGATCGCTTGAGTTCTTTCCCCGATGATGCCCACTGCGATCGCCTCGACCTAACCCATCTCAAGGTTTACACCATCGACGACGAAAGCACTCAGGAAATCGATGATGGCTTGAGTCTAGAGTATCTACCCGAAGGACAGCAGCGCCTTTGGATTCACATTGCCGATCCAACTCACTGGCTTACCCCTGGAGATGAACTGGATCTAGAAGCCCGTCGCCGCAGTACCACAGTATATCTACCCACGGGCATGATTCCGATGTTTCCTTCGGAACTGGCAACCGGACCCATGAGTTTAGTGCAAGGGCAAGTCTGCTATGCCCTCAGCTTTGGGGTGATCTTAGACGCGCAGGGTGCGATCCAAGAGTACAGCATTCATCCAAGTCACATAAAAACAACCTATCGTCTCACCTATGAAGATGTAGACGAAATGCTGGAGTGGGGCGGCGTGCAAGAAGAGTCGGAGCTAGAGGCGATCGCAGCATGGGCAAAACAGCGGCAAACCTGGCGGCAGTCTCAAGGGTCAATTAGCATTCATATGCCCGAATCCTCCATTAAGGTGAGGGAAGGCGAAATTAGCATTAACGTATTGCAAGATTCGATCGCCCGCCAATTAGTCGCCGAGATGATGATTTTGGCAGGAGAAACCGCCGCTCGTTACAGTCAAACTCATAGCTTGCCGATTCCTTTTCGGCATCAACCCCAACCCGAATTGCCTCCTGAACCGGAGTTGATGCAGCTACCCGCAGGTCCCGTGCGGTTTTGTGCTATTCGCCGCTGTATGCCCCGCAGTGAGATGAGCATCACCCCGGCGCGTCATTCTAGCTTAGGATTGGAAACCTATACTCAGGTGACATCTCCAATTCGCCGCTACACCGATCTGCTGACTCACTTTCAGCTAAAAGCCCATTTACGGGGCGAACCGCTGCCGTTTTCAGCAGAGCAGGTGCAAGACATCACCATGACTCTGAGCAGCACGTTGTACGAAGCGGTGACGGTGGAGCGGCAAACGAATCGCTACTGGGGCTTGGAATTTCTGCGGCGATCGCCCGATGAAGTGTGGCACGCTCTGATGCTGCGGTGGCTGCGAGAACACGAAAACTTAGGACTGGTGCTGCTGGAAGATTTAGGACTGGAAATGGCGATGCGCTTTACGCGCTCGATTGAACCCGGCGATCATCTGCAATTGCGGGTGACCCATGCTGATCCGCACCACGATACGATCAACTTTGAGGAAGTGATTTTGTGAGGTGACTTCACGCGGGGTGATAATAAAACGAGGCACCCAAGATTGCGTAGGTGGCTAGCAGCAGCATTCCTTCTAGCCAATTCGATCGCCCATCCAAGCTAATCAAGTTGGCAGTAATCACCGCGATCGCGATCGCGACCACCTCGAATAGGTTGAAGTTGAGATCCATCGGTTGCCCAATCACCTGCCCTACAATCACCAGCAGCGGTGCCACGAGCAGCGCCACCAGCAAGCTCGACCCCATTGCCACGGAAACCGACAAATCCATATTATTTTTCAAGGCACACCGCACCGCCGTCACATACTCGGCAGCACCTCCCACCAACGGCAACAAAATCACTCCAGTGAATAAAGGAGTCAATCCCAACCCCGCTGTCGCTTCTTCCACGGCACCCACAAAAATCTCTGAGACAAAAGCCACTCCAATCGTCGCGACTAATAAAACGCCCATCCACAGCCAAAGATTCGGTTTCTCGTGTTCGTCTCCGTCCACTAAACCTTCTCCTTCTAATTCCACCACACTCACCTCGTAGAGATAGCTATGAGTTTTTAGGGAAAACAGCAGGGTAAAGGCATAGACCGCAATCATCACCGCCGCCACAAACAGCGAGAGTCCAGTAATTGCACTCGGTTCCACTACGTTTGAGGTCGAAATCACCATGGCAGGCAGGACGATCGCAATTACTGCCAATGTCATCGTCGAGCCGTTCATTCGGGCAACCACAGGCTTAAACTCCTGTTCCTTATAGCGCAATCCGCCTAGGAACATTGACAGACCCATCACCAACAGTAGATTGCTGACAATCGTTCCGGTGATGCTGGCTTTAACAATGTCTACCAGACCGGCTCTGAGGGCAACCAGGGCAATAATCAGTTCTGTTGCGTTACCAAAGACAGCATTTAATAGACCGCCAATGGTTGAACCGAGCGTCACTGCCAATTCTTCGGTGGCGGTGCTGAGCCAAATCGCCAAGGGCACGATCGCCACAGCCGACAGCCCAAACACCAGAAGCGCATCCCATTCCAGCTTTTCAGCCGCGATCGCGATCGGAATAAAAATGAGTAAGCCAAGGGAAATTAGATTTTTGATAGACATAGAAGTAGAGCTAGAGGACAGAGATTAGGACGTACAAGAGTTGTTAAGAAGCGATAAATGGCACCAGTTTTTTTTGGGCTAAATTTTATAGGTCAGCCTTTCAAGCATATTCTGCAACTACACGGAAAGTTTCGGTTTAATTGCCTAAACATATTATCAAGAGAGTTTCGGTTCAGTTGCCGAAAAAGGCGCGTTAACCCGAAACTTTCCACGTAACACGTTTCACTAGAACGCTTATATGGAAATTTTCAGTCAAATAATTTGCTAGCCCTATGAAGGTGCTGAGGGAGGCTACTCGAAGTTTATTTGTGCCTCAAGAGTGATTGCAGAAAAAACTGTTCAAAACATAATGATGATTTCAGTAAGGCAATTTCGCTATGGCATCCTCCCCACATGAGTATCAATCGCCGCTGCAATGGCACCAACGATTGACTGTTGAGGCGGCAGAAGATCTGGAAACAGACTTAGAAGCAGGATTATCAGATACAGAAGCGTCTCAACGTCAGGAGCGCTATGGATTTAATGAACTGAAGGGGAAAGCGGGGAAAAGCCCCATTGTTCGTTTCCTGCTGGAATTTAACCAACCCTTAATTTATATTCTGTTGATTGCCGGCATTGTGACGCTGCTGCTACGGGACTGGGTGGATGCGGGGGTGATTTTGGGCGTGATGTTCATTAACGCCACGATCGGCTTTATCCAAGAATCGAAAGCCGAAAATGCGATCGCGGCTCTAGCGAAATCCGTCACCACTGAAGCCACTCTGATTCGAGGGGGGCAAAAGGTGCGGCTTAACTCCCGCGAACTGGTGCCTGGAGATTTGGTGTTGCTGGCATCCGGTGACAAAGTGCCTGCTGACTTACGGTTAGTGACAGTGCGAGACTTGCAGGTAAGTGAATCGGCATTGACCGGAGAATCGGTGCCCGTCCAAAAAGCAACCGAACCCCTGGCTGCTGAAACGGTTTTAGCCGATCGCCACAACATGGCGTATGCCGGAAGTTTGGTCACACTAGGACAGGCTAAAGGAATTGTAGTAGCGATCGCTAACCAAACCGAAACGGGTCGAATCTCCCAGCTAATGGAGCAAAGAACGGTACTAGAAACGCCCCTGACGCGCAAGATTGAGCAATTTAGTAAGAGCCTGCTGTACGTCATTTTGGGGTTGGCAGCATTCATGTTTGCGGTAGTGATAGGCAAAGGTGGAACTTGGACTGATGGCTTTAAAGCAGCCGTTGCCCTAGCTGTCAGTGCGATTCCCGAAGGACTCCCCGCCGTGGTAACGGTGACATTAGCGCTGGGTGTGGGGCGGATGGCACAGCGACACGCGATTATCCGCAAACTGCCTGCCGTCGAAACCCTTGGCAGTACGACGGTGATTTGTTCTGATAAAACCGGCACGCTGACCGAAAATCAGATGACTGTCCAGGCGATCTATGCCGGGGGCAGTGACTATGCAGTGAGTGGGGTGGGTTATCAAGAGTCAGG
>JBGSWI010000096.1:0-31036 GCA_041752515.1 Leptolyngbyaceae cyanobacterium | reverse complement strand
CCTGAAGCGCAAGGCGACCTGACCCGCTGGTTCCAACTCGGCGGTCTGTGGGCATTCGTTGCCCTTCATGGCGCATTTGCTTTAATCGGCTTCTGCCTCCGCCAAATCGAAATCGCTCGCTTGGTGGGCATTCGCCCTTACAACGCGATCGCCTTCACCGGACCGATTGCCGTTTTCGTTTCCGTCTTTTTAATCTATCCTTTGGGACAATCTAGCTGGTTCTTTGCGCCCAGCTTAGGCGTAGCGGGCATCTTCCGCTTCATCTTATTTGTCCAAGGGTTCCATAACTTCACGCTAAACCCCTTCCACATGATGGGCGTAGCCGGTATCCTGGGCGGCGCATTGCTCTGTGCCATTCATGGGGCAACGGTTGAGAACACCTTGTTTGAAGATGGCGAAGGATCTAACACCTTCACCGCGTTCTCGCCCACCCAGGCAGAAGAAACCTACTCCATGGTGACAGCCAATCGGTTTTGGTCACAGATTTTTGGGATTGCTTTCTCCAACAAGCGCTGGCTGCACTTCTTTATGTTGTTCGTGCCCGTGACCGGTTTGTGGATGGCATCGATTGGCATCATTGGTCTAGCGCTTAATTTGAGAGCGTATGACTTTGTTTCTCAGGAAATCCGAGCAGCGGAAGACCCTGAGTTTGAAACGTTCTACACCAAGAACATTCTGCTCAACGAAGGCATCCGCGCTTGGATGGCTCCTCAAGACCAGATTCACGAAAACTTTATTTTCCCTGAAGAAGTCCTACCTCGTGGTAATGCTCTCTAAGATTTGAATAGCTTTTTTCAAAAGCCTCCGTCATCATGACGGAGGCTTTTTATCTGCTGATCAATACTGTCTCATTTCGTACTCATCACTTTCTCAGGCTTTTTTGCCTAGCTCTTCACAGATCTGATGGAACGCCAGCGCCGGATCACCAGCAGCCGTAATGGGTCGCCCAATCACTAAATAATCGGCTCCAGCCGCGATCGCCGCCCGTGGGGTAAGGGTACGACGTTGATCATCGGCTTCTGATCCTGTGGGGCGAACGCCGGGACAGACTAGCAAAAAGCGATCGCGGCAAGTTTGACGGAGTTGTGCCACTTCTTGGGGAGAGCAAACGGCTCCAGCCAATCCGCTCTCTTGAGCGAGGAGTGCCATGTGTAGAGCGTATTCAGGTAACTCTAAAGGGATTTTAAGGTCGAAGGCGAGGTTGCGAGCGTTCAAACTGGTCAACACGGTAATCGCTAATAGGTGAGGCGCAGTATTTCCAGACTCAGCCGCTCCTTCAACTGCGGCAGCTTGTGCAGCTTTCAGAGCTTCTTTACCGCAGGTGGCATGAATAGTTAGTAAATCTACGCCGTGGTGAGCCGCCGCACGACAGGCTCCAGCAACCGTATTAGGAATATCGTGAAATTTCAGATCCAGAAAAATTTTTTTCTGGCGATGTTTGAGTTCAGCTAGGATGTCTAATCCAGCGCTCACAAATAACTCTAGCCCCACTTTCCAAAAGGTGACTTGAGGCAACTGATCAAGCAACGCGATCGCCTGCACTTTTGTCGGCACATCCAGCGGCACAATAATTTGATCTGCGACAGTCTCAACCATAGCTATACGAGGAGTAGGGGTCAGAAACAACTCAAAACTTAGAACTCTTTTACTTTTATTTTTGCTCTAAACAGTAATGATTAAAATCTGCCACTAAGCGACCCTCTTCAATCACCAACGTTTGAATAGTAGTAGCGGATCGAGTGAGATCGCCAGTGGCTTTTTGCTGATCTTTTAACCCTTGGGGCGAACTTTCAAGGGTGCTAAAAGTGGTCAATGCGCTGCTGTTGTCTTTAAAGGCGCTGTTCATGGCGATTGTGTTTTGCAGATACCGCGTTTTAAGAGAGAGTAAGGTTTCATCTTTGAGATCGATCGCGTCAATTTCTTTGATTAAGCCATCCAGGTCAGCGATCGAACGATTAAAGGCAGTGGCAGAAGTGGCAGAAGCCGCTTTGAACGCATTGAAATCACTTTTGGCGGCGGCGGATCTGACTGCGGCTTCGTAGATTTTGCCTTCTTCCTGAAATTTGCCAGCTAGAGGGCGCATCTTATTCACGGAATCAGACAGCTTGCTACATTGGGAAGACTTGCTGGCACTACAGCCTGCCAAGATTAAGACGATCGCGATCGCCCCTAGTCTCCGCGTCCAACTAAACACATCCATAGGACATCCAAACCTTCATCTTGTCGCTTACTCACCTAAAATCAACTAAGCCACCAACCGAACAAATCGCTTGGTGCCCACGCTCAATGTTCGCCCTGCTAAAGATGTCGCCGATTCAAACGTCATGTCCACTTGGTCAACGCGATCTCCGTCTAGCTTAACTGCCCCTCCTTGGATTTGGCGACGGGCATCGGAACTGCTCTTGCATAAACCACTCGCACTAACAATGTAGAAAATCTTGGCAGGAAACTCGACTCCGGCTAGGGAAAACTCAGGCACCACATCCTGTTGAGTTTTACCGCTCCCTTGCACTAAAGCGATCGCGGCTGACTGTGCCTGAAGCGCGGCATCCCGACCGTGATATTGGGTGACCACATCGAGTGCCAGCAGCTTTTGACACTCACGCGGGTTTTCGGGAAGTTGCTCCAAGGGCAGGTTGGTTAAAAGCTCGAAATATTGCTTCAGCACTGCATCAGGAGTTTTTTCCAATTTGGAATACATTGTTAGTGGATCTTCCAGCAGCGCCACATAGTTGTCCAAGGATTTCGACATTTTTTGGGTGCCATCGGTGCCCACCAAAATCGGCAGCAGCAAGCCAAACTGCGGACGCTGCCCAAAATGCCGCTGCAAATCGCGCCCAACGGCAATATTGAACTTTTGGTCGGTGCCGCCTAACTCCACATCCGCTTGAACCGCCACAGAATCGTAGCCCTGCATCAATGGATAGAGAAACTCATGCAAGAAAATGGGGTTGCCCTTGTCATAGCGATCTGCAAAGCCTTCTTTTGCCAGCATTTGCCCAACAGTCATCGTGGTCAGCAGTGACAAAACCTTCGATAAATCCAGTGTAGCCAGCCACTCAGAGTTATAGCGAATCTCCAAGCGATCGGGGGTATCAAAATCTAAAATGGGACGAACTTGATCGAGATAGGTTTTGGCATTCGCCGCCACATCGGCTTCGGTCAACTGGCGGCGCACTTCCGATTTGCCTGTGGGGTCGCCAATTTGGGCAGTAAAGTCACCAATAATCAATACGGCAGTGTGTCCTGCATCTTGAAAGGCGCGCAATTTCCGAAAGACGATGCTGTGCCCCAAATGCACATCGGTTCCAGTAGGGTCAATCCCAAATTTGATCCGCAGGGGAATATCACTCTGGGCTAAGCGCTGGTGTAAATTATCATCCACAGAACTGGAGGATGGCTGATCGGGAAAAACCTCGCTGGTGCCGCGCTGCAACCAGGTCAATTGATGAGTGCCCGACGATGAATCATTCATGATGCTTTGCTGATCAACGGTATCTGGTAACTCACAGGCTAATAGCCACTGCTGGCAAAATAGCTTCGCTATGATTCAAGCGATCGCCCTTTCTATTCGATGATTTCATCGGTTTGTTTATTTGACAGCGATCGCTTGATCTTACCGTAACTTATCTCCTTCTACTGCCCAGCAGTCTGGTGTTTTTCTCTTCCTAAAATAGACTGGTCACCCTAGGAGTCGGCTTTTTATTATATAAAAGTAAACGCTAACCTAAAGATTTCAGTTCAAAGCAGCGAGACCGGATAGAATATCAGCTTTCACTGCTTATTCAGGAAATTGCCGCCGTGTCGTCTAACACTCTTCAGCAGAAGCCAAATACTCATAAAGAACCCGTTTTTCAGTTTATTAGCACCGTTAGCAAATTCACTGGCGGCACACTGTTAGGGGTCACGATGCTGACCAGTTCTGTGGTGGCAGGTGGGCTGGTGGGCTTGGCAATTAGCTTCCGCAATTTGCCCGATGTACGGGTACTGCGAACTTATGCGCCCACAGAAACCACCCACATTTATGATGTTAAGGGAAAGCTGCTGGCAAGTTTACACGGCGAAGCAAACCGAGAAGTGGTGCCATTGGATAAGATCTCGCCCCACCTGAAGCGGGCAGTGATGGCGATCGAAGACAGCTATTTTTATCAGCATCATGGCGTGAACGCCGGGGCGCTTGCCCGTGCCACCCGCGCCAACTGGATAGAAGGCAGAACTGTAGAGGGCGGTTCCACTCTGACGATGCAGTTGGTCAAAAATCTCTTTCTCACGCCCAAACGTGCGTTCAGCCGCAAGTTAGCCGAATCGGTTTTATCGCTGCGAGTCGAGCAGATTTTCACCAAAGACCAAATTTTGGAAATGTATCTCAACCAAGTGTATTGGGGTCACAATACCTACGGTGCTCAAACAGCCGCCCAAAGCTACTTTGGCAAATCAGCCGCCAATCTGAGTCTGGCAGAAGCCGCCATGATGGCAGGGCTGATTCAGTCCCCTGAAAGCCTGAGTCCATTCGTTAATTTAAAAGGGGCAAAACAGCGGCAGCAAGAAGTGTTGAACCGCATGGTCAATCTGAAATGGATTACCCCTGAAGAAGCTCAAACCGCTAAAAAACAGCCGCTCAAACTCGGCAAAATCACCTCGTTTCAAACCAGTCAGTCGCCTTACGTTACCGAAGCAGCAGTGCAAGAACTAACCAAACGCTTCGGGCGAGAGGCGGTGCTAAAGGGCGGAATGCGCGTTCAAACGACCATTGACACAGACTTTCAGCGGATGGCGGAACAGGTGGTTAAAGAAGGGCATGAGTCGCTGATCGCTCAGGGCGTTTATGCCGACCAAATGGCTTTAGTTGCAGTAGACCCTCGCACCCACTTTGTTAAGGCGATGGTAGGCGGCGTAGATTATCGTAAGAGTCAATACAATCGAGCAATTCAAGCCGTGCGACAACCTGGCTCGGCGTTCAAACCCTTTGTTTACTATGCTGCCTTTGCCTCTGGGAAATATGCCCCAGATTCTACGATTGACGATAGCCCGGTTGGCTACCCTGACGGATATGAGATGTACTATCCGCAAAACTATGATGGCTCTTTTTCAGGACCTATTTCTATTCGTCAGGCACTAGCCGTTTCACGTAACGTTCCGGCGGTAAAATTGGGGCAAGAAGTGGGGCTGAATAAGGTGATTGATATTTGCCGGACGTTGGGCATTCGCAGCCCGATCGAGCCGGTGGTATCTTTGCCGCTTGGCTCAGTGGATTTGACTCCACTGGAGATGGCTGGAGCTTTTGCGACCTTTGCTAGTGGGGGTTGGTATTCAGAGCCAACCTTTATTGTGCAGGTGACGGATAGCTCTGGAAATGTGCTGTTAGACAATACGCCAAAGCCGCAGCTTGTCTTAGATCCGTGGGCGGTTGCTTCGTTAAATAGTGTGATGCAGGGCGTGATCAATGGCGGAACGGCAACGGCGGCGAATATTGGTCGTCCGGCGGGAGGCAAGACTGGAACGACTACATCGGAACGAGATATTTGGTTTGTGGGCTATGTGCCTCAGTTAGCGACTGCTGTGTGGGTTGGGAATGATGACTATACCTCAATTGGGTATGGGGCAACGGGCGGTACTTTTGTTGCGCCCATTTGGCGAAACTTTATGTCGCGGGCATTACAAGGGGTTCCGGTGGAATCTTTCCGTCCGGCTTCGGATTTTCCAAAACCATAGAGTGTATCGGGTTCGATAGGCAAGTTCTATAAGTTAGGCGGGTATTTGGCTTAAATCGGGGGCTTAAGTCCCTGGCTCAATTCTTGCTATGCAACTGTTGAAGCCGCGAACCCGATCGCATTCTTCAGACTCCAGCATGACTGTAGGACGCGATCGATTAATCGTTCATTAAACAATTCTGCGAGTATTATGCAGTTGCAAGGCTTGCTATGGCTCTGAGAGGTGGTTTTTGGCTGCTGTGATGTCGTCCTAGATTGATTCATTGCCTGGTCCATTATGAGGGAATCAATTCAGCGTTTAGGAGCAACTAATTCGCTGGTGGTGCGTCTCTAGCTTTAGAAGCACCAGGCGATCGCCCAACAGAAACTCCAAAAACAGAGCATTTTTGCTACATAATCGTCAGTTTCTGCTGTGATCTCCTGAGGAACCTTCTTACCTTGTGTAAGGTCTAAATAGCTAACGAATAGTCGATGTTTCTTTGGAGAATCCTTCCCATGTTGAGTTCCAACGCTTGGAAGTCAGGCACTACTGTATTAGTCGCCCTAGGACTTGTAACCGGAACGGTTGCGCCAATTGTAATGATGAGTACTCCAGCGTACTCTCAGTCTTCTTTCCCCGATGTTCCGTCTAATTATTGGGCGGCTCCTTTTATTAGTGAACTTGCTGCCCGTGGGGTGATTGTAGGTTTTGAAAACGGTGCCTTCCGCCCTGAGCAGTCGGTAACCCGTGCTGAGTTTGCATCTATGATCAGCAAAGCGTTTAACAAACCGCGAGTTCGCGAACCGATTATATTTGTGGATGTCCCCACGAATAACTGGGCTGCAACTCCCATTCAACGGGCTTACACCACTGGTTTTATGGCGGGTTATCCGGGCAATGTATTCAGACCGAGTGAAAACATTCCGCGATCGCAGGTCTTGGTTTCGCTCACGAGCGGGTTGAACTACGCCCCAACTGGATCTGTAGATACAACCCTTGGTGTTTTTGCAGACGGTGGCACTGTGTTGCAGTATGCTCGTAATGGAGTTGCTGCCGCGACACAGCGACGTATGGTGGTAAATTTTCCCGATATTCGCCTCCTCAGACCCAATGAAGTGGCAACACGGGCAGAGGTCGCGGCTTTCCTGTTTCAATCTTTAGTCAGCACCGGGCAAGTTGCCGCAATTCAATCGCCTTATATTGTAGGTAGCATTCCTACTGGAGTTACAATCCCAGCAGGCACCGCGATTCCAGTGCGATTTGAAGGGGCTGACAAGGTTCTATTGGCGAAGAATGAGCCGCCGACTCCATTCAAGATGAAGATTGCTCAAAATGTGGTTACATCCCAAGGGCAAGTGCTGATTCCGGCTGGAAGTGATGTGGTGGGTCAGTTGATTACGACTCCTAACGGCGCTCAGTTTACGGCGGGCGAGATTGTGTTACCTGATGGCAAGCGACTGCCGGTCAATGCCGCATCGAACCTGATTACCAAAACGGAAACCATTACCAAGTCACCTTCAACGGGCAAAATCGTGGCAGGCACCGTGGTAGGCGCGGGTGCGGCGGCTGGAATTGCCGGGGTAACTGGCGATCGCAACATCAAATTCTATGAAGTTCTACCTGGCGCATTCGTCGGTGCAGGCTTGAGCTTCCTCTTCCGCGATCGGGTTGACTTGTTTTCCATCAATCCTAATACCGATCTGTTGCTAACGTTGAATTCTGATTTAGTGATTCCCTAAAGGAATGAAGTAGAGGTCAGGCTTTAAGGTGAGGCATTTGACACGCGATAGTTGAGTTGCGCTCTGTCGAACGGTGCCAGGTTTAAGGACTGTGCTTGACGCGATCGCGTCGGGCTGTGTTTCCAAGCTGGAGGTCTAATTTATTTAGGCTTCCAGTTTTTTTGGATTGATCGCAATCTGGGCTAGAGGGTTGCTATCGGTCACTCCTGACCCCTGAACTATCATCCGAACCGTCGAGCGCGATCGCAAGCTGCACGACGAAAGTGCTACCGGGCGCATCCCTAAACAGGGAGGCAAATTCCTCCGCATCGATCCGGCTTAAATCAGCCGGACTCGCCACTTGAATCGTGCCGTGCATTTGTTCAATCAGCGTTCTGGCGATCGCCAATCCCAAGCCGCTTCCAGGAATGCACCCTTCCGCCTGCACCCCGCGATAATGCCGCTCAAACAAGCGAGGCAAGTTATCTTGAGGAATTCCAAATCCAGTATCGGTGACCGCAATTTCTAGCCAAGCCAAGCTACTTTCCAATTCAGCGCCCACCTCGGCTTCAGACTCGTTTGCCGTTACCGTAATGAAAATATGACCCTGATCGGGCGTATACTTCACCGCATTTTCAAGTAAGTTATGCAAGACTTCTCGCAGTGCTTGAAGGTTTGCCCACACCGGCGGCAAATCTTCTGAAATTTGCCGATGTAACGTCTGAGCTTTGCCTTCTGCCAAAGTCTCGATCGAGGCAAGCAAAGGCTCAATCACTGATTCTACTAAACAGCGTTGGAGGGGTAAAGAAGTTCCTGCTAAGAACCCCGTCGTTGACAAGAGCGGAACCGTTTGCACTTCAATCACAGCGTCGCCCAAGGGTTGAACGGTGGCTGTCGAAGCCGCATCCATAGTCGGGGGAAGCGCTAGCTGCCGGGGGGTGTTAATTTCGGCAACCAGTTCAAGCTGCTGAGAGAGTTCTTTTAGGCGAGTGGCTTCACGCACCATATTAGTGGCGATGTCATGCGTGTGCCCTGGCAGGAGCCGTTTGATCATTAGTTTGCCAAACGTTTGCAATGCGGTGAGAGAGTTGCGAAATTGATGCAGCAAATTATCCATCATGTCGTGCTGCTGCATTCGCAAATCATGTTCCTGCCGCCGATCGCGCTCCATCCATTGATATCGCTGATCTAAAACACAGGCGATCGTGATCGACGTTGCCACTTCCTGCACCTGCGCCTCTTCCCACGCTGTCCAAGCGCGATCGTCTCGTTGAGCCACCAGTAAGCCCAACATCATCTCTTCATGAATCAATGGCAACACAATTTGGCGCTGACTTGCCAGAGAAGATTTTTCTGCGATCGACGGAGATGAATGGGGCACTTCTGAAGGCAAATGATTTGCCTCTCCCAGAGAGAGAGAGCTATTGTTTCCGGTTTGCCCTAACGGAGGCAGTACCTTACCCCTCGGCAATCGAACTGGATCTGAGAACGGGCTGCCATTCAATCGCAAAGGAACCTCAATGCTGCACGAATCAACCGACCCATCAGGATAAACAGCGATCGGCACCAGTTGGGCTGGAGTCCCCTCTCCTAGCTCTTGATTAATATAAACAACACTAACGGATGCACCGACCGCTTGGTTCAGCAGCAAAATCTGCGATCGACACAGTACGACAAACTCAGAACTAATGGGCATCAACACGCCAATAACCGCTTTTTATCCTGATAAAGTACTCACATCAAAAACCTCTAAAATCACTCTATCTCCACAGCTATTTTTGCTTATCTCTTTAGAGCGATGTAGTCTTTGTATCAATGGGTTAAAACAAATTGTAATTTTTGAGCTAAATCGATATACTTGCGACGGGTTTTGTAACTAAAACTACACTTGAAGCCATTAGTAAGGGGGTAGCGGGATTGGCAAGGAGACGCAAACGTAAGAGCCGCCGTCGGCAAGAAGGTCGCAGAATTCTTGAACACATACCACAGTTCAGCATCGAATGTGGGGAGGATAAGCCCGTAACGGCAGCGCGCAAATTTATTCATTCAGAAGGAATTCTTCCGCCCGCTCTATTACTCGTTAAGCGAAATGAGCATACCACGGATCGGTACTTCTGGGCAGAGAAGGGGCTTTTTGGGGCGCAGTACGTCGAAGAAAATCATTTCCTTTTTCCCAGCTTAAGACCACCTGAGGATGAAGTTCCACTTGAGATGGTAATTTCTGCACGTAAAGCTTGAATAAAACAGAAAAATTGCTCTACTACAGCAACAGTCCCGCTAGGAACCTTCCGAAGCGGGGCTATTGTTGTGGAGGAGACAAAAACAAAATCTAATCCGCAGGCTTTAGCGGAAGTGCCCGCTGTAATTCTAGTAATTCATCACGATGGGCAGTAACCGTTAGCAAACTTTGAGAAGCCAGCAAATCGTCTGAAGAAGCTTCAAGCTTAAGCACCACTTTTTCAGGACGTTTTGCTTTTTGCCAGTAAAAAAAACCTGCAAGCGGCGAAAATATTACCGGCAAAAAGGCAGCTTTAGACAAGGTAGGCACTGCTATCACCAATATGAGTGATAGACACAGAGTTCCAGCTACCGCTAGCATCGTTAAAAACACTGCTAGAAATACGCTAGGGCGAACCACTCCTTCAAACGTAATTTGATCTTTTTCATCGCCAGTGTTTATCACACGATAAGCGCGCTGAGTGAAATAGCGTTGCAGTTGATTGGCTAGTGCAGGTTCGGGCTGCTCGGAAGTGAATGACAACACCTGAATTCGATCTTTGACCGAAGCCCGAATAAAAAACACTAGCCCAATTAACATCAACGCGGTCAAGAAGACCGTTGATGACTGAACAGGGACGCTCATAACTAAAACCTACCTACGAATTTCTAGCTGTGAGCTAGCTCAGATGATTGAGACGAGCCATTAGGGCGATGAATGTATTCTTGCCACAGATGCGAAAGCTCTTGAGCGTGCTGCTGGGCATCGCTTTGAATTTGATACATCCTCCGTGGACGACCTCTTCCCGCAACTTTTTTCCAATACCCGACGATAATGCCTTCTTCTTCAAGAAACTTCAAAGCACTATAAAGAACGGTATCAGAAAGGCGGTAAGCATTACTTTCATTTTCTAGAAGCTGAATCAGTTCCGTTCCATAAGAATCTCCGCGAACTAATACGGCGAGAACGTAACATACAGCCAGTTCTTTATTGAGGTAGAAAGGCGGTGGCGCTTGGAAAAAGCGATAAATATCTTCAAATTTCATGTTTTTTACCATCTAAACAAATGAGAAGCACTGAGAGCAAACGGTGAAGAATTATCTCATGAATGTCTTTGCTCCCTCACCTTAGCAATAGCTAATGGAAACAGCATCGACTGGGCGGACTAATTTTACTTACTGAGGGAAAACGTTCATTCCGGGCGATGCCTTAGAAATCATCTTAATTATGATTATGCATTTTTTGGAGATTATTCGGGTTAGGGGCATGACCATTCTTTAAAAGAAATTTTATAAACCTAGAGGGTGGACAGGTTGGATCGCGAAACCTCTACACCAGTCCGGCTCGCAGTGCAACGACGGCGGCTTGAACTCGATCATCTACTGCGAGCTTATTCATGATTCCTCGAATGTGGGTTTTGATGGTGTTAGGGCTTAGGTAGAGGGCAGTTGCAATTTCGGGGTTGCTGTAGCCATCGACCATTAGCTTTAATACTTCCATTTCACGCTGAGAGAGTCGTCCAACGATCGCCTGGGATGTGGGGGGCTTGAGATGGTCGATGACGCGGCGGGCAATTTGTGGATCGAGATAGGTGGCTCCCTCTTGAGCCGCCGCGATCGCGGCTATTAATCGATCTACATTGGTTCCCTTAATGCAAAAGGCATCTGCACCGCTGGAGAGTGCCGCAATCACCTCTACTTCGGTCAGGTGTGAGGTGAGAATAACAATATGAATTCCAGGCAAAACCGCCTTAATTTGCTGCGTTGCAGCAATGCCATCTTGGCGAGGCAAACCGATATCCATCACAATGATGTCTGGTTTGAGAGATTTTGCCATTTCAACTGCTAGATAGCCATCGCTGGCTTGCCCCACAATGGTTAACTGGGGGTAGTCTCCTAGGGTTTGCTCTAGCCCCAACTGCATCATGGGGTCATCTTCTACAATCATCACCTTTAAGGAGGGGAGCTTTGGGGCAAGGTTTTTAGGAGAACGGGTAGTGACCATAAATCAATCAGATTTCCACAAACAACAAACTCGAAGGGGCATCATCTCGAATGTGCATAATGTAGTCATAGATCCAATAGCCAACCTAAAAACTCTGATTAAGCACTCGTGGTTAACGGCTTTAATGGCTCATGAGAAAATATACTGCACACATCCTAGTGCAAACCGTTACCCGCTTTCTATTTTGAAGCTGAAGAATGAGTAAATTGAACTGAATGAGTGCTGTATTAACCCAAAGATCGACCTCCATGCGACACTATAGCCATGCAGATTTTGCCCCTTTAATGAACGATATTCGCTAGGATGCTTTTGATGGGGCGCTTACAACAGGGGCTATGAATAAAACAGGTTTCTCTGGGGGTCCGTCGCCCACCATTCAGCAAATCGCTAAAGCTTTCAGGCTCACAGGGTGGGTTAGCTTTTGGTTTCAATTAGTGTTAACGGTGGTTTCTACCATCACCCTGATTTTTGCAGTAGCAGCCGGTCGCAGCGCAACATCTTCAGACAGCAACCCAGGCACCGGAGTGGGGGGTGTTTTAACCATTATTGGGCTGGGGCTTTTAGGCTTCAATATGTTTTGGGCGCTCAGTCGCTATGTCTCCTATGGGCGACGCTTGGGGAGTGATAAGGCGGCACGTCCTAAGAAATCTGAGGCAATTCAAGCGATTCGCTTTGGTTTGGTGGTTAGCTTGGTCGGAATGCTGTTGGCAATTTTAGGCGCGGAAACCATTGTGGGGTTGTTGGTGAGTAAGGCGCTTAGTCAAGGAATTGGCGGCTTTGTGAATACAGATCCATCCCGGTTTATTCAACCCGCAGATACTTTTGTTGTCCAGGCAAGTATCAACGTGATTTTGGCGCAGTTTGTAGGGATTGTGTCGGCGCTGTGGCTATTGAACCAGATGAATAAATAGGTTTAATGAGACCACAGTGCGATCGCAGTGCTGTCTCGGTCACTGGTCAACATAACTTAATGAATCGCCCCTGGTCAAACGTCAGACAGTCTTTCACGATTATCGAAATAAGCGAATGAATTTGATGCGAAAACATGGGCAAGAATCAGTCGCCATTGCGGCTTAACAGATGTATCATTGATGGATTTATTGCAAAGTAGACTTGAACGAGTCTCCATTTAGAGAGGCTACGCCAGCGCGTTTGCAATAAACTAATCGTCTAAAAACGGCAACATTAGTATGGATGACCTCAACATCGCTAAGGATGAAGCTTTTGGCATTGTTCCTATTTTGCAAAGCAGCGATGAGCATCAGTTTTTATTAATTCAGCACCATGCAGGGCACTGGGGCTTTCCTAAAGGGCACGCAGATCCAGGTGAAACGTCTGTTCAGGCAGCTTGCCGTGAGTTTAAGGAGGAAACAGGCATCACCCATTTCACGTTGCTGGATGGCGCGTCTTTTTCAGAGCAATATCCCTTTACGCGCGGCAGCAAAAAGTTTAACAAAACCGTGGTCTATTACCCGGCATTTGTGCAGTCGCCCATGGTTAACTGCCAGCCCGAAGAGATTAAAGATTACGATTGGCTACCCTACGATCGCGCGATCGTTCGACTGACTTTTGATGGCGCACGGCGAGTTTTAACCGAAGTACAACAGTATTTGAAAAAAGGGACGGTATGACCTTCCGCGCCCCTAGAAACCGCACTTTAGAACTGACTGAAGAAGATCGCACTCGATTGCGATCGCGCCTAATGCTCCAACCGCCTGTATCGGGTTTCTCAGAATTGCCTCAAGGAACGCTCTTGGGCGACTGTCTGAAATGGTCAACGCTCTTACCCAAAAACTGTGTCGATCTGTTGATTCTCGATCCACCCTACAACTTAACCAAAGATTTTCACGGTCATCGATTTACCCGCCAAACCATTGAGGCTTATACACTCTGGTTTGATGATGCGATCACCACCCTAAAACCGCTACTCAAGCCCACCGCATCCGTTTACATCTGCGCCGATTGGTTCTCCTCTATCTCTACCTTCGCGGTTGCCGCTGCCCATTTCACCGTCCGCAATCGCATCACTTGGGAGCGCGAAAAAGGGCGAGGAGCTAAATCTAACTGGAAAAATTCCAGCGAGGACATCTGGTTTTGCACTCTGTCCGACACCTATACCTTTAACGTAGATGCGGTCAAACTGCGGCGCAAAGTGCTTGCTCCCTACCGCCAAAACGGACTGCCCAAAGACTGGCAAGAAACGCCCAATGGCAACTTCCGCGACACTCACCCCTCTAACCTGTGGACAGATATCACCATTCCTTTTTGGTCAATGCCCGAAAATACTGACCACCCTACCCAAAAAAGTGAAAAACTGCTAGCTCGGCTGATTCTTGCCAGCACAAACCCTGGCGACATCGTTCTAGATCCATTTTTGGGCAGCGGCACCACCTCAGTGGTCGCCAAAAAACTAGGCAGACGTTATCTCGGCATCGACCTCAACGAAAATTATTGCCTCTTAGCAGAAAAACGTTTGGAACTGGCAGAACTAGACAAAACTATTCAAGGCTACACAAATAGCGTCTTTTGGGAACGCAATACGGTAGAGCGGCAAAAACCAAAAAGCTATCCCTTAGAAAATTAGATACTAGAACGAAGGCGAATATTGCAGAGAATATACTCCCCAGTTCAACCCATGAGCGATCGCCCTTCCCGCTAAGCTAATTAATTTTCTGAAGAGAGTAATTTCTCTTTTGCCACTTTTAATAGTCCTATGAATACATCAATTTGAAGTATTTCTTTTGATGTTTTTTAACCTTTCTAATGACAGACCTAGCATTGATAAGCACAACCTACAGTTAGGGTAATCAACTTTGTGAGACCCATACTAATCCAGAAAGAACCGTCTTCTCAAAGTTGCAAGTCACGCCACAAAAAGTAATCTTGTGGAATACACACAGTATTCTTAGCCGACTGTTTGACTCACAAAATTATCACACCATTACCAACCTAGGAGCCAATCATGAAATCAATGTTCACCCAAACAGGCAATCTACTTAACTTTGTTAAAATTGGCAGTCTTAGTATTTTAGCGGCGTGTTCATCCTTCGTCCTATTTCAACCAGAAGCGGCTAATTCTCAAAATTCTCCCCAAACAGGCGGATTGGAGCAGCAAAATACTATCAATCCCATCGATTCAGAAAACCCCAACAGCCTTAGACAAAATCCCGCAACTATAAGGCAGGATTCCTCTACAACCGATCGCCTAACGTCCCCCAATTCTAATACTCCCGGAAGAGGAACCTCCACAACACCTCGTAGCGGTAGCACTACCAGTGGTTCTCAAGATTCTATGACCCCAGCGGTGAATCCAGGCGGCAGCACTGGCTCTACTCCGGGCGGCAGCAGACTGACTAGCCCAAATACGGGTGGCAGTGGTAGCGGTTCTAGTCAGCAGATGCAAATGGATGGGAACACCAACTCAAATATAAACCGTGGAGTCAATTCTACTAATGGTACAAGCGGCAGTACAACTAATTCAGTTGACAGCCAAAGAAGTACCTCAGGATCTGAGATGAATGGCACCATGAATAACCAAGGCGGTAGCTCAAGCAATACTTCCGGTTCTGTTCAAGGACTTTGGTAATTCTGAGTCAGGAAATTGATTCAACTGATTAAGTTGTGTCTGTCAATTTATCTGATTTTCTAATGTTAGCTAGTAGACCAGTCTGATTAAGAGATTGGTTTATTAGCTAACCACTTTTATTTCAGTAATTTTGCTCGAAATCCACATTGCAAGGTAGTAACCTTTTGCAGGCAAAACTATCCCGTAGGAAAGATGTTTTGAAGTTTTACTTTCTGTATTGTTCTTATTACGTATTTATCAGGAAATATCTATGAGTATGAATCAAGGTAACGCAAGTAGTGAATATCATGAAGGCTCAAACAACATGGTGAAAGAAGCGGGAGCCACTGTAGAACAAGCAGTTCAAAAGGCGCATGAGCAAGAGGAGAATACAATTGGTAAAGCAAAGGAAGCCTTCAAAGCGAATCTTCCTATTCCAACTCCAGCAGCTTCGGTTTCAGGTAGTGAGGTGAGCGTGCATGAGTTAAAGTCTCGCCTAAATTGGGGGGAACCGGGTTTGACTATTCTGGACGTTCGCGATCGCGATTCATTTGATGACTGTCGCATATTGGGGGCAATGAATACTCCTTTATCAATGTTGCCGGGTGCAGTGCAATCTACTTTGCAGCATAAGCGTGATATCTATATTTATGGCAGCACTGATGAGGAAGCTACAACAGCCGCCAACGCTTTGCGTGAGGTTGGTTTCCAACAAGTTGCTGTATTGCGGAGCGGTTTAGAGGCTTGGTTAAAAGTAGACGGTTCTGTGGATGGAGTGGCTACTAATACAGATCCAGGTCCAGACGCATACAATGTTTTTTCTAGGCTGAAAGAATTCGCTCATGAACGGGCGCAAGAAAAAAGTATGAGCTAGCGCTAAACGCATTTTCAACTTAAACGATGTGTCTTAATTTTCCTTGTTTTATAACTGTTGTGTTTGAAGTTATGAGGCAAGGATTTTTTTAATGTTTGGAGATTTTACATTTGAAGAAGCGCGATCGCGCCATGATCTTTCTTTGGGTTGAATCTTTTTAACGAGTTTTGTTCTTAAATCTAGATATTCAAGAAAGTAACTATTTTGTTTGTCCGTAAGGAGCAATTATGGTATTAGAAAAAGACGATAAAAGAGATGAAGATTCAGTTCCAAATGATCCAACTGAAGTAGAAGCAGCGACTCTAGCTGAGGCTGTAAAACGTCCTAAAAATGCTGAAATTTCGGATGAACACCGCCCCTTCCTAGAGAAAGTGATGCTGAACAGCGGTCTTTCTGATCCCTATGACGCGCGAGATATCACCGAAGTGGTTTTTCGAGTAATGCGCGATTTGATGACTACAGAAGCTGCCGATAAAGTAGCCGAAGAACTACATGAAGAAGTTTTGAACACTACTGATAAAACGCTTCAAATGGAAATTACAGAATTGTGGAGAGATACCAATCCATTGGTTGGGTTTTTAAGCCGAGTGCGTCCCCCTTGGCAGGGACCTGGTATTTTCAAAATCACTTCAGATCGCTTCTTATTTCGAGTAGCAAATGAATCAGGAATGTCTCGTATGGTCGATCGAGATAAGGTGATTCAAGCAGTTTTTTCTGCCACAAAAGACGAATTATCAGAAGAGCGTATTCAGGAAGTAGCTAGTTGGTTGCCAGATATTGTGCGCGAAATGTGGGAGCAAGCATAGCTAATAAGAGCTAACAACTATCAAGGGCACCTCTATCGGTGCCCCAAGCTTGAATCAATAGAAAAATATTTTCTGTCGATCAGCATATAGAGATTGAAAAACCTAACCTATTACTCAAACTTCACCAGAAAGTTAAAGATTGGGTATTTGCATGACTTTTGTTCTAGCCTGGAGGATAATCTTGCCCACTTTAACATCAATTTTGTGCAGCCAAAGAGTCATTCCTGGCAAGTCGAAACTGCTTAAATCTAAAAATGTTGTAACTTGTTTCAAAATTGCTGCGCTCAATTCTGGAGTCAACCCTTTTCCCTCTACAGAAAGTATCTCTAATTCAATTCGCTGATCATCCTCCCTTACCTTAGGAATTACCACCGCAGAGAGAGTTATAGACTCACTTAATTCTGACATTAAGAAGTTAACATTTAGAAATATTTTTTCTTCATCTATCACATGAATAGTAATGTGCTCTACCTTAATGCTGTAAAACTGATCCTTAATTTCTAGCTTTAAGTCTTGAATTTTGCTAGCCACGTAGTCAGATGCCAAAGCACGATTAAGATCTTCTTCTGCTAAAACAATTTGAGTATCGGCATCAGCAGGCTGATCCAATTCAACATTTCCAAAAAGAATTCTTAGAGGGTTGACAGAAACCTTAGCAGTTTGCATCTCCATTGATTCTATCCGTAGGTCTTGCTTCATGACTATTCCCTTACCACTAATGATTACTGAGTCTACTTCTCCTTGAATCAGCTTGCCTGGGTTTGTCCGAATATCAACATTAAGCTCTTGTACTTCATCTAACTGGTTTGCAATTCCTATTTCTGCTATTTTACTAAGAGCTTGTTCGCCAATATCGGGGCTATTCGCTGTCATTTTATAGGCTCCATTGTTTAGTTGAAGGGAGTTAGTAATTGAGTTGTAATCTACTTATTTCTATGTGACCAAATAGCAAGAGATTATTAATCCCTCTAAAGTGAGAGAAGCTATATTGTTGTATGTGCAAAAATAGGTTTACTAGATAAAGTTTCAGTACTGAAAAATATTTTCTAGTTTGTTAGCTAGATCTTTAGTTTCTTATATTTTTCTAGCTTCGTATGAATTATTAGTACGTATAAGTCAGTCGATCGCGACCTTACCCAATTCAACTTTATCGAATCTAGAAGCTACTAAATTAGAATAGGATTTTTAAATGATGACAACTATAGCTCAATGTGATTCACGTTTTTTAACCATGCCTCCCGATCCGACAACTTACCCCGATCCTCCTGCGCCTGAGCAACCTGCGCCTATGCCCGCGCCGAATTTGCCAAGCCCTTACCCAATGCCCGATCCACAGCCAGATTCGCCACCCAGTTCAACGCCAGATATGCCTCCTGAAATTATGCCTGGAGTACCATCTATTTAAATAAAATCTGTTGATCATTAGTATCAATTTAAGAATAGTTTAGTGAGTGATAATCAACTAGGAGAAAGCACAGTGGAACCATCATCAATGCCAAATGAGTCTAATCAAGAAAAGCAAGTTGACAGTCGTAGCGACAAAGAAAAATATGGAACATTACTGACGGGTGGAGCAATGGTTCTATTAGGGTTAAACCAGCGTTCTTTAAGGGGAGCCTTGTTAGCATTGGCGGGCGGAGGCTTGGCTTATCAAGGAGCAACCTCGCAAAAAAGCTTATCGGATACTGTTTCAGATGCGGTGAGTCAATCACTGGAGTTAGGTACGAGTAAGCAGGTAGAGAAGACCGTTACCATTCTCAACAAAACGCCAGCCGAACTCTATAATGTTTGGCGTAATTTCGAGAATTTGCCTACGTTTATGAAGCATCTTCAATCTGTACAAGTGATTGATCAAACGCACTCTCATTGGATTGCAAAAGCCCCACTCGATAGTAGTGTGGAATGGGATGCCATAATTGTTTCCGATCAGAAAGATCACCTAATTGCTTGGTCTTCGGTTGAAGGATCTGACATTGACAATTCTGGGTTTGTTCGCTTTCAAGTCGCACCGATTGGCAGAGGCACGGAAGTGAAGGTGGTGCTGGAGTACACTCCTCCCGGTGGAACCGTGGGAACTGCGATCGCAAAGATATTTGGTGAAGCACCAGACCAGCAACTTGGTGATGAACTGCGTCACTTCAAAATGTTGATGGAAGCGGGTGAAATTGCAAACACTGAGGGTCAATCATCGGGGCGATCGCCTGTTTAATTGTTTCTAATGCTTCCTTACAAACCCTTGGGTAAAAACGACCATTTCGTATAATTGCTACGCAACTCTTTTAAGGAAGAAAGTGCCGCAATGTAAGAAAAATTGGTGCCAATTTTGGCATTCTTATCGGTCAACATATTTAGCTCTGCCCAGGAAATGCTTGGAATATGGGGGATTACTAAATTTGGAACAACTACTTTCACGCCTTCGGAATCTTCAAAGATTTCGGTTTCTAAGGTAGCAAGATACCGTAGCATTGTTTTACCCATTCCGTCCTTTTACGTGAAAATTAAAGGCGAGATAGTAAGACTAGCGGAGAGTAGCTGTGAATTTTCAGTCTGTTGTAACTGCGTTGAACCAATTTTGGAGCGATCGCGGTTGTCTCATTGTGCAACCCTACGATACCGAGAAAGGCGCAGCGACAAAAAGCCCGCATACCTTTCTGAGAGCATTGGGACCTGAACCTTGGGCAGTTGCCTACATCGAACCCTGCCGTCGCCCCGGTGATGGCAGATATGGAGAAAACCCCAATAGAGTCCAGCATTACTATCAATATCAAGTGTTAATTAAACCTTCACCGGATGGTATTCAGGAGATTTATCTAGATTCACTCCGGGCGCTAGGAATTTTGCCAGAAGAGCATGATGTGCGCTTTGTGGAAGATAACTGGGAGGATGCAGCGGTAGGCGCATGGGGCGTGGGTTGGGAGGTTTGGCTAGATGGAATGGAAGTGACCCAATTCACCTATTTTCAGCAGTGTGGCGGCATTGATTGCCGCCCTGTATCCATTGAAATCACCTATGGTCTAGAACGTTTGACCATGTACCTTCAAGAAGTTAATTCGATTTTTGACATTCGATGGAATAACACCCTGACCTATGGAGATGTTTATCTACAAAGTGAGATAGAAAGCTCTAAATATAATTTTGAAGCGTCTAACCCTGAACTGCTGTTTACGCTGTTTTCTCTATATGAGAAAGAGGCTGAACAGTTAATGGGCAAAGAATTGGTGCTACCTGCTTTTGATCACGTATTAAAGTGTTCTCACACGTTTAATTTGTTAGATGCTCGTGGGGTAATTTCCGTGACTGAACGCACCCGTTACATTGGCAAAATCCGAACGATGGCTCGTCAGGTTGCTCAGATTCATCTTCAACAACGGGAGCGATTAGGGTTTCCACTCCTTAAAAACAGTGCCGTCCCGGCGACTTGATTGGTCTAATTTGTTCGTCTCACTGCTCTATCCATCAAGCCGCTCAACTTACAGGATGCGCTAAAACCCTGTAGTCGTTACCCCCGCGATCGCTATAGAGGCTCTGACCCATACTCCATTCGACTCTTGGGCTATCAGCACACCCTAATAAGCTGTTCTAATTGCATCCCAACATCGAAACGGTGTAACTGTTCCCGATCGCTCTTATCCCACCAACACTCACATTCACCTGATACGGTGTAGCGCTAGTTCTTGCTGCTCCTTGAATGTTGTAAGGCTTCCCTTCTGCCAACGTAAGTGTGCGGCTGAACGCATTGTCTGCCGTATCGTTATTGTATTTTAGAGACATGGCAAGATCATATTCGCCCCCATTTTTGGGCGTAACTCTAGCAACATATCGCCTAAAACTTTGGCTGCTGGGTACGATAAAATCAGTATTCCAGTTGTCTCGGGTAATTCCTGTGCCAGGAGGAGATACTGATTTTTGCGCCTGAGTTCCTTTACCATCCACCACTACTAATGCGCTACAGGTTTGCGCCTTGACCGGAATAGTTGTGATTCCAATGCTTACTAGACTGATAATGCCAGCGATCGCAATAGTTTCTAACTGATTCATCGTTGATTACCTCAATGAATGCTATACCTCTCTAATATTCTTAATTTTGATTGAATTTCCATCCTCAAAAAGAGAGAGAAAGCGACTTAGGCTACTCCCTCTTTGTTTTGGTGGTTCATCCGTCATACGGGGAAATCGGGGAGCTTGTTGGTTTCCACTTGTTTGGCGATCGCGCCCCGATATACTCTCGTAAAATGATTGGGCGCAACATCGCCGGTGTAGTGCAGAAAAGACCAGTTTTGCCCCACATGATGAAACGCGGTATTCCTAGTTTTGGAAGGCGGCACTTCTGGCACCGAATCCGCTAGGTTAAAAATCCGATACATATTAGGGACTGCCCCACTCAAGAATTGAGCAAATGCAAGATTGCCCACTCTAGGCGAAGCGTAGGTATAAAGCCGCAACTGGGGTTTCAGTGGAGACAGGGCTAAATCTGAGGTGGCAAAGGTGGCGAGGGCACCGCCTAAACTGTGCCCGGTCAGGTAGCAAGGCGCAGCAGGATTCAATAGCTTGGTTGCTGCCTGCATTTGTGCTTGCACATTGCTATAAAACGCTAGAAATCCCCGGTGAACTCTGCCAGCGGGTACTCCCGCTCGCACATAGTCCGTTTGTCTAACTTGGAGATTAGTAATCCAGTCGTCAGAGGTTTGAGAACCGCGAAATACTATGATGCTACCTTGCTTGGAGGTTAGAGCAAAGCCCAAAAATACCATTTTAGGATTAGCTACTCGCTGCAATGCTCTGGGGAGGCGATCGCGAATTTCTTGGGGCAGTTGGCGCTCAATTTCGTCGAGGGGCAGTTGCCTCAAAATTTCAGGAATCACAGTACCCTGAAGCGAAATCCCTAGCAGGTCATCTTGTGCTTTGAAGCTAGCGACCTGAGTGTAGCCATCCAAAAGAGGGGTATAGCTCTTTAAAGATTTAATCGATCCATCATAAGCAGGATTCGTTGTGCCTGTGAAGAATTGCTCGTAGGCAATGTCGCAACACTGAATTAACAGCTTTGATTGAGCGCGATCGTAGGGAATGGGCGGCTGAACTAAGCCATCTTCAACGGCAGGGGGATTATTTGGATCGCCATCATAGTCAAATAGGGCGTATGATCCTTGCGCCTCCCCGTTACTGCTTGCCGGTGCTGCAAGAGGTTCAGCCGCCTGAGTAGAATGCTGCTGAGCCGCGATCGCACTTGCAGTGCCTGCGGCTAAACCTGTTAGCAATACCTTCCGCCGAGTGAACTTAGTCATACTTACACCGGAAAAATTTACCTCCCAAATCATCCTTCGTTCAACCGCGTTGTGCAAGGGTAAATGTAGAAATGCTGTTCAGGTTTCAGGTTTTGGCTGGGGGCGATGAGAAAACTTCAATCCTTAATCCCTATTTCTTACCTTAATTGGGCACAAAATGCGATCGCCAGCGTCTTTTACTCTATGTGCAAGATAGCGAATGAACCTAACTTAAAACTTCCGATGAGAGCGTTAGAATCTAACTGCACAGCGAGTTTCAGATAATCTCTAAAGATCCGCAGTGCATGGCTGTGCCTAGAAGTAATTGACAGAGAAACTTATACTATTCAGCTAGAGGCGGTAGGCTATCTAGAAAGGTGAGAGGAGTTTATTGTGCAAGTCGTAAAAGAATACGTTCAACGATGGTATGAAAGCGGGCTTGACCCTGATGAATATATTTGCCATCGCAAAAACGGAAACCTGGTTGAAATTGAGGATGCTACGGGCAAGCGCCAGACCGTGTTAACTTTTTGCACGAATGATGTTTTGGGGCTAACGCAGGATGAGTCGGTGAAACAGGCGGCGATCGACTCCATTTTGCAGTATGGGACTTCTAATAGTTCCTGCTCTGTTCTCAGCGGTCGGATTGATTTGCATCGTCAACTAGAAGATGAAGTGTCAGCGTTTAAGCATTTACCCCACACACAGCTATTTTTGAATGCTTGGATGGCAATGCAGGCATTGATGGATGCTTTCTGCCACTTGGCGATTCCGGTACCGGGTTTTCAGCACACTCGCGAAACGCTGATTTTGACCGATGTTTTAAATCACGGCTGTATTGTGTCGGCGATCGCCAATGCAGGAACCCGTTCTGGCAAACTGTTTGGGCATAGCCCACGGGTGCGGGTACGCGCCTATCGGCATTGTGATGTTCAAGATTTAGCCCGTAAACTTCAGCGTTACACTCGCCCCGGCGATCGCATTATGGTCGTTTCCGATGCGGTGTTTTCGATGGATGGCGATATTGCACCGCTGCCCGACATGATTGACCTGCTGTCCAACTATCCCGGCAGTGTGTTGGTGATGGATGAAGCCCATGCGACTGGAGCGATGGGTGCCACAGGACGAGGCATTTATGAATATTTCGATTTGATGCCTCAAGATGCGATTGATCGGGGAGTCATTCCGCTGATTATGACGACATTCTCCAAGTTTGGAGGATCAGTGGGGGCGGCAATCAGCACCCATATTGCCGAACTCAAACCCCTGCTGAGTGTGTCGCCAACCTCCATTGGCACTTGTTCGTTGGCTCCGCCGTTGACCGCCGCCGCATTGCAGAGCATTCGGATTGTCCGCGATCAGCCAGAACGGGTGACCCGCTTACAGGAAAACACGCAATATCTGCGATCGCGCCTGAAGGCACACGATTTCATGGCGATCGGCGAAACCAATATTGTGCCCGTGATGCTGCCCCCCGAAATTAACCCCAAGGTCTATGCCAGAGACCTATTGGACTACGGCGTATGGGTGTCGCCCATTTGGTTCATCGCCAAGCCTCGCGTTCGGATCACCGTCAACGCGCTCCATAACCGCGAAGAAATGGATCGGCTAGTGACCAGCATGGCAAAAGCCCGCAATTTACTTTACGAGCCAACCATCAGCGCTTAAATCATTGGCTTAAATCCGCTTAAAGGCGCACTTTGTACTGCCACCTTCTTCTTAATCTAAGAAGAGGGTTTTTTATGCATTCATTACCTTCTCAGCCAAATGCCGCGCAAGCCTGCATTTTGTGCCGCTTGATAGTCTTCGGCAAAACTATCGCCAATGTGCCGTGCGTTTTGCGGTAGACACCCATGTTTTTGCAACGCCACCTCAAAAATCTGGCAATTGGGTTTCGCGGTGCCTGCTTCCGTGGAAATGGTGATGGATGCAAAATAATCCAGCAGTTCCAATCCTTGCAGTACCGAATAAATCCGAGAATCAAAATTGGAGATCACGCCAAGGGGAATGCCCAACTGCTGCCAGCGTTTGAGGGCGATTGGCACATCAGGATACACTTCCCATGGATCACTTGCGGCAAAATAGGCAAACAGGTCTGCAAAAAAAGCTTCAAAGTCAGGAAATTGGGGGAGGGCATCGACGTGCTCAAAAGTTCGCACCGCAATATTGAACCACCAGTCATATTCTTTGGCTTTTAGATCAGTGGCATCGCACCCCGGAAAAGCTGGAGAACCTGCCGCCTGAAAGCTTTTGAAAAATGCCTGATTCAGTGCGATCGCAGGAAGATCTACGCCAAAGCGACTTGCCACTTTGGCGTATTGTTCTCCCACGCTGCCCCGCACTCCAAACAACGTGCCGACGGCATCTAAAAAAATGACGGAGGGGCGATCGCTCATGTTATTTCCGCCCGGTTTCTGCCCAAACGCGAGTCGGCAACCCCCACACATAGACGAACCCTTTTGCCGCCTGATGGTCAAAGATATCCTCTTTGCCATAGGTTGCCAAATCGGGCGTATACAGCGAGTGAGCCGACTTGCGACCCACCACACTATGGGTGCCCTTAAACAGTTTCACCCGCACCGTTCCGGTGACTCGCTCTTGGGTGCTGAGCACAAACGCATCCAGCGCGTCTTTTAAGGGACTGTACCAAAGTCCGTTGTAGACCAGTTGAGTATAGGTTTGTTCAATGCCGCGCTTATATTGGGCAACATCTGCCGTCAGCGTCAAGCTTTCCAAATCGCGGTGGGCATCAATTAGCAATAGCATCGCCGGGGTTTCATAAATCTCGCGAGATTTAATGCCGACTAGGCGATTTTCGATCATGTCTAGCCGCCCTACGCCGTGCTTTCCAGCGATCTCGTTGAGTTGGGTGATTAACGCGATCGCATCGGGTGTTTCACCATTGATGCTAACAGGAATGCCTTTTTCAAAGCCAATTTCCACGTATTCTGGCTCGTTGGGCGTGTGGGCGATCGCCGTCGTCATGGTGTAAACGTCTTCCGGTGCCTCCACCCATGGATCTTCTAGAACTCCAGCTTCTACCGCCCGCCCCAACAGGTTTTCATCAATACTATAAGGAGACGATTTTTTCACCGGGGAGGGAATGCCAAACCGTTCGCCGTAAGCGATCGTTTCTTCCCGGCTCATGCCCCATTCCCGCGCTGGTGTTAGCACCTTGAGGTTGGGGTCGAGAGCGGCGATCGACACATCAAACCGCACCTGATCATTGCCCTTGCCCGTGCAGCCATGAGCGACCGCATCCGCACCATATTTCTCTGCCGCATCCACTAACAGCTTCGCAATCAAAGGGCGAGCCAACGCCGTAGACAACGGATAGCGATTTTCATAAAGCGCATTTGCCTGAATTGCCGGAAATGCATAATCCTTGACAAAGCTGGCGGTTGCATCAATCACCAGCGACTCCAACGCCCCAGACTTCAGCGCCTTTTCTCGGACTGGCTCCATATCGCCACCTTGCCCCAAATCCGCCGCTAGCGTAATCACCTCTTTTACGCCCCACTCCTGCTTTAGGTAAGGAATGCACACCGAAGTATCAACTCCGCCGGAGTATGCCAGCACAACTTTATTAGCGCGACCCATGTTCTTTCTAGGCTTACCGAAACGATTGAACCATTATCTAGTGAATGGACACTTTTTCTTGTTAGAGAAGGTACAAAATAGCAAAAAACGGGAATCAGGCTTCGGGAATCGAGTTTTGAGTTTTGTTCGCGTTCGCGCAGTGTGTGCATTGCACTCAGCGTCTCCGCCGGAGATATTTTGAGTTTTGAGTTTTGAGTTCAGGTTTCGGAGTAGCAGAAAATGGGAATCAGGCTTCGGGGTTCAGCTTCCTATTCATCCTCTGACCTTTGACTCCCAATTAAATTTAGATTTGCGGATAATCGGGATGGACGATAGTTTAGGATGGGCGGTTGAGGGCGCGGAAAAGGCAATATGCCGATGGGACTTCAATTTGGACGAGAGATCTGTGGACGGCTAGATTTGGCGGAGTCGCGCGAGTGGCTGGTGACCAATGGCATTGGCGGCTATGCATCGGGCACGGTGGCAGGAACCCTGACCCGCTGCTATCACGGGTTGCTGGTGGCGGCGCTAAATCCGCCATTGGGACGAACTTTGATGCTGACGAAGCTGGATGAAATGGTGCAGTACGGCGGCGGAACGGCTCAAGCTGAGCCTCGCTCCTATCCATTACACACGAACCGGTGGACGGGTGGCTCTGTGGAACCGCATGGGTTTCAGCAAATCGAACGTTTTGCCCTGGAAGGCTCAATTCCGACTTGGCGATATGCCTGCGGGGATGCACTGATTGAAAAACGGATTTGGATGCAGATGGGGGCAAACACAACCTATGTGCAATATCAAGTCCTGCGCGCCTCAAACCCTCTACAACTAACGTTGAAGGCGCTGGTGAATTACCGAGATTATCACAGCAGGACTCAGGGTTCGGGCTGGCAAATGACGGTGGTGCCGTTGGATCGTGGGGTCTGTGTGGCGGCGTTTCCAGGGGCGACTCAACTGACGCTGCTGAGCGATCGCGCGGAGGTGACTCCTGCTCATGATTGGTACTATGGGTTTGATTTAGCCTTAGAGCGCGAACGGGGATTGAGCGATCGCGAAGATCACCTCCACATTGCAACTTTGCACGCCACGTTGGCGGCTGGAGAATTTTTGACGATCGCGGCTAGCACCGAACGCAAGCCCGACTTAAATGGAGAAAACGCCCTCAAAAATCGCCGAACTTATGACCATAAACTGCTGGGGTTGTGGCGTTCTAGCCGTGCGGTTGACCCCAAAGAGGACTTTAGCAGTCGCTTAGTGCTAGCAGCCGACCAGTTCATCGTGAACCGCGCCTCACCTGAAGATCCTCACGGAAAAACCGTAATCGCTGGCTATCCCTGGTTTAGCGATTGGGGACGAGACACCATGATCAGCTTGCCGGGGCTGACCCTCGCAACCGGACAACCCGAAACCGCCCGTTCTCTCTTGCGAACCTACGCCCGCTATGCCGACCAGGGCATGATTCCTAACCGTTTTCCAGATGCGGGGGAAACGCCAGAATATAACACGGTAGATGCGACTCTGTGGTACTTTGAAGCCCTACGCGCCTACTATGCCGATACTGAAGACGATGATCTGGTGCAAGAACTCTTTCCCACTCTGGCAGATATTATCGATTGGCACTGTCGCGGCACTCGCTTTAATATCCACCTCGACCCGGCAGATGGCTTGCTGTATGCCGGAGAAACTGGGGTGCAACTCACCTGGATGGATGCCAAAGTGGACGATTGGGTGGTCACGCCCCGAATGGGCAAACCGGTGGAGGTCAACGCCCTTTGGTATAACGCGCTGCGAACAATGGCAAAATTAGCGCGGCGAGTGGGTAAACCCCATCAGGAATATGAGGCGATCGCCGATCGCGCCCTTGCCCGGTTTAGCCGCTTTTGGAACCCTGATTTAGGCTACTGCTACGATTTGCTGGACAGCCCACATGGCGATGATGACTCCCTGCGCCCCAACCAGATCTTTGCTGTTTCCCTGCCCGAAAGTCCGCTGACGGCGGCTCAACAAAAAGGGGTCGTGGATACCTGTGCCCAAACTCTGCTTACTTCGCACGGGCTGCGATCTCTGGCTCCCAGTCACCCCCACTATCAAGGCACTTACCGGGGTTCTCCGCTGCAACGCGATGGAGCTTATCACCAGGGCACGGTGTGGGGGTGGCTGTTAGGATCGTTTGCGATCGCGCATTTGCGGGTGTATGACAATCCTGCTCAAGCGCGTGAGTATTTAGAACCCATGATGAATCACTTAATTGACTATGGCGTGGGCAGCCTCGGCGAAATTTGTGATGGCGATGCCCCCATGCAGCCACGCGGCTGCATTGCCCAAGCCTGGACAGTTGCCGAAGTCCTCCGAGCCTGGATCGCCACGGAGTCTGTCTAGGCTTTAGTTGGGGCGATTGGGTTGAGAGTTATGCCACAATAAGGCTAACCGCAATGGGCGACTTTCCTGAAATAAAAGAGCTAGTATTTAGAACTGGAATATGAACCCAACTTCGATACTATCCAACTATGCCTATATTGATCTTGAAGTAGACCAAGAAGAAATTTATAGGATTGGTTTAGTATGTTTGCCTCTGGAACTTGATACTAAAATAATTGAAACTGCTCAAGAAAGCTTAGAGTCTCTTTACAAACAGGGATTACAGATTTGCGGACATAACTTTCGACGGTTTGATTACAAATATCTAATTAGCAGTTTCCCTACTTTGCGTCCTTGGCTAATTATAGATACGTTAGAGCTATCTATTTTATCCTTCCCTCTAGAGCGATCGCATAAGCTCAATAAAGAATACAAACTAAGCGAATTTGCAAGTAATAACCCTCTAGAAGATGCCCTTGCTACCAGAGGCTTATTAGAGAAGATTCTCCATAGTTTCAATGCCAAACCGCAAAAGCTCTTAAACTTCTACGCTTATTTGCTCAGTTGTGGAGAAGATGAAGCAAGTCAATCATACCGTCAGTTTTTTTCACCAGAAAACTGTTCACTGCCCATAGTAAATGAACTCCCCTCAGCAGCGATCGATGGTATAGATACCACTTATCTTGATGAATTTATTACTCAAGCACCAGCAAAGGATTTTGATCAAAGACTTTGTGTAGCTGGCATAGTGGCTTGGAACTATGAATCCAATATTAGTAATACGAAGCCGCCCCTTGGCGCATGGCTCAGTCGATTAACTGACTGTCCATCAATTTTGAACCAGTTGAAACCAGTAAAATTCCCGCGAGAATTTACCTATCAGCCTTACTTACAGGAATTTTTGCCGAAACCTGGTACTTCAAAATTTCGTCCCAAACAAGAAGAAGCTATCCAAAGCATTCTTGCTGCCCAAAATCCTTTGATTCTTATGGCAACTGGTGGCGGCAAATCCCTATGCTATCAACTTCCTGCTTTAATGCTATCTCGTAGGCAAAAAGGCTTCACTGTAGTGATCTCACCGCTTCAGGCGCTAATGGCAGATCAAGTGAATGGATTAATGGAGAAAGGGCTAAGTTTTTCTACTTTCATAAATGGCAATATAACAGTAGCAGAAAGGCGAGAAAGGTTGGAGCAGTTAAGGAATGGCGAAAAAGATTTACTCTACATTAGCCCCGAACAACTGCGATCGCTCAGCATCAGATCATTACTCCAAGATCGTTTACCTTCTTTGATTGTCTTTGATGAGGCGCATTGCATCAGTCAGTGGGGACACGACTTCCGCCCCGATTATCGCTATGCCCCCAAATTTATTAGCGAACTCTATCAAAATCAACAGCACGAACTGCCGTTAATGGCATTTATGACTGCCACTGCCACTGTTGATGTGTGTGAAGATATTAAGTCCCTATTTGCTGAGTATCAAATTCTAATTCGCCCTGATGAAATCCGCTCTAGTGGTGTGCGAGAAAATCTCAAATATCAAATTGTTCCTACTTCCAAGCAAACTAAAGAGCAAGTGTTAATTGAGGAAGTTAAACGTGCGATTGCTCTTGGCGGTGCCGTGCTTGTTTATACCACGACTTGTAAAAGTACAGAGCGCTTAGCCAAGTTGCTTAATGAAGATGAAGTAGAAGCTAGATTTTATCATGGCAAAATTCCCAAAGAAGACAAGAGGGAGATTCTGCAGAAATTTAAGTCTAGGGAACTGAATGTGATTGTGGCAACCTGCGCCTTTGGCATGGGTATTGATCGCCCCGATGTTAGAGCAGTCATTCATCATGCCATGAGTGGAAACTTAGAAGGATATGTTCAAGAAGCGGGACGAGCAGGAAGGGACGACAATCCTGCCACCTGCACATTGTTGTTTGATCCTCAAGACGCTGATACCGCCTTTTTTCTTCAGAGTTTGAACCAACTGTCTGAGCCGGAAATGCGTAATTTATTTATTGCCGTGCGAGAATTGCGCGATCGCATTCACGGTAAAGAAAAAGTCTCAGAAGAATATTTTTGGGTGACAACTAATGAGATTTTTCAAACCAGCGATCTCGATGAAGAGTTCGCCTCAGAAACCGACCAAAGAGACACAAAGATCAAAGTAGCGCTGCACTATTTAGAAGACTTTGGCATGGTTGAACGAGCAGAAAATCAGTCTTCATTTGTAGAATTTGAACTTGTTCATCAGACCTCAGAAGATTCTTTTAAAGCATTTGACTTATATGCCCACAAAAATAATTTGCCGATTTTTCGTAAAAATGAATTTCATCGGTTAATTTTGGCTATGCACCCCGCCAAAGCCTATTGCGAAAAGCAGGATGAACCCTATCCTTTAGAAGAATTGAGTGATGCTTCAGGTCTTTCAATTAAAGATCTGAAGCATCACATTAAAGAATTACAAAAAGCTAAAGTCTGTAACTCAAAAATACCGACCACTATTCTTATTACCAAAGGAGTTAAAGGTGATGCCAAGCGTAATTATGAAAAGCACCAAAAACGAGAGCAGCAGATCATTGAAGAGATTGTTAATTTATTGGGCGATCGCCCAGAGATACAGATAAACTGCCGCGCACTCGCTACCCGTCTCGATCCAGATCGCAAGCAAAAACTAAGTTCTGGGATGATTTTAGAGATTCTAGAAGGGTGGAAATTTCTCAAATGGATTAGCTATAAGAAAGTAAGACATGATGTGGTAAAAATCACAGAGTTTGCTGTGCCAGATTATTTCGATGATTATCAAAATTTAATCAGCACAATCATTAATGTATTGTAATTGCTCAACCTAGAGGGAATAGAGATTCCAGGGGATTTAAGGCAGCCAGGATAGACTCAAAAGCAGAGAGACCTTGTCGCCTGCCAGTATTGACAATCGAACGAACAGCGGCAAACAGATCTCTGCCCCAATCCG
>JBGSWI010000095.1:0-29313 GCA_041752515.1 Leptolyngbyaceae cyanobacterium | reverse complement strand
ACCTGATGTGCAACTAATTTGCCCTCATCCCAACCCTTCTCCCCAAGGAGAAGGGCTTTCGGACATTTCCGGTTCCCTCTCCAATCGGGAGAGGGCTAGGGTGAGGGCAGTCTTTGCGTTGTTTCAGGAAAGTCGCACATCGCCTTCTTAGTTCTTATGTACTATTCTAATAGAATAAAAATAGACCTGCAATAATCCTGATTGAATCGATGAAATAGGCAAGGAAACTCAACGCGATCGCAAATCCCTTAAGGCATTTCACACAGCATCCAATAGTGGTTGAGGGTTGCCATCAGTTCGGCAAAAGCGTTGAAGGTTACTGGTTTAACCAAGTATCCAGCAATATTGAAGTGATAGGCTTCCACCCGATCTTGATCCCGGTTAGAAGTGGTAAGCACAACCACTGGCGTTTTTTGTAAAATGGGATCTGCCCGCAGCGCGTGTAGAAACTCAATGCCGCCCATTTTGGGCATATTTAGATCCAATAATATCAAGCGGCGATGGGCTGGAACAGAGCCGAATGGGTTAGCGCTCCCCCGCAACATGGCAATGGCATCGATGCCATTGCTTGCCACATAAAGTGGGTTTGAGATGTTCTTCTTTTTAAACGCCCGTTTAACGTTCATCACGTCTACTTCATCATCCTCTATCAAAAGGATATTAATTAATCGCGCTTCCTGCATGAATTTAGTACTATTTGACGCGGCATTGAGACTATCTAATCATTCTTTGAAAGTTGAGAGAATGACCTGCCCCTTTCAAATCGCGATCGCGGTTTTTGCCAGTTTTTACTCGCTGAATGGCAGTGTCAATGATGACCTCAGTAATGACTTTGGTATCCCCATTTACCTTTTTCATATCATAGACGGAGATCCTTGGCTTAGGCGGTTGACCTTTAGATAGAGGCTCTGCTCTATGTCTATTGGTGGATGTGATTTGCAGTCAAAACATCTATCTAGATAGTAGGGATAAATCTAAACCAGCTTTAGACCTTTTGTCACTCGGTAAGGAATGAGACCATGAGCGAACTTAATGTTGTACTAATCGAAGACCATGATCTAACTCGGATTGGATTGCGGACAGCATTAAAGCAGCAAGAAGGGATTTGCATTGTGGGTGAGGCTCCCAATGCTTCTCAAGGATTAAGGGTGCTGGAAAGTACGCAACCTGATGTGGCGATCGTGGATATTGGGTTGCCCGACATGGATGGGATTGAGCTAACTCAAAAATTCCGGCAATTCCAAGCTGCAAATCACAACGACAAAACGAAAATTTTGATTTTGACCATGCACGACAGCGAAGATGCGGTGTTAGCTGCATTTGCAGCGGGTGCCGATTCTTATTGTATGAAAGATGTCAGCATTGATAAGCTCGTGGAAGCATTGCGGGCAACTCATTCTGGCTGTTCGTGGATTGACCCGGCGATCGCCAATGTGGTGCTACATCAGGTTCGCCAAACTCCATCCAATGGTTCAGGTAATACTCAAGCTAAAACAGTCGCTATTGGCGCAGTCGATTCAGAAATGGAGCAGGTTTTGGAAAGCTATCCCTTGACTGAACGCGAGTTGGAAATTTTGGAGTTAATTGTGTCGGGGTGCAGCAATGCCGCGATCGCCGATCGGCTTTACATCACAGTGGGCACGGTCAAAACCCACGTCCGCAATATTTTGAGTAAGCTGTGTGCTGAAGACCGGACGCAAGCCGCCGTTCGAGCGCTGCGATCGGGCTTGGTGGCATAAGCATCAGCTAGAAAAGATCAAGTCTGAGATAATGACCTCGCACATGACTATCTGCGAGGCGCATGGAAACAACCGTCGATCCGCGATCGCCCAAAAATCGCTCCATCAGCTTATCCACGCTGATTTTGATGGCGCTGGGTGCGGGTATTTTATTTGGAATTGGGCTAAGTCAGGTTGCACCCGCCAGTGTACCGGGGATTGATCGCTACTTTTTAAATCCGATTGGGCAGATATTTCTGCGCCTGATTCAGTTTGTCGTCATCCCGATTGTGTTTTCGTCGCTAATTTTGGGGTTGACCCGCATTCAAGATGCCAGCCAGGTGGGGCGGTATACTCTCAAGCTGATGACAAGCTATGCCATCACCAGCGCGATCGCGGTGGGCTTGGGAATGGTGACGTGCAGTATTTTGCAGCCGGGTGTTGGCATCACAGGATTGACTTTACCCGTCGCCACGATTCACCAGCAAAGTCTATCGCTGCTGGACTGGCTGATTAGCTTGGTGCCCGTCAATCCCTTAGAAGCACTCAGCACCGGGAACTTACTGCAAACCATTTTTTCGGCAGCCTTGATTGGCGTAGGCATTCAGCTTGCGGGTGAAAAATCAACTAGCTTTCTGGCGGGAGTGGAAAGCGTGTATGCGATTAGTGAAAAGATTTTATCGATCATTCTTTACACGGCACCGATTGGCGTTTTTGCGTTGATCAGTTCGATTATTGCAACGCAAGGCTTGGCAGTCATTGCCAAACTGCTGGTCTATGTGTTGGGCTTGCTGCTGACAACCCTGCTGATGATTGGACTCTACGTTCTAGCATTGGCATTTCTCCAGGCAAAACCCCTATACCTTTTGCAAAGCCTATTTCCGGCGCTCTCCCTTGCGTTTGGCACGGCGAGTTCTAATGCAGCGTTACCCATTGCTCTCCAAAATGCTCAAGATACTTATGGGTTGCGTCCTGATATTGCCAGCTTTGCCATTCCTCTGGGCACTGCCTTAAAGCGAGATGGGGCAGCCATTTTGCAGGGATTCAATGCCCTATTCATTGCCCAGATTTATCACATTCCGATCACCTCAGAGATGGTGCTGGCGATCGCCCTCAGTTCCTTTCTCGTTTCCTTTAGCACCCCTGGAGTACCTGGTGCCGCCATCATCACCATGACGACGGTATTGGCAGCAGCAGGCTTACCGGTCGAAGGCGTTGCGATCGTTGCTGGAGTCGATCGCCTCACCGATGGCTTCAAAACCGTGATTAACGTGATTGGCAACGTCTCCAATGCGGTGATGTTGAGCCATTGGGAAACGCCAAAAGAGGAGAAAGAGTACGGAGTCGAGAGTGCAGAGTAGAGAATGCAGAATATAGGAAATGGATGAAGGGCGACTGCAAAACTTAAAGTCGTCCTTCGCACTTCGTCCTGCCTCTTCTCTTATTTCTTACTCATTTACCTTTCATCCAAAGGGAGGCTGTTAATGGCAAAATGGCGAACAGTGGCATAGCCATGTTGTTCTATTGGGTGGTGGAGAGGTTGCATGACAAGTTTTCAAACTGCTGGTGAGGTGCCGTTTCAATCTCTGGCTGAAACTGGTGCCGAAGAAAGTCCTTTAGAGTGGTCAAGCCGATTAAAGATTGACCACCTAAGCCATTCAAATCGCCCATCCCCGGAAGATGCTGGAGCGGATGTGGTGGAAGGATTGAGCCGATCGCCCAAAACAGTGCCGCCAAAATATTTTTATGACGATCGCGGCTCTCAACTATTTGAGCAAATTTGTGATCTGCCAGAGTATTATCTGACTCGCACCGAAACGGCGATTTTGCAGCAATATGCCGGGGCGATCGCGCAGCACACCGGAGCCTGTGAACTGGTGGAGTTGGGCAGCGGCAGTTCTACTAAAACACGGCTGTTGCTAGAGGCGTATCAAGCGCAAAACTACCCGCTCTGCTACCGCCCGATTGATGTCAGCGGAGGGATTTTGGAAAGCAGCGCCCAGAGTTTACTGCAAGCCTATTCGCAACTCAAAATCCATGCGTTAGTGGGCACTTATGACCAAGCCCTGCAAACCCTGTCAGATGCCTATTTGCCCCAGCGGATGATTTGCTTTTTGGGTAGCAGTTTGGGCAACCTGAACCCGGAAGAGTGCGATCGCTTTTTTGATCAGGTACGACTAGCGCTGCGATCGGGCGGTTATTTTTTGCTGGGGGTTGATTTGCACAAATCCACCGCCCCATTAGAAGCCGCTTATAACGATAGTCAAGGCGTTACTGCCGCTTTTAACCTCAACTTATTGCAGCATCTCAACCAGCGGTTCAACGGCAATTTTGACGGAGATCAGTTTGAACACTTCGCCTTTTACAACACAACGCTGCATCAAATCGAAATGCATCTCCGCAGCCTTAAATCGCAAACGATTCATCTAAAAGCCTTAAACCTGACGATTGAGATGGCAGCCGGAGAAACCATCCGCAGTGAAATTTCACGCAAGTTTGATTTAGCAACCCTGCGATCGCAGATTGAATCTAAGGGCATTGATTCAGTGCAAGTATGGATGGATACCCATCAATGGTTTGGGCTGCTGCTGTGTCATTGTAGAGAATTATAGCCCTGCATCGGTGGATGGGACATCGCTGAACAGCGGCATAGCAGACTAGATCGGTGGCAGTGGATGGCTGATCGGCATTCGGGGCGGAGCAGTCTTCCACATCAAGTCAACGTCTTCTGGGGTGAGTCCATAAGCTTGATTTACCAGATCAGACAGGCGGCGTTCAAGTTGCAGAGCTTCGGCTTTGCGCGTTTGGATCGCTGGGGCGTAGTCGTTGTAAACCTGCTGAATTTCTTTGAGAGCAGTGGGGTTGAGTCCTCCAGCATCTCGATGTCGGCGCTTTTTGAGTTCTTGCACAAATTCTTTATGATCCAGGCTGGCAAAGTTTTCCAGCTTTTGCCCTGGTTTGGCAATGCTCTGTTCCATTTCCAACCAGTTCAATACATCGCGGTGTGCTTCCTGGTTGAGTTTGGTCAGTTCAATCAATCGACTGACCAGCGGTTCTACTTCGGCGCGAATGGCATCGGTAGGTGGGGCGATCGGGATGGTTTCCACTAAATAGCCAACTGGAGCCAAAGCTTCGTCTTTCATGTGAGGAAAATGTCGCCAGTTATGCCACCACATAATAGGTGCGTTTAACGCTGCGGCAAGGTACAGATCCCCTGTAGGCAGTAGAGAAACTTTATTGTTTGAAAAACATTCTTCAGTGGAGACGGCAAAAGATGGATAGAACTGAATTTGCTGATAAAAAATTTTGGGCTTACCAAATGTTTTGTAGAAAGCACATGAACGCAACTCCCACCAAAAACGCCCTTGATCTTGTCGCTTGCGTAATTGATTTTCAAAGGATTTGAGATGTTTATACAGTGAGGGAAACTCATTAGCAAAAATGCTTTCCGCCTCGCTCTCTGTTGTCGCATTACTCCAACTCCACAAATAATCATTACTCGACTTCAGAAGTATCATCCAAAGTTTCTGCCAATCTGAGTTCCATCGTTTAATATCTTGCCCCCGTAGATAAGGCTTAAGGAGTACAGCGGATTTTGGATCAGATTGAATTAATAAGTTTTTCGTACAGTCATTAATTAGAAAAGCTTCATTGAACCCTGTTTTTATACCCAAAAGTGGTTTAACACCTGCAACCTCTTTGAGTAAAGATCCAGCAGTTCTAATTTTCTGCATCAATTCATCCACGGCTGGAGACTCCAAACTCCAAGCGTTCTCTGTAAACCGCGACCAGGGAACTGAAAAGCCTTCCTGCTGCACGTATTGCGATAGGTTGATGTCGGTCAATTTCTCACGGGGCACAGGACAAACCACAACTGGAGCCGAATCCATCGGTTTCACCTGAGACACTGGCTGAATCAGTGGTTTTCGGGCTACCACAACGCAAGGGAACGTATCAGCATCTTCAAAAATGGGGGCATGACCAAAATCAATGATTTGCTCAAAGACACTGTTAAAGCTGAAGAAGCGGCGCAACGGTTCACCATAACCCGATCGCAACCACTTATTGGTGACGATGTAGGACAGTCCTCCACCGGGTTTGAGGATCTTCAAGCCTTTTTCGTAGAAATAGGTGTAGAGATCGGCTACGCCATCGTAGGATTCATAATGCTGCTGGAGATAAGGCTTGATGGGCGATAGGAGTTCTTGACGTACATAGGGCGGGTTGCCGATCGCCACATCAAAACCGCCATCGGCAAACACTTGTGGAAAGCCAGTTTCCCAATTGAACGCCCGATCTGCAACCTGGGGGTCAGCGACGATCGAGTTGCCCACTTTAATGTTGTCATCCAGATAGGTCAACGGCTTACCTCGCTCTGCTGTTTTCAACCACAGCGACAGTTTGGTAATCTCTACTGACTCTGGCGACAAATCAACGCCATACAGGTTGTTGTTTAGAATCGTCTTGCTCAGATCAAATAGGCTGCGCTGTCCTTCTTTCAACCCTGCTAATGCCTGGTTAACTCGCTCGTATTGCCGCAACAAATAGTCAAACGCTGCCACTAGAAACGCTCCAGAGCCACAAGCCGGATCAATCACTCGCAGTTTGAGTAACACGTTATCTCGATAAGCTTGCCAAAACTTGATCTCAGCTTCCTTCAGTTCACGGGTTGCTTTCAAGGGAATGTATTCTAAGCCGCAATCATAAAGCAGTTCTTCTTCTCGTCGGCGTAAGTAACCGCCCAGAGCCACTTCAACGATGTATTGAGTGATGAATGCTGGAGTATAAAACACACCCTGAGTTTTTCGTTTGCCTTTCTTCGGGTCGTATTCCTGTCCGGCTGCTAAGGCTTGTAGCTCTTCCAGGTCACTGACTGACTGTTCAAAAATGTGACCCAAAATGTCTACGGACACTTCCGTATCAAAGTCGAAGCGGGTTAACTGCTTTAGCTGAAAACAGAGCAAATCGGAAAGTTTAAGCTGCTCGTCTAGCACCACATCTAATTTGAATAGTCCACCGTTGTAGCCGGGGATGGGTGGATCTTCATTGCCTTGATCAACCCAACGAAATACAGTTTTGTAGTTGTCCCAGATAGAGCGGGGGTTATAGGGATCTTTATGGTCGTGAGCGGTGGCGAGAGTTTTGGCTGGGAGCAAACCCCGGTCTTCGCAAAAGGCGATGAACAGAATACGGTCTAGAACTTTTTGCGCTTTTTCGATCAGCGTTGCGTCACGATTGGGAATATCCGCTGGTGCTTCAGCACGAAACTCACGGGCAATCTCTAGCCGCACTTGTTTGTACTCTTGATAAAGCTGTTTAGTAATTTCCTCTTGTGCTTCATTCGACTCCTGCAACAGCAGGTCAATCCGAGAGGATGCTTGAGGGGAGTCTATTGATGGTAAGAAGTTTTGACGGCACAAGAGAAAGTAGAAGCGCTTAAACTGTCCCAGGTCAGCTAAATCGGTTAGCAAAAACTGCTCATAGTAGGCGGGTGTTTTGCTGGTTTGATAGAGCCGCACTTCCCGATAGTTAGAGACAATCACCCATTTGCAATCGGCAGTGTAGTTGGCGTAGCGCCATCCCTGGTCTACGGCTGATTCTTTACGTCCCGGTGCAGGGCGATCGAGGTCATTTTTTGCGCCTTTGAGTTCAATTGGGGCAATGATGCGTCCTTGTAGTTTGACTTTTCCTTGCTTATTTTCAGATGCAGTAAACAAGCCCAAAGCGCCATCGGCAGCACCGCCCCCGTCTGAAACCGTCTGCTCGGCGTGAATCTCCCAAACCCTGCCGCCACCCTGAATCACGGAGCGGTAGTCCAAAATTTGCTGAAAGATGTCGTTAAGAAACTGCCCATGCAGCGACACTTCTTTAATTTCGTCCAGTGTCCCCTGTTGCAGGGTGGTGATCCACTGAGCAATCACCTGATGGCGACTTTCTAAATCAGCCGGGAAGACAAAATTCCGTAAGGCTTGATTGAGTGTCTTGCGATGAAAGAGGGCAAAGCTGGATGAATTAGACATTTATTTTGGGCGATCGCTTCCATAAAAGTACCCATTAAAGATATTCGCGACTCAATTGAAAAAACAGGTTACATCATGTCTCCGCCCTGTGCTGATGAAAACCATTACCACCGTGGGCATATTTCCCCTAGCGTTGGGCTTAGAGCAAGAGGGAGAATTTCTTCAACCTTTAGGCATTGTGGTCTTTTCTGAAAGCTTACCCACATTCTGCGCGTCCATGCTGAGCAGCAAAACCCAGAGTTCAAAGCGTTACGCGAGAAGAAGGCGAATCGGTATAATCTGCCATTTGGCTGATCTGAAGAACTTAACATAGCGATACAATTCGGGTGCTTTCTCAGGTCTTGCAGCACGACTTTTAATCAGGTAATTGAACCTCTTGATGCAAAGGGGAGTCTAAAGCTAGCAAGAGCAGTATGTTCACTGAACTGAAAAACTGTTTCACAGTAAGCTCCTACTTTAGGTTAGAAGGGTCTTTATCATGCCAAAATCTGTGGAGCCAATCAATACACAAACCGTTGTGCGTTGGAGTGTTTTGGCAAGTGCTTTCGTGGCGATCGCGGGCTGTGGGGCATTGCCAAAATCTGAAGCGCAAACGGGGCAAAAGCAGGCGGAAAACGGTCCAGCATCCGTGGACGTGGCGATCGCCCGCACCTTACCCCTGCAACAGCCTGTCGAGTACACTGGCACCACGCAGCCCTACCGCCAGGTTTCGCTGCGATCGCAGGCAGAAGGAACGGTGCTTGATCTAACCGTAGATGTGGGCGATCGCGTCGCGCAAGGGCAGATCGTGGGGCAGTTGAATGATGCGGTGTTAACGGCAGCGGTGGTCGAAGCTGAAGCCGAAGTGGCGGCGCGTCGGGCAGATGTGGCGGAGGCAAATGCTGAGGTGAGCACTGCCCAAACCCTGGTGGAAGAACAACGCTTGCGGCTGCAACAAACCCGATCAGATCTGGCACGGCTCGAACTGTTGTTTCGCGAAGGGGCGATCGCCGCTCAAGCGGTCGAAACGGCTCGAACGGCGGCGGGCACGGCTCAACAAGCGCTGCGATCGACTGAAGCTCAAGTGCGAACTCGTCGGCAAGCCGTCACGGCAATTCAGCGGCGTGTGATTGCCCAACAGGCGATCGTCGCCCAAGAAAAAGAGCGGCAGTCCCAGACTCAGTTAATTTCGCCCGTCACTGGCTCAGTCCTAGAGCGCGTTACAGAACCGGGAAATTTGGCGCAACCGGGCAGCGAAATCCTTAAGTTAGGCGATTTTAGTCAAGTGAAAGTGGTCGTTCAAGTCTCTGAGCGGGAGCTAAGCAATGTTCGCAATGGACAGCCCGTTCAGGTGCGCTTGGATGCCTTCCCCAAAAAAGCGATCGCGGGGCGCATTTCCCGCATCTCTCCGGCGGCTGACCCGACCTCGCGGTTAATCCCGATTGAAGTGATCATTCCCAACCCCGATGAGCGCATCGGCAGCGGTTTATTGGCACGGGTAAATTTTGCCCAGCAGGCGATCGCCCGTGTTGTTGTGCCTGAAACCGCTCTGCAAACCAATCAAGATCGGCGATCGCGCTCCCCATCCTCCGGCGGCGGTCAAACAGCCAGCCGTCCCCAAACTCAGGGCAATATCTTCATCCTCGCGAACGGTGGTAAACCCACTGTTTCTGCCCGTTCCGTCACTTTAGGTAAACGCTTAGATGGACAGGTGGAAGTGGTATCTGGGTTAGGAGTGGGCGATCGCTATGTCATTCGCAGCAGCAAAGCCCTCAAAGACAGCGATCCTGTAAAGCTAAGCATCGTCTCCGAAGGACAGCCGAAAGAAAGGAATAGAAAATAGAGAATCGGCAAAAAAGGAAGAGCAGAGGCGCTATACCGCCTTTTTGTATTTGCTATACCTCCGACGGAGCCGCTACGCGATCGCCGTTGGTCATTTACCGTCATCATTTGTACTTCATACTCTTTTATGAACACTCCCCCATCCGCCGGTTTCAGCATTAGTCGCATTGCGATTCTGCGTCACGTTGGCACCCTCATGCTGACCTTGGCTGTGATCGTTGTGGGCATTTTCTTTATTACGACGCTCCAAGTCGATTTGTTGCCCTCCATCACCTATCCTCGGATTGGAGTCCGGTTAAACGCTCCAGGCACTTCCCCAGAAGTGGCAGTGGATGAAATTACCCGCCCGTTGGAAGAAGCGCTCTCCGCTACCGAGGGAGTAGTGCAGGTATATTCTCAAACCCGTGAGGGGCAGGTGAGTTTGGATTTGTATTTTCAGCCCGGTGGCAACATTGACCAGGCGTTGAATGATGCAACCGCAGCGTTTAACCGGGCACGCGGTCGTTTGCCAGAGACGATTGAAGAACCGCGCCTGTTTAAAGTTGATCCCTCGCAACTTCCGGTCTATGAACTGGCGTTGACCTCTTCCTCCCTGTCGCTGGTTGATTTGCGCGTGTTTGCAGATCAAGAGCTATCTCGTGAGTTGGGGGTGATTCCGGGGGTGGCAGTGGTGGATGTGGCGGGAGGCGTGGAAGAAGAGGTGCGGGTGCTGATAGACCTCGATCGCCTGCAAGCCGTGGGCGTGGGGCTAAGCGATGTTTTAGCAGAATTGGGCGATCGCAACCAAGATATTTCGGGTGGACGGATTTTAGGCACCAACTCAGAGCCGCTGACTCGTGCGATCGGGCGGTTTAAAGATGCCGCAGAATTACGCGATATCTCATTTGAAGTGGGCGGGCAGTCCGGCAATTCTTCCCCAGCAACCGCTCAATCCGGGGCATCCACCGCTTTAGCCCCTACCCAGCGGGTTTACCTGCGAGATTTTGCCACCGTCATTGATGGCACCAATCAACAGCGAATTTTCGTAGCGCTGAATGGGCAACCCGCCGTCAAAATGAGTGTGCAAAAACAACCTGATGCCAATACGATCGCCGTGGTTGAGTCAGTCAAACAGCGGCTCAAAGAATTGCAGCAGTCTGGCACTGTCCCAGCGGATATGACCCTGTTGCCCACCCTGGATGAATCCGTGTTTATTCAAAACGCCATTTCTAATGTGGTGAGTTCTGGGCTGATTGGCACGGGATTGGCGGCGATCGCGGTGCTGCTGTTTTTAGGTTCCCTGCGTCAAGCTTTGATCATCGTCCTGTCAATTCCCTTGGCAACCCTCGCCGCCATCATTTTAATGGGAATATTCAAACTATCCCTCAACGTTTTCAGCTTAGGCGGTTTAGCCTTGGGCGTGGGCATTGTTGTAGATAACTCGATCGTTATGTTGGAAAGCATCGCCGAAGGGGTTGGCATGACTCCTGGCAAAGATGCCACCAGCCAACTCAGCCGCTCTCAATTGATGACCCAATCTATTCACAGCAGCCAAGAAGTGGAGTCTGCGTTGGTTGCCTCCACTGCCACGAACCTGGTTGCGGTCTTGCCTTTTTTGCTAATTGGTGGTTTTATTGCCCTGCTATTCAATGAACTGATTCTCACCATTACTTTTGCGGTGGCTGCTTCCATTCTAATCGCCATCACCGTCGTGCCGATGCTAGCCTCCCGCTTGTTAAGCATTCGGGCATCTAGCGGCATTGGCAAGTTTTGGCTATTGCGTCAGTTCAACCGCCGTTTTGCCGATGCCACTCAGTCTTACGGCACCGTGCTGGCGTGGACGCTCACAAAACGCTGGCTGGTTGTTAGCTTGACGGTGGCAATTTTAGGCGGCGGCAGTTGGTTTCTAGCAGGGCAAATTCCCCAAGAAATTTTGCCTCGAATTAATACGGGACAAGCCAACCTGAACGCTCAATTTCCACCCGGTACGCCCTTAGAAACCAGTCGTAAAGTCATGGCATCCGTCGATGAAATTTTGGCAGCGCAGCCAGAAACCGACTACGTGTTCTCCACAATTGGCGGCAGCTTGTTTGGGGCTAATACCAGTGAAAATTCATTGCGAAGTTCCAGCACCATTACCCTGAAACCCGGCGCTGCGATCGATGCCTATGTTGCCAATGTAACGAAAGCATTTCGCAAACTTAATCTAGTGGATATTCGTTTGCGGCTCAATCCTGGACAAGTGCGCGGCTTGATTTTGAATAACTCGCCGGTTCGGGGTGCCGATGTGGATGTGGTGCTGCAAGGGGAAAACGAGGAAGCGTTGACCCAAGCGGGACGGCAAGTGCTGCAAGCGCTGGAACAGGAGGCAACTCTAATCACGGTGCGCCCGGATGCCGACGATCGCCAGCCAGAGATTCAAATTCGACCCGATCGCGAACGATTGGCAGACTTAAATCTCAACATTCAAGACATTGGCAGAACCTTAGAAACGGCGATCCAAGGGAGCGTCCCTACTCAAATTCAACGAGGTAACCGCTTGGTGGATGTGCGCGTTGAGCTAGACAATGCCCTGATTCAACAGCCTTCTCAGCTAAACCAACTGCCCATTTTTACGGAGAACAATCGCCAAATTCGCCTGGGTGATGTGGCAACCATTGAAACGGGGCGCGCACCGGGCGAAATTCGCCGAATTAATCAGCGGCAAGTCTTTTTGATTGCGGGTAGCTTGAACGAAGGAGCGAGTTTAAGTGCGGCGATTCAGCAGGTGCAAGCGATTATAAGCCAGCAAGAACTGCCTGAAGGCGTGGGGGTGTTGCCTAGTGCAGCCGCGCAAAGCAATCAACAGCTTCAAGCAACGCTGCCGATTTTGGGAGGTTTGGCGGCATTTTTGGTGTTCGTGGTGATGGCGGTGCAATATAACTCGCTGGTTGACCCGCTGGTGATTATGTTCACCATTCCCTTGGCTCTAGCGGGCGGCATTTTTGGGCTGTTTATCACCAATACTGCGATCGGGGCAACGGTGATTGTGGGCGCGGTGCTGCTGGTAGGGATTGTGGTCAACAACGCTATCATCATGGTAGAACTGGCAAACCAAATTCGCGATCGCGAAGGCTGTACTCGTCGGGCTGCCATCCTCAAAGCTGCGCCTCAACGGCTGCGCCCCGTGTTAATGACCACCATCACTACGGTTCTAGGGATGTTTCCCTTGGCGCTGGGCTTGGGGCAAGGGGGCGAATTTCTGCAACCGCTCGGCATTGTAGTCTTCTCTGGCTTATCCTTGGCAACTCTACTGACCCTATTCCTCATTCCCTGCTTCTATGTGATTTTGCACGACTTTTTCAACCAAAACTTTTTGAAAGGACGCGGCAAAAAAACGCGATCGCAGCCACTGTCCGATCCTGAATTTGAGCCTGCGATCGCCCAGAAATCCGTGGTCAGCAAAATAGATTAAGCAGTGGGAGCGTTTGATTCGGGAAGCCGCGATCGCAGATTGAGGAAAAACTTACCGACCTTATACAACGCAAAACTGAGAATTCCGAGTACCAAAACGCCTGCAACCAGAGGCAGAGTCAGGGCAAGTAAAGTGAGGGCGATCGCGGCAATTAGCTCGATCGTTGCCAAAATCGGATTCGTTAGACCTCCCGTCATCGCCGTCGAGGTTCCGCGCAAAAGATTCATCAAGCCTTTGGTCAATGCTGCCGTGCCGCCGCCCGCAACGATTGCCAAAGTCCACTGCAAAACTGGGTTCAAATCGGAGGAAGTGTGACCCACAATGAACGTTCCCAAAAGAATGGCGAGGGGAGTTGCGACAAAATCTAGCGCGTGATCAAACCAGGGAATAAAGTAGCCGCCAATTTCTAGAACGCAGGCAAGGGCTAACACAATCAACGCCGGGGAGGTTTCCATCCAGTCAAATTGGGTTGGCAAGTTAATATGCCCCACCACCGCCGCAAAGCTCAATACCAAAAATGGCACAAATACTCGAAACCCCACGGCTGCGCTGAGGCTAATTCCTAGCAAGAGTTCGATGAAGCTATCAAAGCTGATGATGTGATCCAAGCGACTCTCCTAATTCAAATCCATCCCCTTTTCACTATAGCGATCTGATGACATCGATGAAATCAGATCGCTAACAGGCGCTTGTCTAAGCCGAGGTTGGGCGAAATTTTAGGGCAACGCCATTCATGCAATAGCGATCGCCCGTGGGGGCAGGACCATCATCAAATACATGACCCAAATGCCCCCCGCAACGCCGACAATGAACTTCAATTCGCGTCATCAAAAAAGCGGTGTCGGTGGTGGTTTTGGTGGCATCGGCGATCGCCGCATAAAAACTGGGCCAACCCGTACCGCTGTTGAATTTTGTGGCTGAGTTAAACAGCGGCAAATCACAGGCAGCACATGAAAATATGCCTTGGCGATACTCCCGATCAAGCGGACTGGTGCCAGCCCGTTCGGTGCCCTGCTGCCGCAAGACATAGAATTGCTCTGGGGTTAAAACCTTGCGCCATTCCGCCTCGGTTTTGGTGATTTCAAACTTGCCCTTGAGCGTTTCAGCGCTGGCGGTGGCAGTGGATTGTGAGCCACTCAAAGAACGTAGAAACCAGGCTGTACCCAGAAAAGCGGCACCTGATCCTAAGAAATAGCGTTTTTTCATAACTTCAGTTGGTTTTTTACTTGTTTTGGAGAAAGTGATTTAGAGGCTTATAAAAGAGATACGAACCCATTAAGCTAACTGGTTTTAAGCGAATAGTTACACGATGTGCGACTATCCTCAATCCCCTCACCCTAAGTCCCTCTCTCAGAGCGGGAGAGGGACTTTGAGAAATCTTGCTCCCCTTCTCCTGCCTTGGGAGAAGAGTCTGGGGGATGTAGCTTGCTTCCCAAAGGGTGGGTTGACTTTAGTTGCACATTAGGCAGTGTTCGCTTTTTCCAGCACACCTGCTCCTGTTTTTTTGATCAAGGGTAGTGCTTGACTCCGCCTTGCGTCATCCGGGAGCTACTGTCCCAAGCGATATATTCGAGTTTGACTATTTGAATAGAGAGATGCCCCTAGCTTCTCCACCATGCCTTTCGTCCAAGGGTTTACGGTCTATCTCTCTACTCTTAAGATACAAGGGTTGGGGATGTAGCTCGCTTCCCGCAGGGTGGGCAATTCATCCTTGTATTCAGCAATGCCAACATTAACTCTAGACCCTTAGCCTTTTTCCTTTATGCCAACCTACCCCGGAATTTCGAGCGAAGCCTTTAGACATCCCCTCGATCGCCAAGCAGAGCAGGCTCTACGCAGCGTTCCAGGCTTCGATTTAGTCGCCAGCAAGTTCGTTGAATATTTGACTGAGCGCCCTCAGTTTGTCTATCAGCTAGGCAACAGTATTCAAGTAACTTCGCGTCAATATGCTTCAATTCATCAAATTTTTCGAGAGTGCGTACGCGATTTAGATATTTATCCAGAGCCAAATCTGTTCGTTTCTCAAAGCCCCACCGTCAATGCTTTTGCACTAGGTCGAGATTTTCCATTTATTGTGCTGAACTCTGGCTTGCTCGATTTGGTTAGCGAGGCAGAACTGCGAACCGTCATCGCCCATGAACTGGGGCATCTCAAATGTGAACACACGATTTTGATCCAAATGGCAATTTGGACGACTCAAGTGGTTTCGGGGCTAGCCGATCGCACTTTTGGGTTGAGTACTTTAGTGAGTACGGGGTTAGTCGCTGCGTTTTTTGAATGGTTGAGAAAAGCAGAACTTTCTGCCGATCGCGCCGCACTATTGGTCACCGATGATCTTCAGCCGATTTTGACGAACATGATGCGGATATCAGGGGGCAGTACCAAATATGCTCATGAGTTAAGCGTGGATGAGTTTATTCAACAATCCGAACGTTACCAGAACCTAGACACCGATGGACTCAACCAAGTCTATAAGTTTTTGCTCTACAACAACGTGTCAGCAGGTGTTTTCCTCAGTCACCCATTCACGGTTGAGCGAGTTCACTATCTGCGCGAATGGTCAGCTTCTAAGGAGTATCGCGAAATTCGCCAGGGTAATTATGCTCGTGCGGGTGCCAAAGGTTCGGTGGAGGTGTCCGTTGAGCCGCCTACCGCACCATCCCCTAAGCAAACCGAAGTGGATGGTTTACGCCGCGAGATTGATCAACTTCAGCAGGAAATCGATCGCATTAAAAAAGGGGGCTGAACTAAAGCCCACTCTGTCAAAACCGCGATCGCAGGGTAGCCGCTAGAGCAAGACAATCGCGATCTGGTGCCAAACAAATTTCGCATCAGGACGTATTCTAAGTAAGGTTCTTTGATGAAATTGGGTAAAGAGGGAAAAATATGGTTTGGCACAAATGGCGGGGTTGGCGGCTGGCGATCGCGTTTATTGCGGCGATCGTCTTAACTAACTGCACTGCCAGCAATCAACCCTCTGCACCCGTTTCCAGTGGAACTCCCGCCCCGTCATCTGCTTTAGTCTATGGATCGACCGGACAGCCCGTCAATCTAGAACCCGGAAATATTACCGACGGCAACTCGGTGATTGTGCAAAACCAAATTTACAATCGCCTCATGGAGTTTAAGCCGGGAACAACCGACTTGGAGCCAGCTTTAGCCACCGAGTGGAACGCCTCAGCCGACGGAAAAACCTGGACGTTCAAATTGCGGCAAGGAGTCAAGTTTCAAGACGGCACGCCTTTTAATGCGGAGGCAGTCAAGTTTAATATTGATCGCTGGTGGGATGCGGGTCATCCTCAAGGCTATCGCAATGCTGGCAAGGTTTATGAAGTGTGGTCACAGGTGTTTGGCGGCTTCAAAGGGACACCCGATTCGATTGTGCAATCGGTGACGGCGGTGGATGAGGCAACGGTGCAGATTGAGCTAAAGCAGCCGTTTGCCGCCTTTCCCAACGCGATCGCGGCGGCTTATTTTGGCATTGCCAGCCCAACCGCCGTTAAAAAAGCTGGAGCAAAATACGGCACGCCCGGATCTCTGGCAGTGGGAACCGGACCGTTTGTGTTCAAAGAATGGCGCACGGGCGATCGCATTGTGTTAGAGAAAAACCCGACCTACTGGCGATCGGGCTTTCCTAAAGTGAATCAACTGGTCATCCGCTTTGTGAGCGATCCGGCTGCACGGTTGGCTCAACTGCGCGCCGGACAGATCGATTTCACCGTGGATCTAGCCCCCGATCAAAAGAAAGAAATTGATGCAGATGCAAATTTAACCGCGATCGCCCGTCCTTCGTTTAACGTCGGCTACTTGGCTTTAAACCCTAGCTACAAGCCGTTGTCGAATGGAAAAGTGCGGCAGGCGATCGCCTATGCCATCAATCGACCCGCGATCGTTCAGGCATTTTGGGGGAACTTGGGCAAACACGATCCTCACTTTTTGCCAGAAACCCTTGCCTGGGCAAATGATGCGACCCTAACCGCCTATCCATTCGATCCTCAAAAAGCTAAACAGTTGCTCACCGAGGCAGGCTATCCCAACGGATTTGAGCTTGAACTGTGGTATATGCCCGTATCTCGTCCCTATTTTCCGACTCCTAAACCCATCGCGGAAGCCTTTGCCGCCGACCTTAGCGCCATTGGCATTCGCGTTAGCCTCAAAACCCAGGACTGGGCAGCCTATCTAGCCAATCGGCGTAAGCCTCCTGGCTACCAATCTTTTATGTTGGGCTGGACAGCAGATTACGGCGACCCTGATAGCTTCTACTTTCCTCACTACGGTCCGGGTGCCACAACTGACATCGGTGACTGGAAAAATGAATCGGTATTTCAGCTTTTGAACCAAGGACGAGCCATTCAAACTCAAGCGGGGAGAGCGAAAGTCTATGCTGAAGTGGATAATATTTTGCACCAAGAGGTGCTGCGGCTACCGATTGTTCACTCTCAGCCATTGGTGGCACAGCGCAAGGCGATCGCGGGGTGGGTTCCCAGTCCCCTCGGCTCTGAACCGTTTGAATCCATCAGCAAGTAGTCAGCAAGAAAAGTCCTCGCATTGAAGTGATCAAAACAGACCAAGGCTCTCACTTAACAGGTTGCAATGTAACGGCTCGAAATACATCTCCTCTATCACCCCTCGTCCCTTCGTTGTGCTCACCACCCATCCCCAAAACATTTTGAAGCTGAGTCAACTGTTGAGCTAAATCAGACATAATTTTAATTTCTCTTTGCGATCGCACCTGCGTCTGATAAATCTCATCGCCACGGTGAGCAAATTTCTCTTTGCTGTAGAGGGGTTGTGCAATTGCTATAGGCTCAACCTCGTTTCAACTCTTTTTCCTAATGCCAATTTAAGAAACTAGATCGCCTGATTGCTGCCATTAAAGCGATCGCCTCCGATTTTGCCTGCATCCTCACCGTCACCCACGATCGCAATCTCCTCTGCCGTCAATTCACATAACTCATACACCAACTGATCAATCTGGCGATCGCAGACATGAATTTATCTTGAAACCAAGCTCCTTTGCATAGGCTCATTGCACCAATTATGCTTCAGCGATCGCCCCTATAATTTCTGCTCCTGTTACATCTTCTTGGTCTGACTTTGAATAAATCAGTAGCAATAAAACAGACGTGGGGGATTCAACTTGATAAATCAATCGGTAGCCAGCGCTTTTTCCCTTTTGAATATCGCTGTTTTTAATGCGGATTTTGAAGACCGTGTAGCCGATTCCCGCAATTTGCTCTCTTGTAAAGTCGCCTGCTTGAAGTTGTTCCAGAACTGGCTGCACATCTTCACGAATTTGACGATAGCGTTTGGCAAGTTTCGCTGAAATTCAGGTGCCGCCCGAACCACAATCGAGAGTTCGTCAGGCATCAATGTCATCCCACAGTTGCTCAAGTGAGATGGTCTGACCTGTGCGCACTTCCTGCCATGCTTGGCGTAGACCTGCTAAGACGCTCTCCTTCGACTCATCATCTGGATCGTTGGGTGGAATAACCTGAGCTAAGGACTGCAAAATAAACTCTTCCAAAGAAAGATTGAGTGCCCCTGCTTGAAGCGTTAGCTGCTCCTCCAGCCCATCTGGAATTTGAATGGTGAGGGTTTTAGCCATAACTAATCTCCATTTAGGAAGGAATATCGAAAGCCAGGATGGTTAAAGTGAGTTCGCGATCGCCGCTGCTTTTCCCAATATTGTTTTATTTTCCCTCGACGATCGTGATCTCCTCTGCCGTCAATTCATCTACCATTTTGATGGATTGTTGGGATGCAATTGGTCTAATTGCCACGATAAAGGGTTGGACTGAATATAATCCCAAATCTTTTGAAATGCTGTCTCATCTCGAATGACGTGTTCATAGTAATTGCGTTGCCACAATCGTTTATGAAACGGCTCCCAATTTTGTTGCTTCACACCGATGGTGTATTGATGGGTTGCGATCGATTTGAAGACTCCAATAACATCTCCCAAAGATAATCCCCATTTTGCTGTTGGATCATCTGGTATTGCGTCATCCATCGTCGGGAGGGCACCTACAAGAGGTGCCCCTACAGATTTCATATCCACCGTAGGGGCGGGTCTTGTGCCTGCCCGTTCTTCAGGGGTGCCTGCCCATTCCACAAGAGTGTCTGCCCGTAATTGAACAATGCCGTGAACATGATTTGGCATTACGACAAAGGCATCTAAACATACATGAGGAAATCGTTGCAGTAAAGATTGCCAAACTCTTTCAACCATTTGTCCAGCGTCATTTAACTGCATTGTTCCATCAGAAATTTCGCCAAACAAACAAGCACGATTTTGGGTGCAGATAGTAATGAAATAAGCTCCAGCGGAGGAGTAATCATATCCTTGGAGCCGAATCGATCGCCGCTGCTTTTCCCAATACTGTTTCATTTCCCCTCCACGATCGCGATCTCCTCTGCCGTCAATTCATACAACTCATACACCAACTGATCAATCTGGCGATCGCTGACATTAATTTGTTTCTGAATCATGCTCTTTTGCGGCGGCGTTTTTGCCTCTGCTAATTGCTGATGCAATGCCAACATTTGCTCGACTAATTGCACAATGCGATCGTGTTTCGCTTTCTCGGTTGGATTATTAAAGTTAATTGTGTGAACAGGAAATGGTTTGAGATAGTTTGTTTTAAAGCGGAAATAACCGCCCCGCAACACATTTCCAGTACTTGCAAGAAACCACCAAAGCAATTTAGAGTTTAATAAACCCAACCAATATTGCAGTTGCTCCGCTCTACTACTGCAAGGTAACAAGCTATAAGGCATTGAGTTGTGATAAATACCTTCTGAGCAAAGCGTCATATTACAACCGAGACTAATTTGGGGTGTAATAATACGTTTGCTTTCAAACACCCTCATGTCTCGACTTCTGTGACAGGAATACCAATACTTTGGATTGGTTTTGAGTCGAGTTCTTATTTCTGTTAACTCTTCGCGGTATTGTTCAAGATAAGAATATCCTAGAGGAAATTCTGTTTTTAACTCTATCTCCTCAATGATTTTAGTCTTATTATCTACTAATCGATATGGATATATGCAGTAGTAGTAATGTTTAGGTTCTTCATATCTATGAATGTCTTCACCTCGGAGAAATGGTTTAACTAAACCTGTTTCTATATCTACAACCGTGTTGGTCTTTTCTGAAAGAAGTTTGATCAAGTGATGGGGCGTACTATTTACTGGTTCATTGATTGCCTTTAAAACATGAATTTCATCAACTCCCGCTTGAACACCAACTAATATTTCATCAAATACATCTCCTAAGGTGAGAATCTTGAGGGATAACTTATTGAGAATAGTTTGCGTAATATTGTGTGTAAGTATCCAAGGGCTATCAGAAAACTTCTTTAGCTCGTAGCTTGCAAAATCTTTTTCTTGAAGCATCTTTAGCTTTGCTGGAAGAGCTATGGCTGAAATATTCGGGAATTCAGAATAGGTAAATGAAGTATTTTTTGTTTTTTGTAAAAAGACTAAACCCGTATAAGTTGTTGCCTGACTAAAAATTAAGTTTTCTCCGAAGCTAATAAAAGATTCAAGAGCAGAATTATTAACTAAAAATCGTCTTATGCCAGAACCGAAATCAGCATGTGTAAATTTATGAGGACAAATAATTCCAAGAATTCCATCTTCTTTGAGCAGATTGAATCCTTTCTCAAGAAAAAGAAGATATAAATCAAACCGTTTTACTGCACTTGCATATTGAGCGATAAAATAGTCTACCTGCTCACCGTAATATTCTTGAAGACCTTGTATACGTAAATACGGTGGATTCCCAATCACCGCGTTAAATCCACCCCCTTTTATGATTTCGGGAAAGCTTTTTTCCCAATTAAACACATTAATTCGGTAAAGTTTTTCCTCGTCTAGCAAATTGATTTGCACGTTGTCGTAATAGTCGGAACCGATCAACGCATTGCCGCATTTGATATTGTTTTCCAGGTCGGGTAGGGCGCGTTCTTGCAATAGCGACAGTTGCTTGAATAGCGTTTCCTGCGATTCTCCTTCCAGCACTTTCAGCAGCAGTGAAAGCTTCGTGGTTTCCACCGCTTGCAGGTCGATATCTACGCCATGAATGTGGTTCAGCAAAATTCGCTTTTTCTCTGCCGAAGTTAGCCGCCAATCGCCGCCGCTCCCCTGATACAGTTGCTTCTTATACTTCGTCGGATTCTCGCCATACTGCTGCAAGTACCAGTTCAACAAAAACTGATAGGCTCCAATCAAAAACGAGCCAGAGCCACACGCCGGATCAAGCACCCGAATCTTTTCAGCTTGTTTGGGCGTTTTTCCTGCCAGCGATCGCCCAATCGTGTTCTCCACAATGTAATCGACAATATACGTCGGCGTGTAATAGACTCCGCCAGCCTTCCGCACCTCTGGCTTATCTTCAATCACCGCCTCCTGCGTAGAAGTCAGCCGAATCACCTTACCCAAAAACTGTTCATACACCTGCCCCAAAATCTCGATCGGAATCACCGAAAACTCATAGGGACTGTCGGGATAGTAGAAGTTTTGGATGATTTGCTGAAGCGGCGCATCCGCAAGCGTCAACGTCAGTGTAAATTCATCGGCTTCCAGTCTGCCTTTCTCCGGCTTAAAGTGGAATAGCCCAGAATTGTAGCGATCGTCTGCTTGCCGAAACAGCCCACACAACTGCTGATAGACTTCTGCTTTCCCAGTCAGCGATCGCAACTGTTCATAAGGCTCAATTCCCCGATCCTCACAAATTCGCAAAAAGATCAGTCGATTAATTGTCATCTGCACCGCAAAATTCAATTCCCGTGACGACAAATCTGGGTTACTACTCGACAGCGCGATCGCCAATCGTTCCCGCCACGTTTCAATCTCCTTCAAAAATGCCGCGTCTACTGTGGTCGTTCCTTTTCGTTGCTTATGCCCATCGGCAAACTGCTCCAGCGATCCGGCTAACACTGCTTCTTTTGAAAACAGATCGTAAATTTCATTCCACTGATCGCCGTAATCGGTGTAGGGCAAATAGAGCGATCGCGCCGTGGTCGATTTGTCTTGCTTATTCGGCATCACCCGGCAGTCATATACCGCAAACTCTTCAAAATCCGTCAAAATGCTCACAGGCAACTTTGCCGACCAGCCATACCGCCGCACCTGAAATGCCGCACTAACGCTATCTGCCAAATTCACCGATGGCTTCTTTGCTTCCACAAAAAACTTGCGATTGCCGCCCACCCGAAAACAATAATCCGGTGCTTTCGTGGAGCCGCCCACCTTGATCGCATCCTCAAAAATTACTTCCTTGTAGACTTCTGAGGCATTTTGCTCATTCCGCAAATCCCAGCCCAACTCCGCAAAAAATGGATCGATAAAGTCCTGGCGAATATGTGCCTCTTTGTAATCGGGAGATCGATAAACGCTCTCATTTTCCCGAAACCGTTCCACCAACTCAAGGACTTTATTGGGAACTGCCACGATCGTGCCTTTTAGCTAAAACGTTGTTTCGATGATAGGCGATCGCTCTAGCCTTGGTAAGCTGCCCTCAACTTAGGAAACAGGCTAAATTTCGTACTGATTTTCCGTGAAAACTTTCATCGTTCGTGCCAGTTCTGCGGCAACCTGAGGGCGAGAAAATTGCGGCGGCGGCAGTTCTCCCCGGCGTAGCATCTCCCGCACCTTCGTTCCCGATAGGTGAATCCGCTCTTCCGGCAGACTAGGGCTAGTTTTCGTGGTTGCCATGCCTTCCGTGCGAGTGCAGTAAAAAGCGTGCTCAAACTTCAGCGGCAAAATGCCCAATTCTTCCGGCTCAAACTCATCAAAAATATATTGAGCGTCATAGGTGCCGTAGTAATCGCCCACACCGGCATGATCGCGCCCCACAATAAAGTGAGTACAGCCGTAATTTTTGCGGACTAAAGCATGGAAAATCGCCTCACGCGGTCCGGCATAGCGCATGGCAGCGGGGTTAATTGCCAAAATCACGCGGTCTTTGGGAAAGTAGTGTTCTAGCATGATTTCATAGCAGCGCATTCGCACATCGGCGGGAATGTCGTCTTCCTTCGTGGCACCCACCAACGGATGCAAAAACAATCCATCCACTACTTCCAACGCACACTTAATAATGTATTCATGGGCGCGATGAATTGGGTTGCGAGTTTGAAAGCCCACAATCGTTTTCCAGCCTTTTTCACGAAATAGCGATCGCGACTCAGCCGGATCAATTTGGTAAGAAGGAAACTTAGGATGCGGATCGCGCTGCAATAACCAAACCGAACCCGCCAAATTCACCGCGCCCTGGTTATACACCACATTCACCCCAGGATGCTTTTCCTCATTGGTACGGTAGACGTGTAGTGCTTCGTGTTTTTTGTCATAACGATATTTTTGCGTCAGTTGCAGCACCCCCACAAAGCGCCCTTGAGCGTCATCCAACCGCACCAAGCCTCCTTCCTTCAACGGTGCTGCTACCTCTTCACTCACCGAGAGCGTAATTGGAATGGACCAGGGTAAGCCACTGGCGAGCCGCATCGTGTTGACGACTGAAAGATAATCCACCTCTTCCATAAAGCCCGTCAGCGGACTGAAACCCCCGATCGCAATCATTTCCAAATCTGACGCGGTGCGTTCATCTATTTGCACCACTGGCAGATGATCTGCTTTGTCCAAAAACTCTTGCCGTTGAGTGGGGGTGGCAATGCGATCGATTAACTGCCCACCGTGAGCGGCAATACTATCGTGTTGAATCATGATGAGGGGCTAGGAATGAGGGGCTAAGAAAATAGGCTAGAAATTGAACTACCCTTTACGGCGGGCAGGGCGATTGGCGCGTTCTTCTGCATCGCGCCGACGGAGATCGCGCCACTCTGCCAAAGTCAGATAGGCGACCCCGCCGCTGACCACAATCAACAAGCCAAACGCCGCTAAAATTAGAATGCTAAAAACAGGATATTCCACAGTTACATTGAATCGGTTTTAGATAAATATGCACTCAGGCTTCTGTCTACTTAGGCTCAATCACCCTATGAAGTCACTTCAAAACCCATTGCGTGCCCAAACAACCAGCGAAATTGAAAACGTAAAAACCACCAAAAGACCAACCCAACCCAAGCTCAAAATATCCATAGGAATCTGTAAACATTATGATGAAACATCTCCAAGATTGATCATAGTTCAAAGTGGGAATCGCAGTACAGCAAAACATTCTGCGTAAACGTGGATTAGGTGCAGGATAGAAAAGACAGCGGGATGGGAGAAAGAACATGATTAAAGTGGATGAAGCCGTTCAAGCCAATGAACAGGGCGCTGAAGGGCACTATCTCACTGGGGCAGAGCGATGGGAGTCCCTTAAAGCGGGTGGAATCGGCGCGATCGCAGCCGGAATGCTATTTGCACTCTTCACCGTAATCAATCGCACATTCATATGGGCTGCCTCTAGCCCGTCAGCGTTGCACCCTGACAATTTCGGAATCACCCTGGCAATGAGTGGAGCTATTGTGATTCTGTCTAGCTTTTTGTTTGCCGTGACTTATCGCTACGTGATTCGCCGCGACCAAAACGTTCATCTAAAATCGGGAGCCGTCGCCGCTTTTGGCTTGGTGCGCGGACTGGCGCAGCTTGACCTGGGCTGGCAAAGTGGAGTTGCCCCTTTGCCCCTCCTCGCCCTAATGCTAGAAAGTTTCGTGCTGTTTGCCGGAGTCAGAATAGTTCTAGATTGGGCGATCGCTCACTCCAAGATCAAACCCTTTTGAAGGCGATCGGGCTAAGCATCTTCCGCTCTATTGTTATTTATTGTGGAGAGAAAGCCCTGCGATCGCGACAGCGGATTCCTCTCCTGCTAGGGGTTTGGTATGGAAACTTTGCCCCCCATAGGTTGCGCTTTGCCTACTTCATCTCAAACAGCGCACTGCTTCTAGCATCCCTTTCGCTTTATTTAGAGTTTCTTCGTATTCCTTCTGAGGAATAGAATCGGCAACCAGTCCGGCTCCCGCTTGCACACTGACACTATGCCGACCGTTGCCCTGATTGCGAACGACCATGGTGCGAATCGCGATCGCGGTATTTAACTGTCCATCAAAGTCGTAGTAACCATAGGCTCCCGAATAGGGTCCTCGACGACAGGGTTCCAAATCGTGAATGATTTCCATAGCGCGAATTTTGGGTGCCCCGCTCACGGTTCCCGCCGGAAAACCGGCTTTCAGCAAATCCCACGCTGTTTTGTCGGGTGCTAGTTTGCCCACCACATTGCTGACAATATGCATCACATGAGAGTAGCGCTCAATCATCATCAATTCATCAACTTTGACAGAGCCATGAATGCAAACTCGCCCTAAATCATTTCGCCCCAAGTCTACTAGCATCACGTGTTCGGCAATTTCCTTCGGGTCAGCTAACAAATCTGCGGCAAGGGCTGCATCTTCTTGGGCTGTTTTGCCGCGTGGACGGGTGCCCGCGATCGGGCGCACTGTGGCAATCATCGGATCATCCTCTGCAATCCCCCGATCCACTTTTACCAAAACCTCCGGACTGGAGCCAATGATCTGCCAATCGCGAAAGTTAAAAAACGCCATGTAGGGAGAAGGATTCACTTGCCGCAGCGATCGATAGAGCGCAAACGGATCGCCTACATACTCGGTAGAAAGTCGCTGCGAGACGACGACCTGAAAAATATCACCGGCTCGAATGTGATCTTTTGCTTTTTCGACATTGGCACAAAACTGGGCTTGAGTCGTGTTGCTAGCGATCGCCAGCGGGGATGGAGACTGAGAAGATGGAGTCCACTCCAGCAGGCGAGCTTGTTCCGTCAAGGGCGATTGAAGTTTATGAATGAGTTGAGTGGCGCGATCGCAGGCTTGCTCATAGGCAACGGCTAAATCGGTGTTAGGGTCGCGCAAATCCGCATAGGCGATCGCCCAAATCTTCCGTTTCACCTGGTCAAAAATCAACAAATTATCCACTTGCATCCACAACCCGTCCGGCAAATCTCCAGTTGATAAGGGATAAATGGGCACGCGAGGTTCAATCCAGTGAATCAGCTCGTAACCCCAAAAACCAAACAGCCCCCCAATTCCGGGTGGAAGTTCAGGCAACTTGACGGGATGATAGGGTTCCAAGCAAGTTGCCAGTGCTGCAAATGGATCACCTTCAAACGCTTGAATAGAGCCATCGCGATAGGTTTGGGTCGTGTGCGCCCCCCGCGATTCCAGCACCCACAGCGGATCGCACCCCAGAAAACTGTAGCGTCCAATTCGCTCACCGCCTTCCACCGATTCCAGTAAAAAGCTATAGGGCTGCCCTGAACAGACTCGATACCATGCTGAAACTGGGGTATCCAGATCAGCGACCCACTCTTGATAGACGGGTACAAAATTGCCTTGTTTAGCTAATTCAACAAACTCAGAAAAATCGGGAGACAACATAACGGGGGGATAGGAATGAGGGGATAGAGGGAAGTTTTGAGTTTTGAGTTTTGAGTTGGTCACCCACTCTTGGCTAGTCCAATTTAATGGACTCGTAGTATGGGCATTCTTTGCAAGAACCTGCTGGGTTGATGGTGCAACGTAGGTAGGGCGATCGCGCGTTGAATTGGCAAGTAATGTCGCCCACCATATAGCCAAGACCTTCTACATAGTGATAATCCATTGCTTCTAGATAGGGGTGAGGGCGATAGAGTCTACCTGTATGCATCATCGCAGGATAAGCGTGTCGCCTCATACGAGTTTGTACTTTTCGCAAAATCACCCAAGACAAAAAACCAGGGATAAAACCAACTAATAAAATGGCGATCGTTTTAAACATAACTATTGAAAATGGAGAAAACAGCCAACACCAGCCCTACTCATACCCATTTAAACGGAGAATGCGACGGATCTGAGCTTGAAACCGTAGCTGAGTAAAGCTTCTACAACTCAAAACTCAAAATGTTCCTAGGTCAACGCTACGCGTTGGCAAAGCCAGTCCGAAGGACTTACAAAACTCAAAACTCAAAACTCAACACGGCATCATACTCCTACCCCTTACAGCCAACTTTCACAGCCAACCTAGCCTACGACTCATCCACGACTAACCATTTAGCGAGTGATCGCTATCACTCAGATTTCATCACTCCATCACCCAAACTCAAGCCCCCTCATCACTAGCCTAACTCAGGACTATCACACCACTCTAGGCTTTGGCATCACTGCGATCGCGGTTTGAAAGCTTCATAGTACATCTAGAACTTTTGGGAACCGTGCATCTATGACTATGACCCTAATTGCTCAAGTGGTAAAGGAAACTCTGACCAGCGGCTACCTCACCGAAAAAGCGGAGCAGCGCATTCAGCGGTTGTTTGATCAAACCTGCGATTTAGAGGATGTTAACGCCTTAGAGCAGTTGCAGCGGGCATTGAGAGAGGGGCAAGTTAAACGTCAAACTCAGCAAAACCTAAATTGACTGAGGCACAATCATCTTCACGGTAATCCTGCAAAATTGCGAATCGTGAAGAAATTCAGGATAGTCAACCCAAACGTGTGAAGTATTAGGGTCTGCTTACTCCATTTGTGACACCTTACCAACTCTTATGTTTGCCAGAATTCGCCGCTCTTTAAGTCGATTTTTTAGCAAGGCTAGAACGATTAATAACGAACCGTTAAACAAGGTTAGTTTAATCGTCGTCATCTTGATAGACCTTTTTATTTTAGTCAATGTTTTTGCTGGATTGGACGATATCAGCCGATGGCACATAAGTCCTTCAGAAGCGTATCCTTGCTATTCTGACTGGAAGACCTTTCAAACCCAAACAGAAGCAAATCGAGAATACAATGCACTGCGATCGCCCCTACCTTATTCTGTAAACAGCCAATTTGGTTTTCAAGAAACCTATCAGCTTGCGGAAGTAGGACACCTGGGTAAAGTATCTGCGACTTGCCTAAAATATGCCAGTTATAAAGATAAGATCAACAGTTCAGAAAACCAGAAACTTCTCAAAATAATTGATCAAAAAAACACTAGCATTGATGACCTAGCCCAAAAAAATCGTGCCATTCAGGCTCAATACGATTCAACATTGCTTGAAAAAATTGCAGGTCAACCTCGTGAACAGTCGATTAATTTAATAGGTGCCGAAAAAGCGAAGCAGGCGATCGACAACAACAATCTTAAGATCGCTACGCTCAAAAAAGACGTTTCCATCCTGAAAAATCAACTGATTGAAAAGCCGGAAAGCACTAATTTTCTAGAACTTCTGAAAGATAAGAACAGCTTTGAAGAAGTTGAGAAAGGCTATAAGCAAGCATCTTTTTGGTATTCCAGTATTCAGTTTGCCCTTCAAGCTCTTTTTTTGCTGCCGCTAATTTTGGGTGCCTTTTTTATTCATAGACTTGCCCAACGCAAAGGGTATGGATTGGCTGCTCTAATTAGCTGGCACTTGCTGATTATTTTTTGCATTCCGCTCCTATTTAAAGTCTTTGAGTTTCTGCAAGTTGGGATTTTGTTCCAATTTATTGCTGATATTGTCCGCGCTCTTTTTGGTGGACTGCTATTTCTAGTTAGCTATCTCTATATTTTGCTCATTCCGTTGCTTGGTTTTGGAATCATCAAGTTTTTTCAGAGATTTGTTTTTAATGCAAAAATTCAGGCGGCTGGCAGAGTTCAAAAGTCACAATGTGTGAGATGTGCTAAGAAAATTCGATCGCAAGATTCTTACTGTCCTCACTGTGGATATTATCAATATCTTGAATGCCCCAACTGTCACGAATTTACTTACAAACATTTGCCTCACTGTAAGCACTGTGGACACATTCAAGATTCAGAACAGGATGTAGAAACTGTGTAACCAGATCTTAAGTACAGGACAAAAGTTGTAGAGATTGCACAAAGTCGGACTGATTGGACAGGGATGGATTGAGCACCAAATGGCGCAAATAATCGAGACCTAAACGAAATAGACTTTTAGCCCGACGACCGTGTTTTTTAATCTCAATCGGCTGCCATTGATGCAACCATACCCCAGTGCGCATCGCCCAACATAAAGCTATTGGAATTCCCCCGCTTGTCCAACATCCACCACAGCACAGGGAAGGCAACCCCTTCATGCACGATACCCAAGGTCAAAATGTTGTACCAATGGCTACCCAATTTCCACGTAGTCCGATCTAGGCTCAACACCCAGCCATATGGAATTTGCATCCAACTCACCACGAGGCGAGCCAGTTGAGTGTAATCGAGGTCAAACTCTCGAAAAAACCGCTGCAACCGCTTGTAGCTTGATTGGGGTAATGCCCTGCCACCAAACCCTAAACACAGGTCGCTCAAGTTCACCGTTTTGACTTTCAGCAAGGCTAACAAAAACAACGCCAGAAAT
>JBGSWI010000094.1:0-92451 GCA_041752515.1 Leptolyngbyaceae cyanobacterium | reverse complement strand
ATCTATGCGGTTCTACTGCATTTTTCTAGACTCCACCTCGCAGTAGGTAAAAGATTCAGAGGAGCTAGACGAACAGCATTTTGGAGCGAATTTGCTTCAAATCTAAACAGGACTCGCAGAAATGCGAATAGGGTAGGGCATACCCGAATTAACGCTTGGGGAGAATCCCACCTCTGGTCTAGAGACTGCAAGGAATCTAGTTTAAGTGGTTTCGTTGAACCAAGAATCCCACTGGCTTAAGCCGTGGGAGTGTCAATTCCCTACAGTGATTGAGCTTGCTTCACAGGCGATCGCGCCACCAGAAACTTCAGGGGCGATCGGTGCCAAGGTTGAGGGTTGGGCACTTTCGCAAAGGACGGTGGTCATTTCCGCAGCATGGATCGAACTAGCTAAAATTGCGCTGACGTAGCTTTTTAGCCGTTCGGTTTTAGGAACGGCGGTCAGTCTTGCCTGAGTTTGGTCGGTGACCGTTAATTTATAAGCGTAGTAGGCGCTTTTAGGGATGGAGGCTTGGTCTAAGGCTGCCAAACTAGAAGCAAAGCGACCATTTGTTTGATAGAACGCTTGCTGCGCTTTGCCCATTTGAGTCAGGTAGTCTTTTACCTCGTTCTGCTGCACCACAATGGTGAGATCGGTGAGCGAGTCACTGGTGTGTTGAGGGTGGGCGATCGCGGGTACCAGGGCTGCGGGAAAAGAGGGCGGTTTTGCAGTAGCAGTACTCGCTGTTGAGGGCTTAGGAAGCGCGGCATTGGTTACGGCTGCCACAATGCCGCCCGATGCAAAGGCGATCGCCGCCATTCCGCCCAACACTATCCATTGGTTTGAAGGGTTAATTTGGGAAAGTAAGCGCTGTACGATTGGCGGCATTGGCAGCGAAAGCGCGATCGCTGAGGGCACTTTGGGTCTGGTCGAGCTTGCCTTCGGCAAGAATTTAGTGACTAATGCAGAGCTTGAGACGTTCTGAATGATGCGCTGCGTCCAAGAAGATCCGCTAGTTGTAGCAGGAGGCGAGTCTGACCTTAAGGCTTGGCTCGATGCTAAATCTAAGGTGGAAATGGGTTCACGGGGAGCGAAACTTCCTAGCGGAAACTCTTCCGTCCATAGTGTTGATTCTCCCGTTTGAGCAGATACTTTGACCTTGTGAATAGACGCTGCCCCTAATGCGCCAACACCACTGCGAATGAAACTGACGATCGCCGCTTGGTTTAACGGCTTCTCTGACCGCACCATAATCATCAAACAATCATCAGTTAATTGCGCGTTCGTCGTCACGCCTTTGGGTTCTAAAACCGAGTTCATTAGTGACGCGATCGCTTGAGGATTCCCCTGTTTCGCCAGATTGAGTAATTGGGATTGAGTCACCATAAAAGATGCCAAAAGCAAGAAGTAAAAATGCACTTCCAAAATACTCGCAAATTTTTAAGTAGCAACTTTCTTTATAGGGATAAGGGTTCCTGAAACCCGAAACCCAAAACCTGCCCCCTATTCTGACCAAGGTATACAGCTTTGATCAGAGAGCCTCTTTTCGTTCCCGTTTCGCCTTACAATTTTGGCAATCGCTCTTTGCCCTTTCCATTTCACCGTTTTTATGAGTATTGGCTACCTCGCGCTCGTTCTCCACGCTCATCTGCCCTTCGTGCGGCACCCAGAGAGCGATTACGTCCTCGAAGAAGAGTGGTTATTTGAAGCCATCACCGAAACTTACATTCCCCTAATTCAGGTTTTTGAAGGCTTAAAGCGCGACGGCGTAGACTTCAAGCTCACCATGAGTTTGACTCCTCCGTTGATCTCCATGTTGCTCGATCCCCTTCTGCAAGAGCGCTACAACGACCATCTTGCCAAGTTGGAAGAACTGACCGAGCTGGAAGTGGAGCGCAATGCATTCAACGGGCATCTGAAATACTTATCAGAACATTACGCCCAAGAATTTAACCAAGTTCGCATCACTTGGGAGCGCTATAACGGCAACCTAGTCAAAGCCTTTAAACAATTTGCCGACAGCAACAACTTAGAAATCATCACCTGCGGTGCAACCCACGGCTATTTCCCATTAATGAAGATGTATCCCCAAGCCGTGTGGGCACAAATTCAGGTTGCGTGTGAACACTACGAAGAAAACTTTGGGCGTAAACCCAATGGCATTTGGTTGCCAGAATGCGCCTATTACGAAGGCGTAGAGCGGATGCTGGCAGATGCCGGACTGCGCTACTTTCTCACCGATGGGCACGGGATTTTGTATGGTCGTCCTCGTCCTCGCTTTGGCACCTATGCGCCTGTTTACACTCAAACTGGGGTGGCTGCTTTTGGGCGTGACCACGAGTCATCTCAGCAGGTGTGGTCGTCGGAGGTGGGCTATCCGGGTGCGCCAGAATATCGGGAGTTTTACCGGGATTTGGGCTGGGATGCGGAGTATGAGTATATTAAGCCTTACGTGATGCCCAACGGTCAGCGGAAAAATGTGGGGATTAAGTATCACAAAATTACTGGACGTGGGTTTGGGTTGAGCGATAAGGAACTGTATGATCCCTACTGGGCACGGGAAAAAACCGCTGAACATGCGGGCAACTTTATGGTGAATCGGGCGCGGCAGGTGGAGCATCTCTACGGCATGATGCAGCGCAAACCAATTATTGTGTCACCCTACGACGCGGAACTGTTTGGGCACTGGTGGTATGAGGGTCCCTGGTTCTTAGACTATCTGTTCCGCAAAACCTGGTTTGATCAGGGCAGCTATGAGATGACGCACCTCGCGGACTACCTGCGGGAAAATCCGACTCAGCAAATGATCAATCCAGCGCAGTCTAGCTGGGGCTACAAGGGGTTTCATGAATATTGGCTGAATGAAACCAACGCTTGGATCTATCCGCATTTGCACAAGGCGACCGAGCGGATGATCGAGTTGGCGCAGCGGGAAGCCGTGGATGAACTGGAGCGGAAGGCGCTGAATCAGGCGGCGCGTGAATTATTGCTGGCGCAGGCTTCGGATTGGGCGTTTATTATGCGGACGGGAACGATGGTGCCCTATGCTGTACGGCGCACGCGATCGCACCTGATGCGGTTTCACAAGCTCTACGAAGATATCTTGCAAAGCAAAATTGATTCAGGCTGGGTCGAAAAAGTGGAGGCGATCGACAACATCTTTCCCAACATCAACTATCAAGTCTATCGACCCCTTTAACTTAAGGGTAGTGCCATTTGCAAGAAGCTGATAATGCCTGGGATGTGCTTGAATCTCTCACCGGAACTGTCGAAGCTCCTGCTGACTGGTCAACCGAACATGACCATTATCTCTACGGCACACCCAAACACCAGGAAAATGGGTCGTGATGGACGATCGCTTGTTTCTAGACACCGCATTCATCCAAGCATTGCTCAATCCCCGCGACGACTATCATAACCAGGCAAAACAACTAGATTAATGCGGTTTCCCGCGCCTCTTTTTTCCCCGGAGTTTCCGCGATCGCCGATGTAGTCTGTTGAAAGGTCGCTCAGCAAAAAAGTATGTCGCACAATTGGCACCGATTCACAGCACGCTGGAACCCGCAGCAATGGAGCATTGCAACGCGCTATGCCAAACCGTTGAAAGTGGCACTGGGGTTAGGAGTTGCAGTATTAACGGTGCGATCGCTGCCTTATTTTGCCCCGATTCGAGCCAAGGATCTAGTGCAAACCCAGCAGGCGGCGGAATTCACCGATCGCAATGGGCTACCCCTAGGGACGATATTGACTCGCGATCAAAACCATACGGTGTCGGTGTCCCTCGCGCAGGTTTCACCGCAGTTTCTTCAAGCGATCGTGGCGGCTGAGGATCAGCGGTTTTATCAGCATGGCGCACTGGATGAACGGGCGATCGCGCGATCGTTGCTAGAAGCGCTTCAGGCAAAGCAAATCGTTAGCGGTGCCTCCACGATTACGATGCAACTGGCGCGGATGCTGGATAATTCCCCCCGCACTGCCCAAGCGAAGCTGCAAGAAATTTGGACTTCCTGGCGACTGACCGCAGGCATGAGCAAAGCCGAGATTTTGCAGGCGTATCTCAACCGGTTGCCCATGGGCAGCAATATCTACGGCGTGGAAGCCGCGTCTCGGATTTACTTTGGCGTTCCTGCGAGCAATTTGACCTTGGCTCAGGCGAGTCTGCTTGCCGCCATTCCCAACGATCCGAATCGGCTCAACCCCTATGATCACCTGCTGGCGTTGAAAAAGCGCCAATCCTACGTGCTCGATCGCATGGTGCAAGATGGTTACATTACCCGCGCCCAAAGCGATCGCGCCCACACCGAAGCCACTGCGCTCCAATCTCGTCAGCAGGGGATTGTGGCTGCCCCTCACTTTTTGTTTTGGTTAGCCAATCAGCTTCCCGCTAATCATCCCGCCCAAGTTCGCACGACGATCGATCGCCCCCTCCAGCAATTTGTTGAAGCTCAAATGCTGCAAGTGGTTCGCAGCCTCGCCCCTCACAACGCCCACCATGCAGCCGTGCTGGTGCTAGACAACCAAACAGGCGACGTGTTGGCATATGTGGGGTCGCCGGATTATTTTGCCAGAACACAACTGGGGCAAAACGATGGCGTACAAGCACTGCGCCAACCCGGTTCTACCCTCAAACCGTTTCTTTATCAGCTTGCCCTGGAAAATCGCACCATCCAGCCCAACACGATTCTGGCAGATGTGCCCACTCGCTACGCTATTCCTGGGGCGCGGCTCTACAGCCCTTCCGACTACAGCGAAACCTTTCAAGGTCCCGTGCGGGTGCGGCTGGCGTTGGCGAATTCTCTGAATGTGCCAGCCGTCAAAACTCTCGAAAAAGTCGGGGTCAGTAAGTTTCTCGATCGCCTCCATCAGCTTGGTTTTAATCATCTGACCCAAACGCCCGAACACTATGGCTTAGGACTCACCCTCGGCAGTGGTGAAGTCAGCCTTTGGGAGTTGGCACGCGCCTATTTAACCTTAGCAAGACAGGGCAACAGTACGGAGTTGAGAGTGCAGAACGTGGAGTCCAATCAATCCTCCCCAAACTCCGCACCCCGCACTCAAAACTCAAAACTCAAAATATCTCCTTCAGAGACGCTTCGCGTGGGCAAAGCCAGTCCGAAGGACTTACAAAATTCAAAGCTCCCCCTTCCTCCTTCCCCTTCCACTTGGCTACTCATTACGGATATGTTGAGCGATCGCCATGCGCGATCGCGGGCATTTGGCGTAGATTCCTTGCTGGCGTTGCCTTTTGCGGCGGCGGTGAAAACCGGCACCTCATCGGATTATCGAGATACCTGGACGGTCGGCTTCACCACCAAGTACACCGTGGCGGTCTGGGTAGGAAACTTCGACAGTGCGCCAATGCAAAAAGTATCCGGGGTGATGGGGGCGGCTCCCTTATGGAACCGGATTATGCTGCACCTGCACGAACAGCAGGAACCCCAGCCATTTCAAGCGCCCACTGGGCTGGTGCCGCGCCCGATTTGTGCCCTGTCGGGAGCGCGTCCTACTCCGGCGTGTCCGGCGGTGGTGCCAGAATATTTGTTTGCTGAAGATTTGGCAGCGTATGAACAGGAGGGCGATCGCTTTTTTCCCACGATTCAGGGGAAAACGCAGTTCACGTTGCCAGCGGAATATAACGAGTGGTTAGCCCGACAGCCCCAGAATTTATCCAGCGCAACGGCGATCGGATTGCGAATTGTCTCTCCCCGCCGTGGCGATGTCTTTGTGATTGGTCAAGACGATGACTCCCAGCGCCTAGAATTTAAGCTGACAGCAAGCTCTAAGGCAGCAGTGGACTGGCGACTGAATGGTAAACCGTTGACGGTATCCTCCTTTAGCTCCTTCTTCTGGAAACCTCAACCGGGCACCTGGACGCTGCAAGTGAAGCAAGGTCAGCAAACCGATCAGGTTAAGTTTGAAGTGCAGGCGGCAGACGCTAGACCCACTCGCAAGGGGTTCTCTTTTTCCCAAAAATAAAGCCATTTAGGCGGTTGTTTTTGGCTGAGAAGCCCCTACAATAAAGGGCATGAGTACATATACACAGGCACCTATAGATATGGCGAGTGGCGAATCTCAGGTGCAGAGTTCTTTGTCGGAACGGGAACTGCAAGTGATTGAATGGGTAGCCGCTGGCTTAACAAACCAAGAAATTGCCGAGGAGTTGGAAATTAGTAAGCGTACTGTAGATAATCACATCAGCAACATTCTGACCAAAACCAAAACCGATAACCGCGTGGCTTTAGTCCGGTGGGCGCTGCAATGGGGCAAGGTGTGTTTGGATAATGTTAACTGCTGCACATTGCCAACGGGAGATCGTGGAAATGGCGCGGGTAGCCACATAATGAACTAAGGGTTGAGCGATCGCCCAGCATAATATTATTTTCACCAAAGTGGCTTAAATTGCCTCGACGCTTCTCCAAATTGTTGTCCGTTTTTCAGTTAGTCGTTAGATGAATGGTTTTGAAATATCGTATCCGCCTCGCTCAGCTACCTTTGGCAGTCTATCGAGAAGTTGCGGCTCATCTAGAGCAGGTGGCAGGGGTGCAAACCGAATTAGTGCCGCAGAAATCTCAACAGTTTGACTACCGCCTGAGTCAAATCGATAGCTTATGGATTGATCATCCCGATGATGCAGCGGCAGCACAACGAATCAGTCAAATTTTGACGTATTATAGCGATCGCTATGGTGCCTGGGAAACCGTTGACTCAATCCATGAACCTTCCCCTTCCTAGAATTTAGAGTTATCTAGCAGTCCGTCAATTTTAATTTGATAGGTTGCTTTCCCCACTGTCTCCGCACTCAAAACTCAAAATATCTCCTACAGAGACGCTACGCGTTGGCAAAGCCAGTCCGAAGGACTTACAAAACTCAAAACTCAAAACTCAAAATATCTCCTACAGAGACGCTACGCGTTGGCAAAGCCAGTCCGAAGGACTTACAAAACTCAAAACTTCTAACTCAAAACTTCTAACTCAAAACTTCTCACCTACCATGAGTTCCATTCAAGCCACACGCGGTACACGCGACATTTTGCCCGAAGAAGTCCGCTATTGGCATCAGATTGAAGCGGCTGCACGGGACATTTTGGGCAGAGCCGCTTACCAAGAAATTCGCACCCCAATTTTTGAGCAGACCAATCTGTTCGAGCGCGGCATTGGGGAAACAACCGACGTAGTGGGCAAGGAGATGTATACCTTCAAAGATCGGGGCGATCGCTCGATTACCCTGCGCCCCGAAGGAACTGCCGGAGTGGTGCGATCGTTCATTGAACATAGCCTCAGCGCTCAGGGTGGGGTGCAGCGGCTCTGGTATTGTGGCTCCATGTTTCGCTATGAACGCCCTCAAGCCGGACGGCAGCGGCAGTTTCACCAAATTGGCGTAGAGGTGTTGGGCAGCCCTTCTCCACGAGCAGATGTGGAAGTGATCGCCATTTTTGCCGATATTTTGCAGGCATTGGGGTTGAAAAACCTGGTGCTCAACCTCAACTCGATTGGAAATGCCAGCGATCGCCTCCAGTACCGCGAAGCCCTGGTCGCCTACCTCACACCCTACAAAGACGATTTGGATGCCGACTCACAAGATCGCCTGACTCGCAATCCCCTTCGGATTTTGGATAGCAAAGATGAGCGCACCCAAGCCATCCTAACCGAGGCACCCAGCGTTTTAGATCACCTCAATCCCGATTCAAGTCAGCGCTTTGAGCAGGTTCAGACCTTACTCACCGATTTAAGCATTCCGTTTTTGATCAACACTCGTCTCGTGCGGGGCTTGGATTACTACACCCATACCGTGTTTGAAATTCAATCGGCTGATTTGGGCGCGCAGGCGACCGTGGGCGGCGGCGGTCGCTATGACGGCTTGGTGAGTGAGCTAGGGGGAGCCGATACTCCGGCAGTGGGTTGGGCGATCGGCATGGAGCGGCTGGTCATCTTGTTGCAGCAACTCCACAGTTTGCCTGCTGCCAACGTTGATTTTTATCTGGTGTCTAAAGGAACTCAAGCGGAAGCGCAGGCGGTGGTGTTAGCCCAAAGGCTCCGGCAGGATGGCTTTACGGTAGAATTAGATTTGAGTGGGAGCGCTTTTGGCAAGCAGTTTAAACGTGCCGATCGCAGTGGTGCCGCCGCGTGCCTGATTGTGGGCGAGGAAGAAGCCGCCAATCAAACGGTGCAATTGAAATGGCTGGCTACCGGAAACCAAAGCGCGATCGCTCAAACCCAACTTGCGACTCAAACCGACGAGTTACGCCAGCAGATCAAGGCTTCCCGAATTCTTCATTAACTTTTCTAACGGTTACTCTGTCGTTGTTTCAGCGCGTCCCCCTACAGACGTAGAATGAACTCAATTCTTTTGTACCGCTTTTTATAATTAAGGAAATTCAGAATGGAAAACCTGATCAAACCTTACAATGGCGATCCCTTTGTTGGGCATCTGTCTACGCCGATCAGTGATTCCGATTTTACCAGAGCATTTATTGGTAACCTGCCAGCTTATCGCAAAGGGTTATCTCCATTGCTGCGGGGTCTTGAAATCGGGCTAGCACATGGCTATTTTATTATTGGACCTTGGGTTGTATTTGGACCTTTGCGCGACTCTGAAGTGGCAGCCTTAGGGGGGCTAATCTCAGGCGGTGCCCTGATTTTGATCGCCACAGCTTGTTTGTCGGTCTATGGATTGGTCACCTTCGCTGATGCCGATGACAATTCATCCAATACGCTGCAATCGGCTGATGGCTGGAGTCAACTGACCGGTGGCTTTTTCATTGGCGCAATGGCAGCGGCGTTTGTAGCCTATTTCTTACTACAAAACTTCTCCGTTGTCGATTCGATTTTCCGTGGCTTTGTCAACTAAGGTCGCGTGCTTGCTTGACTCAAGGATCGACTCACGATTTTTTTGAATAGTGCTTGAACTCAATAAATGGAAGTCTGGTAGATGTATCTGCCAGACTTTTTTATGTGGATAGCGGAATGATCTACAGCCAAAATCTTCATCAGGGTAAGCGTTTGAAACGCTGCATAAATTGGCGATCGACATGGTCTTTCCATTGCCAGAACCATTGAGATTGTCCCGCCAAATCTCCCCACGACGCGATCGCTTGACCATCCGCCGTGCCAATTAAGCTGAGGTAGCGTTTTTGAGGATAAAAAGGCTTCAAAGTTTCTCCCTGAAACAAACGACGCAGGTTGTGAACTAAAGGTTTGCCCTGACGGACGGCAAAAACTCCGGCTTTGGGGCGGGGATGGTTGACCATTGTGGCAATATCACCGACTGCAAAGACCTGGGAATGTGAGAGCGATCGCAGCGTGTCATCCACCTTGAGAAAACCTGCCTCATCCACAGCCAGACCCGATGCACCCAGCCACTCTGGGGCAGCAGCTTGAGTCACCCAAAAGAGATAATCACACTCAAGCTGCAACCCTGAGGTGCAACGAATGCTAGGCAACTGAACGCTTTGAACCGTTTCGTTTAGATGAAGCTGTATGCCACGCTGGTCAAAAATTTGACGGACGCGATCGCCGACCCACTGAGAATGTTGTGGCAACAGGCGAGAACCCCGATGCACTAGATGCAGCGTCATGTTGTCCAGTGGTTGATCCAATGCCTTCAGTAAATCTTGCAAGCGCCGCTGAATATTGAGCGCCAGTTCTACTCCGCCCGCACCGCCGCCCACAATGCCTAAACGCCACGGACGATCGGGCTGCTGAGAAACGGCATGGAGCAGCGATCGCCATTGCTCCAAAAAATGATGGACTGGCTTGGCAGGAATCACCCGATCCATGCCAACCAGCCCAACGGGAAGATTTGGCGTACTGCCAATATCAATTGACAGCACATCAAAGTTGATAGGGAGGCGATCGCGACACACAACCTGATTGGATTTCAAATCCAGCCCGATCGCTTGATCCACCAAAAATTCCGCTTTAGCAAACTGAGCTAGGTGACTAAGATCAATGTGGCAATCTTCACGGCGATAAAATCCTGCCACATGACCGGGCAACATTCCAGAATACGCCGTTTCAAAAGCCTCTGAAATTAGGGTTAGCTTCACTCCGGATAAAGGCTGAATGCCAACTGCTCGTAAGGCGATCGCGTGAGTATGTCCCCCACCCATCAGCACCAAGTTTTTCATGGGTTGAATTAGGATTTCGATTTTGAGATAGCAAGGTCAGACATGAACTCAAGCCGCTTTACTCAAAAAACACGTTGTTTTTGCCTAGATAGATTACTCTTCTTTGCCAACGACTCTATCTTTAAATGATTTCCCAGCACTAAATGCTGGAACCTTGGTGGCTGGAATCTTGATGGGTTCGCCGGTGGAAGGATTACGCCCTTCCCGTGCTTGGCGATCTCGCGCTTCAAAGGTGCCAAAGCCCACTAACGTCACCTTATCTCCCCCTGCAACCGTATCTAGAATGACATCCAACATTGCCGACAGGACAATATCAGCATCCTTTTTAGTGACATTTGCTTTTTCAGCAATTTTGTCTACGAGTTCACCTTTATTCATATCCCAAAATCCTTAGAAGTACTGCTGTGATTATACTTGAGCGCTTTAAAAGTGCAACAACTTTGCGATTCTCTAAGAATACTTTTGCAGATTAAGGGCTTTGAATTATCCCTGAACTCCATGCCTAGCAACGATTCCAGCCAAGAAACAGGGTTGTTTGTTAACCGCAACATAGCTTTATAGAAAGCGCTCGTAAGGAAGGGCTGCACTTAACGCTGCACAATGTCTATCAAAAAGTTAGTTAAATCTGACGGATAAATTTCTTGAAAGACTTTGGTATGAACAATATCAAACTTTGCCCCCAGGCGCGATCGCAAATCATCATCCAAGGCAGACAGAAACCCTCTGGTAATCAGATCATCCCCAATATGAGCGAAGCCAATCCCCAATTCGCTATCTGAATCGAGAGCATCCGCCGCCTGGGCGATCGCCTTCGCAATTTTCATTCGATCCAATGGCTCCCCATCAATCAGCACAATAATGATGGCTCCATTCGGCTTAGTCAGCTTTGCCGCCTTGCGAGTGAAGTAATCATCTAGCGCTAACTGCAACCCCTCTAGCAAACATAAATTACTAGGCGGGTAATTCTCCTGAAAAATTTGCTCTATTTGGACGGGAAGCACTTGCTTGTATCGTTTGAATGCGCTGTTTGCATAGTTGCTAGAGGAGATATAAACCGTAATTCCATCGGGGTCGAGGTCTTCAGAGGTTTGCGCCAATGCCACAATTGCCGAGTGAGCCGCTGCCCAGCGATTTTCATAGCCTGGAGGCATGGTAGTGATACTAGCAGCCGTTTTTGCGACAATTAGGGTGTAATCACGATTTTCCAGCAGAACTTCAGGCATAAGAACGTTTCCTTCAGAGCAGGGCAAAATAAAAGCCAGAAATCAGCACTATCTTAGTCTGACTTCTGGCTTCCAATCTCTAGATTTTTTCTATGGCGCGGTTTTGGACGAGGATTTTGCTAGAGGTGTGATAGCCCTCAGAAGCCGCTTTGCAAAACTACAGGTGCCTGCAAAGCCTGGACATCAAACAACGCCATCGATTCTGAAGAACCTTGCTCGGCTAGTCCGGGTCGCTGATCCCGTAGTCGCGCGGTTAACTCAACTGTTTTGGCATCATAAATCTGGGTCAAAATTTTGGGATAAAATCCGAGTCCAATGATAGGCACTAACAGGCAGGCAATGATAAAGACCTCACGCGGCTCCGCATCCACCAGTTCTTCGTGAGCAATTAATTCTTTGTTTTCAGGACCAAAGAAAATTTCGCGTAGGTTTGAGAGCAAATAAATGGGCGTGAGAATTAAACCCACCGCTGCGAGGAACACGACAATGACTCGGAATGGCACGCTGTAGGCATCACTGGTGGCAAAGCCAACAAACACCATTAGTTCGGCAACAAAGCCGCTCATTCCGGGCAGCGCCAAAGATGCCATGGAGCAAGCGGTAAACATCGCAAAGATTTTCTTCATCTTTTGTCCTACGCCGCCCATTTCATCCAACATTAGGGTATGAGTGCGATCGTAAGTGGCACCGACTAAAAAGAAGAGGCTTGCTCCAATCAACCCATGCGACACCATTTGCAGCATTGCGCCACTCAATCCCAAATCGGTGAAAGATGAGATTCCAATAATCACAAAGCCCATATGAGAAATGGAGGAGTAAGCAATTTTTCGCTTCAGATTGCGCTGAGCAAACGACGTGAGGGCAGCGTAGATGATATTGACGGTGCCCAACACAACCAGCACGGGCGCAAAAACCGCATGAGCACCGGGCAACATTTCAACATTCATCCGAATTAGGGCATAGCCGCCCATTTTTAGCAAGATGCCTGCAAGCAGCATATGGACGGGCGCAGTGGCTTCACCGTGGGCATCGGGGAGCCAAGTGTGCAGGGGAATAATGGGCAGTTTGACCGCGTAGGCAATTAAAAAGGCGGCATATACCCACAGTTGGAAGTTGATCGCCATATCTTTTGCTGCCAGCGATCGCATATCAAACGTGACCGTATCGCCATAGAACGCCATTGCCAGCGCCGCCACAAGAATAAATAAGGAGCTACCAGCCGTATAAAGAATAAATTTCGTTGCCGCGTATTGGCGCTTTTTGCCGCCCCAAATTGAGAGCAGTAGATAAATGGGAATCAACTCTAATTCCCACGTGAGAAAGAAAAGCAGCATATCTTGTACTGCAAAGACGGCAATTTGACCGCCATACATCACCAGCAGCAGGAAGAAAAACAATCGCGGCTTTAAGGTGACTGGCCACGAGGCGAGGATTGCCAGAGTCGTAATAAACCCAGTCAAGATCACCAGCGGCATGGAGATGCCATCCACTCCCACTGACCAGCGCAGGTCAATTTGAGAAAGCCAGGAATAGCTCTCGACCAATTGCAGTTCTGAACTGGAAAAGTCGTAGAAACTGCCAAACATATAAACGATGACCGCAAAGTCAATCAATCCCACGATTAAGGCATACCAACGAATGGTTTTGCCGTCTTTGTCAGGAATCAAGGGAATCAGGAGAGAGGCTGCGATCGGAAAGAGAATGATAAACGTCAGCCAAGGAAAATTCTCAGTCAGCATTGTGATGATAGCCGTTCGTTATTTACTGTAGATAACTTAACTGGAGAATTAGATTTTTTTGACTCATAAAATTGCGATGCAGAGGGCTAGGCAGTCAGGTTTAAGTTTCAACTCATCCATCCAGTTCATCAAAGGCAACTCAGCAATAGGCTCACTAAAAGAGTATCGTTCTTACGAGTAGATTTTACCTGGACCCCATTGATAAAACTGATTGGTCTTTGTCAAACCTGCCCTTAGAGGTATTTTATTCATTGGATCTCCTCCACTGATCTGCCCTTCTGCGTGCTGTGCCCCACTAGAGTGGCAAAACTATGAGGTTACGCCGGAGAAAATGACCAATCCAAGCACGGCTGCAAACACAACCAACGCATAAAACTGGGCACGACCATTTTCTACGTATTTAAGGGTTTCGCCTATCAGCAGCGTGATCAAACCCGTCAAATTAACTACACCATCCACCACTTTAGAGTCCACTTCTAGCACCTGACGAGCTAAACGGCGGCTACCTAACACAAACACGTTGTAGTAAATATCGTCGATATACCACTTGTTTTTGGAGAGATTGTAAAGGACGGGGATGCGATCGGCGATCGCCGACGGATCAATCTTCCGCGAGAAATACATCAGCGATGCCAGTGTTAATCCAATCAAGCCAATCCCAACCGAACTTCCACCCATAATCAAAAACTCGGTTAGTTCCTCTTGGGGGAGAGCATGGAACCCCGGCTCCAGCATTTCCACGACCTCTTCAGGCGCATGAATAAACGCTTCAAAATAATTGTTAAACGGAGTGCCCACTAGCCCGATTAGGGCTGAAGGAACCGCCAAAATCACCAGCGGCAAAGCCATCGTCCAAGGAGACTCGTGTGGCGTGCTGTCGTGACCGTGAGCCGCGTGACTGTCATCTTGAGTACCAGGTGCAGTGTCGGTGATTAGCTCTTTGGGGTTCATGGCACCCGGACCAAAGTTTAGCCCTACCGCTTGCAATTGTTCTGCATCAATTTGGCTCAACACCGCTTTATCTTTGCCGCGAAACTCACCCTCAAACGTGAGGAAGTACATTCGGAACATATAAAAAGCGGTGATTCCGGCAGTCAACCAACCCACCAGCCAGAGAGCCGGATTGGCAGCAAAGGTTAGCCCTAAAATTTCATCTTTTGACCAAAAACCAGCGAACGGCGGAATGCCAGAAATTGCCAGAACCCCAACAAAAAAGGTGCTGGCGGTAATCGGCATATATTTTCGTAAGCCGCCCATCAAGCGCATATCTTGGGCGTAGGCAGCATTGTGACCGACCACAGATTCCATCCCATGAATGACCGAGCCTGATCCCAAAAACATCATGGCTTTGAAGTAAGCATGGGTCATCAGGTGAAACAAGCCAGCGCTGTAGCCACCCACGCCCATTGCCATCACCATGTAACCCAACTGAGACATGGTGGAGTATGCCAAACCTTTCTTGATATCCATTTGGGTAATGGCGATCGTGGCTCCCAAAAATGCCGTAACTCCTCCCGTCCAGGCAATCACCGCCATCGCTGTGGGGATATTTTCAAACACGGGGAACATCCGCGCAATTAAAAAAACGCCCGCCGCAACCATAGTGGCGGCATGAATCAGAGCCGAGATGGGAGTCGGACCTTCCATCGCGTCGGGTAGCCATACGTGCAGCGGAAACTGCGCCGATTTCGCCACAGGACCCAAAAACACCAGGATGGCAAGTAAGGCGGCAATGCCACCGCTGAGGGCACCAGACTGCACCAAATCTTGCAGGCGATCGCCAATCACTTCAAAATCAAAGCTGCGAGTTGCCCAATATAAACCGAGAATGCCCAGCAGCAAGCCAAAGTCACCCACGCGGTTTACCACAAATGCCTTCTGACACGCATCTGCTGCCGCTTTGCGATCGTACCAAAAACCAATCAGCAAGTAGGAACACATCCCTACCAGTTCCCAGAACACATAAACCTGCACCAGGTTAGGACTAATCACCAAACCCAGCATAGACGAGCTAAATAGACTCAAATAAGCATAAAACCTCACATAGCCTGGATCGTGAGCCATGTAGCCATCGGTGTAAATCATCACCAGAAAAGCAACCGTGGTCACAATCACCAGCATTAATGTCGTCAGGTGATCAATGGTGTAGCCCATATTCAGATGAAAATCGCCCGCCGCTGCCCACTCAATCATTTGAGTGTAGGGAGCGTGTCCATTTAGCTGACTCCACAACAGCCCAAAAGAGAGCGTCATGGCGGTTCCAGTCATGAAAACAACAAAACCAGCAGAAATCTGCCGGAGTTTACTTGTCAACGTGCTAAAAGAAATAAGACCTAAACCGATAATCGTAGCGGCTGCCAAGGGCAATACGGGAATCAGCCAGGCATATTGATATATCGTTTCCATTACTTATGTCCCTGTAGAGTTCTTCACCAGTTTGAAAAACCGTTTACAGACTTTAACAATTTCCTTGGATGCAAACAAGATCCTAAAGAACAATCCGTCTTCTTTGAGGTCTTTGATTCTTTTGGAATCCTGCTTAATTCGACAAAGCTGCCTTGTCAATCTGTGCAGCCTTCATAATTTTCAGCTTTTGTAGAATTTTTTCAGCAGATGATTGAGTCAGAGTCGCTTACTTTTGGCAAGTTATTGTTTCTCAGGCAAGATTGTTTCTCAGGCAAGATTGTTTCTAAGGCAAGATTGTTTCTAAGGCGATCGCCCTCGCAACCTGACAATGGTTTAGCCACTCTACCCCTCACGCTGCAACGCAAAAAAGAACGGTTGTTTTGCCCCTTTCAAATCCATAATTCCCAACACAGTGTTCTCATCGACCTTACGGAAGATGTCATGGATGGGTAGGCAGTCATAAAGCATTGTCGCGCTCTCCTTGCCACGATAGCGAGTTAAGCGAAGCCGCGCACATGAACGGCGGGTGGCAAACAACCCCATACACATCTGAAAAAAGTCCCCTACAGCCTTTGACTTTGGGATTGGCAACCGATCAAGTGAACCTACCACCGGCATCATCCAAAGTGGATTAACGCTCACTGGGTCGCCCTGCAAGGTCTTAAAAATGAGCGGATGGACGGATTCAATATCATCGAATCGTTTGCCATGCCAGTGATAAGCTTCAAGGACACCATCTAGGGGATGAGCCGTAGGAAAGCCTCTTCCCTTCCAAGAGCCAAGCATAAAGTTGACATCGACCGTATCAAGGCTGTCAAAAATCTCTAATGCCTCAGTGGTGCTTACGCCATCCTCAGCAGCTTCAGAAAATGTCTTCACGCAAATCATCTCCAACGAGGTAAGTGTGTGTGGTCTTTTAAGGGGCTAACTATTTAGTGATACCGTTTTGAGTTTTGTAAGTCCTTCGGACTGGCTTTGCCAACGTGTAGCGTTGACCTAGGAGATATTTTGAGTTTTGAGTTTTGTAAGTCCTTCGGATTGGCTTTGCCAACGCGTAGCGACGACCTAGGAGATATTTTGAGTTGCAAGACCAAGAAATATTGCCGCTTCCAGCAGATCGTCTGTCGCGTTTCAATTTCAAATGAGGATAACCTGTCACTAGAAATTTGCCATCAAACTTGGGGGTAGGATTTTAACTACAAATCTCCTGTGCTTAACCTTCAATCGTCATCTCTGGGTGGGTTGGGCGGAGCCGAGAGCTATCACAAATTTTTAGTTGCTGTTCCCCTCTATCCAAAAAACTCGGTATGCTGATGTGTAGAAACATTAACATTTTTTCTATTACTCTCAGAATCCGTGCAAGAAGACCCTAGATTAATTATCGATTTAGTCACTGTGCTAGCAGCGGCAGCGGCAGGTGGACTCTTAGCTGCATTACTCCGACAGCCAATTTTGTTGGGTTATCTCATTGCGGGAATTGCGATCGGTCCGGCGGGGTTGGGGTTAATCAAAGAACTGGTGCAGGTGGAAACGCTGGCGCAGTTTGGGGTTGCCTTTTTGCTGTTTGCTTTGGGGGTCGAGTTTTCATTTTCCGAACTGAATAAAGTGAGAGGCATCAGCTTAGGCGGCGGGGGATTGCAGCTTGTTTTGACGATCGCAGTCACCGCCGTAATCTCTTTGACGATGGGTTGGGTTACTTCTCCGCCTCAAGGCGTGTTTCTGGGCGCAATTTTATCGCTGTCTTCTACGGCAGTGGTGCTGAAGTGCTTGATGGAGCGAAATGAGACGGGCACGCCCCACGGACAGGTGATGCTAGGAATCTTGGTGGTGCAGGATTTGGCGCTGGGGTTGATGTTGGCAATTTTGCCTGCATTGGATCAGCCGCCGGAAGAGTTGGGAGTGGCGATCGCTTGGGCGCTGGTGCAAACTGGGTTATTTGGGTTAGGCGCGATCGCTGCGGGCATTTGGGTGATTCCCCGATTGCTCCGAGTCATAGCCCGCACCGAGAGCAAAGAACTGTTTTTGCTCTGCATTGTGGTGCTGTGCTTGGGTATTGCCCTATTGACGGAATATTTGGGGCTGTCGATTGAGATGGGTGCGTTTGTGGCGGGGCTGATGATCTCTGAGGTGGAATACTCCGACCAAACCCTCACCTATGTGGAGCCGCTGCGAGATATTTTTGCGTCTCTGTTTTTTGCCGCGATCGGAATGTTGATCGATCCGGTATTTTTGTGGAATAACCTGGAACTGATTCTGGGATTGGTGGCGCTGGTTTTTGTCGGCAAGTTTTTGATGATCACGCCCATCGTGCGGCTCTTTGGCTATCCGCTTAAAACTGCGCTGATTGCCGGATTGGGGCTGGCGCAAATTGGAGAATTTTCGTTTGTGCTGGCGAGTGAAGGGCAAACCCTGGGGCTGATTACGCGGGAAGTGTATCTGCTAATTTTAGGGACTACGGCTGTAACGCTAGTGCTAACTCCGTTTGTGCTGCGATTGGTGCCGCAGTTGTTCATCTGGGCAGAAGCTATGCCTTGGCTGAAGTTGTGGCTAGACGGTCGTGATCTTCCGTTGGAAGTCTCCGACCATATTCCCACACAGCCCCATGTGGTGGTTTGCGGCTACGGGCGAATTGGTCGCAACATTGTGCGATTGCTGCGCGATCATAGCTATCCGGTGGTGGTGATTGATCAGTCGGAACGGTGTGTGCAAGAGTTGCGCGAGTTAAACATTCCTTACATTTACGGCAATGCTGCCAGTTTGCACGTGTTGGAAAAAGCCGGAGTGACCACCGCAACAGGCATGGCGATCGCCCTCCCCGATCCAATGAGCACCCGCCTTTGCCTCAAGCGCGCCCTTGAACTCACGCCTGATCTCGATGTCGTGGTGCGCGCTAATCAAGCCAAAGATATTGAATTGCTCTATCAGCTTGGGGCAAAAGAAGTCGTGCAGCCTGAGTTTGAAACCAGTTTGGAGCTTTCGGCTCACCTGCTGACTGAGCTTGGCTTACCGCTGCCTGTGATTGAGCGAGAAATGCAGCTAATTCGGACGGCGCATTACCAAGAACTGCGCACCGATCGCCCTGACTATCAGGTATCGCGAGAGTTAAAGGAAGCCACTCAGGAGATGGGCAACCAGTGGTATCCTCTACCCCAGTATTCACCTTTGATTGGCATGACCCTTGAAGAAACGAACTTGCGCCGCTTAACCGGGATTAGCCTGATGGCGATTCAGCGAGGGAGTGGCGAAGAAGTGGATTATCCCGATGCGACGACGATGCTGCAAGCGGGCGATCGCCTGCTGCTGGTGGGTGAACCCGAAGAGTTTGCCGCCTTTGATGAACTGGCAAACGGCAAGGTGATGGTGCCGACTGAAAATGCTTCCTGTCAGTGGTTGCTGCTGCCTGAAATCAGCCCTGTGGTCGGCAAAACTCTGTCAGAAGTTCACATTCGCCGCCAATTTGGGGTGTTGGTGCAGGCAATTCGCCGCGAAGGTCGATTCATTGGCTTCCCGGATGGCAACAGCGATTTGCAGGCAGGCGATCGCTTACTGTTGTGCGGCAACTTATATTCCCTCAATCAGGCAAGCCGCTGGATCGTTCCTGCCCAATCCGCTCAGGGGGTGCCTTTTCCATTGTCTATGGTCAGCATCACTGACGCGATCGCCCCGGTTCAAGATGAACTAGGCACGGGTGTTTAGAGCGATCACTGTGGTATTAAGCTGATTTTTTGAGAAATGCCAGAGTGCTGTAAAGGTGAAAAGCCGAATCTAAGTAGCAATCTTCTGCACGGGATAGAAAAAGCTGGGGCTTCAAACGGCTTAAAGGGACAGTAAAATCATCCACAGTTTCAGCAAAGGCGATGAAGTCTGACCAAATGGGAGCTTGGGGAATCTGTTGCGTTAAACAGGTGAGTAGGTGATTCCAGCGTTGGCGAATGGTGTCGGCTTCAAAGGAGGCAAGAGCGCCCTGCTTAAAGTTATAGCGGCTGTCGTGTATCCGTAGAATGCAGCGGCGTGATGATAGATGCAAATCGCAAAAGTGGGCGTAGTCTTCTACCTTATCTTTCCATTCTGGGCGATCGCGATATCCCAGTTCAACAACTTGCGAAAAGATGGGCAAAACTCCCTCAACCCGTTGCGTAATTTCCGACCACGCAAATGACAACGAGCCAAGCTGTCCGGCATTATTTTTGCACACCACGACAGGATTTGGCTCCAGGGTAGAAAAGTGACTGACCTGAAATATTTGGATGGCTTCTAACTCGGAAGCGGCTGCCCAAAAGACCGGAATGCCAACCGCTTTTAGGGCTTCTCCCAAGTCTTGCAATTCGGCAAACGCACCCGCCCGATAAAGTTTCCAGCCGCGACTGGGAAGTAAGGCTTTCGCGGTGTAAGCATCTAGGTTGGTCACGTGGGCAAAACACTGCCCAAGATGACCCCGATCTTCATGAGCAACCGCTGACAAAATTAGAAATCCCGGATTAGCACTACCAGCCTGTCGTGGGACTGCGATCGCCTGCGGTTTGGATGCCCTCACTCCACCCAAACGCTGCAATCCTTGGCGTGCCTGAGCAATCAGCTTAGGATTGGTTTGGCTTTTCAGCAATTGCCGATAAATTCCTTCGGCGGCTTTGGCTTTACCCGACACTTCTTGCAAGCGCCCCACATAGAATTGCACCCAAGGATCTTGGGGCGATCGCTTCAGCAATTCCTTTAATAACTGCGACGCTGTTTGATAATCTTGGTGCTCAAATGCGGCTACAACTTGATCGAGCATGGAGGAGAGCGCACGATTAGAACTTTACACTACTGATCTTAACGACCCAGGTGAACGGCGATAGGTGAACTCAATCTCGGCAATAAATCTTCATTGATTGTTTCTCACAAAAAAGGCTTGGCAGTGCCAAGCCTGAAAAATAATGTTGCAAACAGAAAAACCTACTTCATTTGACGCGCCATATCAAGGTAAGAACTCATGTTTGCACCGGGGCGACGACGACCGCCAGTCATTGGAATTGGATATTTTGTCGCAAACCCAACTTCAGATGGAGCCGCCATCACAGAGTTGACCGGAACTGATTTTGGTTCAGCAGGTGTTTTTTCAGCCGCGACAGATGCAGAATTGCCATTGGAAGCCTTGGCTGCTGCTAGCTTTTCCTTAGGGGTCGTTTTTTTAGGTTGGTCTGGGGCATTTCCAGTTACGGAATCCGCGATCGCTTCTGCCGATGACCTGACAGTTGCCGCAACTGCAAGGACAGGTTCAGGCAGTTTAGAGTCATCTAGTTCTAAAAAGTATCCCGAATTGCTTTTCTTAGTTCGTTGATTCGATCCATTTTCTATCGCTGTCGGTTTCTTGCCAAAAAAACCACTAACAAAACCAAAAATGCCGCCAACTAGATTTTTAAGGAAATTGATAATGCCGCTCATGAAAATTGCTCCTGACGTTTCTAACGCTCTGAGGCGAAGGGTAAGAAAAATATGACAAAACTTGTGAAATCAAAACTTGTGAAATTAGAAGCGATCGCGCAACCTAGCCGAAAGTTTTTCTTTTAATCATTTAGCTCGATAGGAATCCCTTGACCGCATCAACCAAAAAATTGCCCACTTGTGCCGCCAATGCAACCGGCGATCGCTTGGTCATCGATCGTTCAAACACCCAACACGTCAGCGATCGCCGTTACTTAGCTCGTAGCCAATTATGAGAGTTTGTGGGGAACACAAGCAAGATTTATCTACATTTCTTCACCGAAATTCATTGTCCTCGAAATTGATTTCCATCCCTCGTTCTACCACTTATCCCAATGGGAGAGGCAACTGGAAAATCCTCAAAGCCCTTATCCCCAAGGAGAAGGGTTGGGATGAGGGCAAATTAGTTGCCCATCGCGTTAAACCAAGAGCCTATCCATTGATTGAAACAAATACCGCTGCGTATCCTACCGTCGTCCCAAAGGCATTGCTTCTAACCTGCGGTTTTGTAGCTCGGCAATTAAATTATCGCCACTGCGATGAGCCTCCCATTGACCCGATTCAAGCCCTTGAATCGTCCAGCTACCCTGCATCGAATTTTCATCTTCGGCAATCAGCCCTAAATAGATGATGGGGTCGGTTGAGGGGAGCAAATATTGTTTGGTAAATTGGATTGTTCGCCCAATCACTTCACCCATTGCATGGGCTTCTCCTAATAAGGGGCTGTCGTCTAAAATACTACCGCTAATCGTGTTTTCTGCCTGCACAAACGTTACCTCAAACCGAGTAGGGTTAGCGTTTTGCCAATAGGTTCCCAGCCAACTTCCGCTTACGTTTGCCATTGCGCTTCAAGCCTCCGAATCTCCAATTTCAGCCAATGCTTTCTCTCCAAAAATCGCCTCAAAATGCCGATAATGTTTGAACTCCAACAGATTGGAAAATGGATCTTCTAGAAAAAAGGTGGAGTGTTCTAGCGGTGTTCCTAAAAAGCGAGACTTAGCAGATTGGTAGAACCGAAGTTGCTGGTTCTCTGCTTGATCTAGTAGCGATCGCCACTCTGTTTCATCAGTGAAAATTAGCCCAAAGTGCCGTGGATAAATTCCTCGTTGCGGGGTGAGTGGCTCATGGGTAACATGAGCTACTAATTGATGTCCCTGGAGATTCAAAATGATTGATCCTGCATTTTCTCGTCCAACTTGGCACCCCAAGCCCTCCACATAAAAACGCTTAGTGTCAGAAATATTGCTAACTGGAAAAGCAAGATGGAAAAGGATCTGAGACATAGGAAGAGTAGAGAAATAAGGACAAGAGGATGAGGGACGGATGTGCAGATGGACGGATGCGCAAATGGACGGATGCACAGATTAAGAGGAGTACATTTTTTGGCAGACCACTGCTGCTTAAATTCTAAACTTTGCACCCTGCACTTAAAATAAAGATGTTGTCGTTATTCGCAAATGCAAAGCCATGGTCGATGCGAATCCTGATTTTCTCTACGCTCCACCGTCTCTCAATGGCTGGATGATTGCGGTGGTGCTGAATACTGTTTTGGCAGCGATCGCGTGGATTGTGCCTAAAAAACTGCTGACGACATCCGGCTTAATTCACGCTTGGGCATTGGGCATCTTGATCTGGGGCTGTTTGGGCTGGCAGGGCTACATCGTTGTTTTGTTCTACTTTTTAATCGGGTCAGCGGTAACAAAAGTTGGCATTGCCCAGAAAGAAGCCGAAGGAATTGCCGAAAAGCGATCGGGCGCACGCGGACCCGAAAATGTTTGGGGTTCAGCCTTCACGGCGGCGTTGTGTGCGCTAGGTATTTGGTTTTACGTTGGGTTCTTTGCGCCGAGTCCATCGACTTCACTCATGGTGCGGCTGCTGGCGTTGGGCTATGTGGCAAGTTTTAGCACGAAGCTGTCAGATACCTGTGCCAGTGAAATTGGCAAAGCCTATGGTAAGCGCACAGTTCTGATTACGACCTTGAAACCTGTTCCTCGTGGCACTGAGGGCGCGGTTAGCTTAGAAGGAACAGTGGCGGGCATCATCGCTTCTGTGGCGATCGCCCTCGTTGGTTGGGCGGTGGGTCTGATCACGGTGGGTGGAATCTTTATTTGCATCATTGCCGCATTTATCGCAACTCATATCGAAAGCGTGATCGGCGCAACCCTACAAACTCAGGTGAAATGGCTTAGCAATGAATGGGTGAATGTGTTGAATACGTTGATTGGAGCGATTGCCGCGATCGCGATCGCGCTGATCACCCAATCTGTTTTGTGATCCTCTGAACTGGGTGGGGTGAAAACCGGCAAATGCTGCGTCGTCAGCGGCGAATTGAGCGAAAAGCGCGAGAACGGCTCAAGGGCTAAATGCCCAAACTGAAGCCGTGCGCGTCATCATGACAGGTCATCGGGAAGCCATGCTAGATACGAATTTTTAGCCCAGATGGACGCGATATTGTCACCACGAATGGAACGGGCAAGCTGCGGTTATGGACGACCCGTTAGCAGAGCCTATTGGAACTTGCCCGCGATCGCAGCTTACGGCAGTTTTGCTAAAACCTGAAGAATGCCTGCCCTATTTGCGTTTTGTTTCTAGCGCTTGTCCTAAAATGCCCCTCAATTCGATCCATCAGGCTAGCTGTGCAAAAGCAGGATTCTAATCGGCTCAGGTGCCTCCATCTGGTGATAATCCTGGCTTGCCGTCGCGAAATTCACCCGTGTAGCGCTTGCCATTGGCATACACCAGAGTTCCCCGTCCATTAGGGCGACCGTTGTATAGCTCACCCGTATAAGACTGGAACGTGCTTTCTTTGGGAAAGGTGCAGGTGCCTTTGCCGCTCAAGGTGTTGTTGAAGAAAATTCCATTACAGGTCGTACCATCGGCATTGGTAACCACTCCTTTGCCATTAATCACACCCAGATAAAACTGCCCGTTGTAAGAGTAGGCGGTTTTTCCATCTTTAAAGAAAGCAAATTTGCCAATCCCATGAGGCTGTCCGCCTGCAAATTGCCCAACATAGCGATCGCCATTGGCAAAACTATAAGTGCCACGACCATGAAACTCCCCATTCCGAAACGTTCCTTCATAGCGCCGATTATCCGCCACGGCTAAAAACACGCCTCTGCCGTTGGGTCGCCCATTTTTCATTTGCCCTTGATAGCGATCGTCATTGTCATAAACAAGTGTGCCATTCCCATCAAAAGTTTTATTCCGAATTTCTCCTCGGTAGTATTTATACGGTTCACCCACTGCTTTTTCAGCTTGATTGACACAAATACCTTGACCACTATTTCCTTGAAATCGCCCTTCACAGCGCCAAATGTTTTCATCCGCATCTTTCAGTTCGAGATAGCCATATTTTGCATCTGCGGGCGCAACACTAATCAGCCCTAGCAAAGAACTACTTACTGCTAAAGTCGCCCCACGACGAAAGAAGTGAAAATAAGTCGAGCAACTTTTCATTTTTGCCTCCTCAAATTTTTTCTAAGCACAATAATCAAAAGCGTTTTAAGCGTTTTACGAGTTGAATCGATGACGTTTCAAACACAAACTGCCTATCCAACTAGAATACGAAACTGTCTTCTCAACTGCAATCATTCTTCCCAAGTTGGCAAAATTTACCCTCCTTAAAGCAGAAAGCTATTGATGACGATGCTTCAAAGCTAGAAAATGATAATTTTTTATTTCAAAAATATCTAAAATGTCTATTTAAATCAATTTGTTAAATCAATTTGCCATTTTTCAGTAAAATCAACCCATTTTTGCTAAAGATCAAAGACTATATCATTCACTCATTCTGATACCAATTTAAACGGCGGATGCGACAGATCTGAGGTTGAAACCGTAGCTGAGTAAAGCTTCTACAATTCAAAACTCAAAACTCAAAACTCAAAATGGTATGAGTGGATTTTGCCTCCGTTAGCCCACCTAGAACAGAGCCTTGAGAGTTGATACTTTGGCGTGAGCGCACAATCTAAACCCAGTTTCAATTAAAGACACTTACCTGATTTATTGATCAATAAGCTAATGGAAATTTCTTCCTGCATCGGGCAGATAGACGATTATCTAAATTAATCAGCAATTTTCAAAGCATTAACAATGTGCTGGTTAATACTTCAAAAGCAAAGATTCTCACTGACAAAAATTATGATTTTCGACAGATGAATCTGATTAGAGTTATCTTGGAATTAAATGCAGTTGGAGAGTTGAAATTATGGGTTCGCCAAGACTTGTTGCAGTAGTGAGTGCTATTACAATTGCGATCGCGGGTTGTGGCTCCGAAGACACTACCACACCTACAGCTAGCTCCCCATCCCCCGATCCTGCTGCAACTCCAATCACTCCGGTTCCCTCCCCTGCGCCTGCGCCCGCTGCTCAACCCCTTGTCGTTCAAAAGAAACAAACCACTCGCACAGTCGCAGGATTGATTCAACCCACCAATGCCGACGAACGCGCAAAACAGATCGAATCCGAAATTAGGAATAGTGAGAATAGAAACCCATTTGTTGGGCTACCCCCCGCATTACCTAAACCCACCGCTAATGCTTCAAAACCAGTTCCCACGGTTGCAGAACTACCCAGAACAGACCCTTCGGGAACAACCGCGCCCAGAACGGAAACCCAACCCACAAGACCAACCAGCAGCCCAGTGAATAGTCCGATCGCTAGGGTTCCTTTAATTCCTCCTATTTCATTAGAAAGGTCTCCCACACTTCCACAAGCTGACGGGGCACCCCTTGGCTTTAATGTTCCTCCTGTTTTACCTCCTGCTCCCGTGCCACCCTCAACCACCACCGCCAGCGCTGTTGAAGTGACTGGGGTAGTGTTTGTGGGTAACTCTCCTCAGGCAATCATCATCGCGCCCGGTGATCCAGGCAGTCGATATGTTGGCGTTGGGCAAAGAGTTTCGGGCGGCAAAGTGCTGATCAAGCGAATTGAAATGGGTTCAGGTTCGATCCCGGTTGTCATTTTGGAAGAAAACGGTGTAGAAGTTGCCAAGAGCGTGGGTGAGCAACCGGCAGCACCTGCTAAGCAAGCCAGTCGCCCAACACGCCAATTATCTGTTTAAAGAGTTTTTCAACCTCGTCAATTCCAGCGATCGCAACTCTTTTAATGTATTTAATGTAGAGTCATTTCACCGGATTTGCGAAGACACTCTATCCATCAAGCCTCTTTGAAAAAGCGAATCAGTTCACGCACATGATCTAGGACTTGCCCATCAGTGCTAAGTTGAGCGATCGCGTTTCTGCCTTCCCGCGATAGTCGCTCGTGATCAGCGTGATTGGTAGCTTTCAGATCTTCGTGGGCAGCGGCGAGTTGGGATAGGTCGTGTCGCAGGGCAGTGGTTAACCGTAGAACAGCAGCAGCTTGGCCATCCAAATTTTCCACGTTAAATTGATGCTCTAACTGTTGCAAGTTGCTTTCTACTTGAGTCAAGCGATCGCGGAGTTCCATCACATCTTCACGAGGGTAGCGCACTGTTCGCCCAATCGCTTGCAGCCGATCTGCCAGATATTGATAGAGCGCGATCGCTGGACGTAGAATTGTAAACAGCAACGCCGCCGCAGAACTGATATAGCCGATGGCGCTAATCCCGCTGACTGCCAGCACATATAGCCCCACCGCAGACAGAAGATGCAGCGCGATCGCCCCCCAGAGCGATCGTTGAGACAACTGCTGCACATACCGCATCTGTGATTCATCCACGGCAATCCCTTGTTGGCGAGACTCTGCCACATCCGCCAATACTGCTTTTGCCCTAAAGTGAATATTCCACGGCACCGTCACAATCACCAGAAGCCACCAAAAGCTGGCAGCGCCAACCGCCCAATCTAGAAAATTGCCCGATGGAATATGCAGCAGTTGCAAAACGCCGAATACTGCTAAAACCAATGCTGCTAGGGCAATCGTAGAACCCAGGAACCCACCAATATCTCTAGAACTCATTGCTATAACGGTTACATTAGAATGCTATCCTTCATCTTGGATGAGCATTTTTCTGCACGTCATAAATCTGTGCCACTTTACCAAGCGCTTTCCAGATTGCACTTGCACTCTTCACAGCCTTAGAACTGTTTTCCAGAAAAATTACCCTCACTCCAAGTTCGCAACAACTCTTGATACGTTTCGTAATAGTTCTTAACATTCTGCGCTGAAAGCGCTTTGGAGATTTACAGATGGCAATTAGTATTGAGTCTGCTCGCTCTATTTTTCCGGGAACTTTAGCTGCTAACGTTGTTCCCGCAACGATTGAGTCATTCAATCAACTGAACGCAGAAGACCAGTTAGCGCTGATCTGGTTTGCCCACACTGAAATGGGTAAAACGATTACTGTTGCTGCACCTGGGGCTGCCAACATGATTTTGGCACAAGGGATGCTTGAGCAGATTAAGCAAATGTCTGCGATCGCGCAAACTCAAGTCATGTGTGACTTAGCAAACCGTGCTGACACGCCCATTTGTCGCTCCTATGCGTCTTTCAGCATGAACATTAAGCTAGGCTTTTGGTATCAGCTTGGAGAATGGATGGCACAGGGCTTAGTGGCCCCCATTCCAGAAGGGTATCAGCTTTCAACCAAAGCGGCTAATGTGCTGCAAGCTATTCGGGAAGCTGATTCGGGGCAACAGATCACTATTTTGAGAAACATGGTTCTCGATATGGGATTTGACCCCAATGCACCCGGTAGCTATAAGAAGATCGAAGACCCCGTGGTTGTGCCAACCGATATGGCATCTCGGAGTAAAGTCAAGATTGAAGGCATTGATAACCCCACTGTCTTCGATTACATCGATAACATGAACGCAAATGACTTTGAAGGGGCAATTGAACTATTTGACCCTGAAGGTGCGTTACAGCCTCCCTTTCAAAAACCCATTGTGGGGCGGTCGGCAATCTTGGCGTATATGCGAGAAGAATGTCAAGGGCTAAAAATGATGCCAGAACGGGGCATTGCCGAAGCGCCTGACCAAGGCTATACTCCTGTTAAGGTAACGGGCAAAGTACAAACTCCCTGGTTTGGTGCTAGCGTTGGCATGAATATTGCATGGCGCTTTTTGCTCGATCCTCAAGGCAAAATTTTCTTTGTGGCGGTTGATTTATTGGCATCGCCTAAGGAACTGATTAACTTAGTACGACGCTAAGCCATTGATTGAGTAAACGGAATGGCAAAAGCTTATTTCTGACCAGTTTTGCATTGAGTAGGGTGAATCAGATTCGCCCTACTTTTTTAAGTTTTTTGGGTCAATTTTCGAGCCTAACTGAAGTAGGTAGATTACCGAGAACCAATCATGGCGCAGTGGAACGCTCAAGACTACGCTAAAAGTTCTTCAGCACAGGCGGCATGGGCACAAGAGCTAATTGCCAAATTCAATCTCAATGGCGATGAATCCGTTCTAGATGTGGGCTGTGGCGATGGCAAAGTAACGGCTGAAATTGCGCGGCGTTTACCCGATGGCTTTGTTTTGGGCATTGACAGTTCGGCTGAAATGGTGGACTTTGCAACGGCTGAGCATATCCAACCCGCGATCGCAAATTTGCAGTTTGTCTGCATGGATGCCCGCAAAATTGACAGCACCACCACTTTTGATATTGTCTTCTCTAACGCGGTGTTGCATTGGGTGGATGATCATCCAGCGTTTCTGCGAGGTGCCAGTCAAGTATTGCGATCGGGCGGCAAGCTGGTTACGTCCTGTGGCGGCAAAGGCAATGCTGCTGATATTGTGAGCGTGTTTGAGGCGTTAATTCAGCAATCCACTTGGCAGCCTTATTTCACAAATTTTCAGTTTCCCTATTTTTTCCATAGTCCAGACGAGTATGCTGAGTGGATAGCTGAGTCGGGCTTTCAGCCTGTGCGGCTGGAGCTTGTGCCGAAAAATATGAAGCATAACGGGAAGGAAGGTTTAGCCAGTTGGATTCAGACAACCTGGATGCCTTACACTCACCGAGTACCAGAAGCTAGACGGGACGATTTGATAGAAGAATTTCTTGAATGCTGCTTGAGTCAACACCCGCTTGATTCACAAGGCAACGCCCATGTCAAAATGGTGCGGTTGGAAGTTGAAGCAATCAAGATTTAGCAGATAAGCGTGATTGTTTAACTCGATGAAATATTGGTATGAAACGATCGCGATCGCGCAGCGAATTTTAACAGAACTAGGACGGCGACAGCGCAGCCTGGTCTTTTGGGGGATATTTCCGATCGCGGTACTGTTGCTGAATGGGTTGATTTTTGCCGAGCGCTCTAAAACGGCGTTACCGGAACCGCTGACCTTGGGGCAAGCACTGGAGCGATCGGCACCCGCCACTTTAGTGGGAGCCGCGTTATTTTTTAGTTGTTTAGGCGGCAGCGTTGCCATTGTTGTTGCAGAACGAGAACAACGCACTTTAAAACGGTTATTTCTCAGCCCTTTGAGCGGCATCTCCTATTTTTTGGGCATTGGGTTAGCGCTGAGCGCGATCGCGCTTGGGCAAACTTTCCTGGTTGGAGTGGTTGCCATCTTCTTTGGCGCACAATTCCAGGGAGATCCCCTACTTGCCGCTACAATCATTCTGCTAAGTATTTTGTCTTACGTTGGCGTGGGTTTTGTTTTAGGCACCCAACTCGCTCGCCGCACCGAAGACGTAAATACCCTGATCGCCGCTTTTGGCGTTCCGCTACTCATTTTGGGCGGTGCCTTCGTTCCAGCCTTCATCTTTCCAAAAATGCTGCTCGATTTGGCTCAGTTCAATCCGATTTATCACATGACTGAAGCCTTGACCAAAGTGTTAGCCGAAGGAAGAAATGTGTCAGAAATTGCCCTAAATTTTTGGTTTCTGGTTGGGTTTGCCATCCTTATGGTGGGTGCGGGCTGGCTATCTTACCGTCGTATGATTCAGGTAGAAAGAAAGTTATAGACGTTTCAGCTTTCGGGTATCCGGTGCCAGGGAGCAGGGAGTTGTATTTTTGCGCCATTTGCTATTCGTCACTCGCCATTCGCCATGCTCAGTATCCAGCATCTTTCCAAAAGCTATGGTCAAAAAGTCATTCTGGCTGACTTGAGTTTGTCGATCGCAACGGGGCAAATTTATGGGCTGCTGGGACCCAATGGAGCGGGTAAAACTACTGCAATTAATATTCTCTGTAACTTGCTGAAGCCGGATAGCGGCATGGTGCGGGTGAATGGGCAACCTATTTCCGAAAAAACGAAGTATTGGATTGGCGTGGCTCCCCAAGAAACATTGGTGTATCGATCGCTGACCTGTGAGGAAAATCTTAGCTTCTTTGCCAGTTTGTATGGATTGCGAGGCAAGGAAAAAGCGCGACGAGTGCAAGCGTGCTTAGAAGCGGTGGGGCTGGCAGATCGGGCAACCAGTTCAGCCGAAACCCTCAGCGGCGGGATGCAGCGCCGACTCAGTTTGGCGATCGCCCTCGTGCATCAACCCAAACTGTTAATTTTGGATGAGCCAACCACAGGCTTAGATGTGGAAGCCCGGTATGAGCTATGGAACCTCATCCGCCAGCTTAAAAACCAGGGCATCACGATTCTATTAACGACTCATTTGCTGGATGAAGCCGAGCGGTTGTGCGATCGCATTGGTATTCTCAAACAGGGCAAATTATTAGCAGATGGCACCCTGGCAGAATTACGTCAATGGGTTCCTGCTCATGAAGTTGTGACGATTCAAACGACTGACGAAACCGCCGCGATCGCCCGTGCCGTTGAGCTTGGCTTTGCCCATCGTCGCTATGGAGGCGACCTTGCCTTTTGGCTGCCTCAAAGCCTGGAACTGAAGGAAATTGTGGCATTGTTTGAAAATATTTCACTCAGTTCGATCGCTCGGCAACCCGTTCGCCTAGAGCATATTTACCTGGAAGTCACTCACACTGCTCCTGCCTACCCCTGACATCAGCCGCGCCCATCGTTACTGTGACATCGATTCGGTGATTGGCGCTGCATCTGGCTATCCCATGAACTCCCAAATTGCTTTTTCTGAAGATGGGCGATCGCTGATTTTGACTCTCCTTCGGCAAACTTTTTGTGCCCGTTTCCCGTTCTTGAGCTACAACAGGCTCTAGCAGTGCCAATTTGCGCTGAGGAATGGGATATATCAAATGGGACGAGTCTTTATTTCAGTGGGTCATGGGATCTGGGGCAACAGTCCGGTCAATCTGGGTTCTAAAGGTGTAGACGCATCTGAAATTAGCAAGATGATTTTGCTGCGAGATTTGACCATGCAGGAAGCGCGATCGCGGGGCTTAGAAGTGCTGTTGGTGCCAGATGACCTGACCCTCGACCAGGCGATCCGGTGGATTAACTATCGCCATCGCACGGATGATATTGCGCTGGAACTATCTGCCGAAACTCACACCCACCCAGCCTTTCGGGGGGCTGGGGTTTATTACATTGCCCACAATCGCGATCGCAAGCAACACGCCGAATTGCTGCTGCTTGCCCTGACCCGCCGCGTTCCTCAAATCGTAATTCGCGGTTCCTTTCCTGATACTGCCTCTGGGCTGGGCTATCTTGCGTTTTGTCGGCAGTTAATTCCCGCATCTTTACAGCTTCAGGTGGGCGTGTTCAGCAATGCCGAGGATCGCTATCTGATGGACATTCGGCGACAAGAGCTAGCCTTGGGCATTGCCGATGGATTGTTGACTTGGAGCCGCTTCCTGACGAGCGAAACAACCCTGATGTCTACTCCTTCCCCACCCACCCATGCGCCTTCCTATGCTGCTATTTTGATCAACCTGAATGGGCGCTTATATGGAGAACAGGGCATTTTAATCAACGGGAACGCCTGCATTCCGATTGATTTAGTGGATCGCCTGGGTGTCACCTCTAGCCAAATGAGCCAGAGTCGGCGGGTTTCCTATGGCGGCATTGTTTATGTGAAAGCGATCGATTTGCGCGAGTCCAATTTTTCTGTCTCTTGGGATAGTCTGACGCGCACTGTGAGCCTGCGATCGCTGTTGCAACCAGGACGACCGCTAAACGACATCACCGGCAGTAGTCACACTTCAGAAGTGCAACTGTTGATGTTTCTCAAAACCCACCACGAAGCAGGACTGGCTCAATTTCCTGATATCGCTCGTCTCTACCGCGAAGAAGCACTCCAGGAAGGCATTAGCTATGACATTGCCTTTGCTCAAATGTGTGTTGAAACTGATTTTCTGCGATTTGGCGGGATGAGCAAATCTAGCCAAAATAACTTTGGGGGTTTGGGAGCCAATCGCGGCAGCGCAGAAGGCGCTTCTTTTGCCACTGTGCGGCTTGGAGTCCGGGCGCATATTCAACATCTCAAAGCTTATGCCAACACTGCACCCCTGCGGGAAGAAGTGGTTGATCCTAGATTTCACTTCATCACCCGTGGCATCGCGCCCCAAGTTGAACAGTTGTCAGGGCGTTGGGCTGCCGATCCAAACTATGGCGATCGCATCTTATCGATCATCCGCCAGCTTTACGAAGCATCGGGGTTACTCTAACTTTATTTAAAGAAACACGCGATGCTGTAATGAAGGCATTTGGCGGCGCACTTGTTCTAAACGGGACGGTTCGATCGCCGCGATCGCCACACCCGGTTTATCTCCCGCATCCGCTAGCACCGTACCCCAAGGGTCAATAATCATCGCGTGTCCATGAGTGTGCCGCATCGCGTAGTGCCGTCCCGTTTGGGCGGGTGCCAGCACATAGCTAGTGTTTTCAATTGCCCGCGCTTGCAGCAGCACTTGCCAGTGATCTTTACCGGTGTAAGCAGTGAACGCCGCTGGAATGAATAATACTTCTGCGCCCATTTGGGACAGATGGCGATAAAGCTCCGGGAACCGCACATCGTAGCAAACAGAAAGCCCCAGATTGCCTAGATCTTTAGACGGGTAAACAGGCGGCATTCGCAGCCCTGCCAGCACCGTGACTGATTCTTGATAGGTGTTACCATCCGGCACATCGACATCAAACAAATGGACTTTTTCGTATCGGGCAAGCTCTTCTCCAGTCGCATCTACCAGTACAGCCGTGTTATACACCTTGCCATTCCCCACGGGCACCGGAAACCCGCCGCCCAAAATGGTCACCTGAAAGCGCTGCGCCATCGTTTTGATGAATTTTTCGCTTTCTTGGGCGATCGCCTGTGCCTGCGCCATTTTGTCCTGCTCTTCCCCTAAAAACGAAAAGTTTTCTGGCAGTCCTACTAGTTCCGCCCCCTGTCGCACGGCTAGGTCAATTAGTTCTTCTGCTTCTGCCAGATTTTTTTTCAAATCGGGCACGCTGGTCATTTGAATGGCAGCCGCCAAATAAGATCTCATAAACTCCAACCCCATTGCAATGGATGACTTTGAACAGTGCCTACATGAAATGTCAGACTTGCACCCCTCAAAGATTACCCAGTCTTAACCCGTTTTCACCCCTTAGTTTAATCCCAGTTGAGTCCTTCCGATTGGCGGAGCTTGGGAAATTCCACAAGGATGATTAGATCGCGCTACGGGGCGTTGCTGAATGCAAGGATGATTTATGGACTGTAGGGGGTGATCGTGTGCCTACCCTGACGGCGATCGAGGGCAACCACGCGGGCTTGCCCCTACAAATTTCACCCCCAGATTCAGCAATGCCAGAATTTAGCGCGGGGCTGGTGTTGCCCCACCCCCTGTTGGGAGTTTTAACTCACAGGACTTGAGTTTAGACACCCCTTTCGCTATGATGCAAGTTGCTGCGAGATTCTCTCAATAGGGTCGAACTTTATCAAGACTTAATCGCAGTAGTTATGAAATAATTTTGTGTCTAGTTAAGGACAGATTATGAGTATAAAAAGACGAGCGTTTTTGGCTTCTGGCGCGGCGATGACGGCAGTTGTGGTTCACCAAGCTTTGAACACAGAGGATAGCCTGGGGCAGAGGGGCAAAGTCCTAAATCTTTACTCGGCTCGGCATTATGATGCCGATAATCAGGTTTATGCAGGTTTTTTTAAGAAGACTGGGATTAAGGTCAATCTTGTAGAAGCGCCAGCAGATAAGTTAGTTGAACGGATCAAAAGTGAGGGGGCTAACAGTCCTGCCGATGTAATCATTACCGTGGATGCTGGTAACTTATGGCGTACTCAGCAGGAAGATTTGTTCCAGAAGATTCCCAAGACCAGTATGCTTTATCAGCAAATCCCTGCTAATCTGCGCGATCCAGAGGGCTATTGGTTTGGCTTTACAAAGCGGGCAAGGGTGATTGTGTATAACAAAGCTCGGATTAAGCCTGCCGATATTGCCCGCTATGAAGACCTGGCAAACGCAAAATGGCGGGGCAAAGTGATAATGCGATCGTCTAGCAACGTATATAACCAATCCCTTACTGGCTCGATGATTGCGGCATTGGGCAACCCTAGAACAGAGGCATGGGCGAAGGGCATGGTAGCCAATTTTGCCCGTAAGCCAGAGGGGAATGATACGGCACAGATTAAAGCGGTTGCGGCGGGTGCTGGCGATCTAACGCTTGCTAATACCTATTATCTGGTGCGGCTTGCCCGATCGAGTAAGGCAGAAGATCGAGATATTGCGAATAAAGTAGGAGTGATTTTTCCTAACCAGGGCGATCGCGGAACTCACGTTAACATCAGCGGCGGCGGCATTGCGAAGTATGCACCTAACCGAGCAGCGGCGCTCCGGTATCTAGAATATTTGGCAAGTCCAGAGGCGCAGAAAATTTTTGCGGCGAGTAATTATGAATATCCAGTGGTGTCCGGTGTGCCGAGAGATGCCCTATTAAGCAGCTTGGGCAGTTTCAAGGAAGATCGGCTCAATGCAAGGGTTTTTGGCGAAAAGAATGCCGTGGCGCTCAAAACGATGGATCGCGCGGGTTGGGCGTAGGGAGGCACGGGCGGAGTGATCGAAGCAGGCTTGAAGTAGGCGAATGCAATGATTTGCAGGGCGCATTTTGACTCCGCTCAAGGCTCAATATTCCTGTAGAAAGAGGGGTGGGCGGAGTCGAAACTCGGTGGTTTAGATCGCTTTAACTTCGTCCTTCTATTGAGTCACTGGCTTCAACATTCGCGATCGCCTTGCCCCATTTGCCAACTGAGTAACATCACAGGCAACAATCCTACCAGGACGATCGCCAATGCCGGGGCGGCGGCTTCTGCTAACCGCTCATCAGAGGCTAAGTTGTAAACGCGGACTGCCAGCGTATCAAAATTGAAGGGACGCACAATTAATGTGGCGGGCAATTCCTTCATCACATCTACGAATACTAAAATTGCTCCGGTGAGCAAACCCCTTCGCATCAGCGGCAGATGTACTTTTTGCAAGGTGGAGACTGTACTGCACCCTAAACTGCGTGCGGCATCATCTAGAGTAGGCTTAATCCGCTCTAAGCTAGATTCGACTGCGCCGAACCCCACTGCGAGGAAGCGCACTAGATAGGCAAAGACCAACGCTGCGATCGTGCCACTTAACAGCAGTCCTGTAGAAATTCCAAAGGTGGTGCGGCTCCAGGCATCCAGCGCATTATCAAACCGTCCCAAAGGCACCAAAACCCCAACTGCAATCACCGCTCCGGGCACCGCGTAGCCCAGAGTCGCGATCTGAGTCGCCCAATGGTTCGCCGGACGCAGTCGCTTCCCATACGCCAGAAAAATAGAAATCAACACCGCGATCGCCGCCGTTACTAGCGCCAACAGCAAACTATTGCTGGCAAAATCCCAAAAGCGATCGTTGACATTCTGCACAACTGCCTCGCTCGCCTCTGCCGCACTCGGAAAATCGCGATCGCCGCGTGAGTCTGCTCCCGTAGAACTGCCGACCCCCATCAATTGAACTAACACCCCCGCAGGCACAAAAAATCCTAGAATAATGGGCATACTGCATACGACTATCGCTAGTAAGCTGCGCCACCCTGAGAGCAAATAGCGAGACTTTGCCTGCCTCGGTTGTTGAGTTTGATAGTAGCGCTGCTGTCGGCGGGACAGTCGCTCTAGAGCAATTAAGCCGAAAATAAATAGTAAGAGCAATGCCGCCAACTGAGAGGCTGCCAGCCGCTCACCCATGCCAAACCAGGTGCGATAAATGCCTGTGGTAAACGTAGGAACTGAGAAAAACTCAACGGTGCCAAAGTCGTTTAGGGTCTCCATTAACGCTAAGGATAAGCCCGCCACGATCGCCGGACGCGCTAACGGCAAAGCGACCCGCCAAAAACTGCGCCAAGGGCTGCAACCCAAGCTATGACTGGCTTCTAGCAAGCTGTTGGATTGAGTTAAAAACGCTGTTCGGGCAAGGAGATAGACGTAGGGATATAGCACAAACGTCAATAGGATGATTGCCCCCGGCAGCGATCGCACATTGGGAAACCAATAATCCTGCATACTCTGCCAGCCGAACCACTGCCGCAACTGAGTTTGAATGGGTCCGTAGTATTCCAATAATTCAGTATAGGTATACGCCAAGATGTAGGCAGGAGCAGCCAAAGGCAATAGCAGAGCCGATTCAAACAATCGCTGTCCTGGAAAACGACAGAGCGTGGCAAGCCAAGCAGTGCTGACCCCAATGACCACAGTGCCGATGCCAACGCCCACCATTAACCAGAGAGAGTTTGAAATATAAACGCCTAAAACAGTGCTAGCTAGGTGCTGCCAAACCGATCGCGCATCCACAAACGCGCTACCTAACACCACCCAAATGGGGAGCGATAGTAAAAATGCAATCAACAGGGTGCCCACTGTCCAGCCATCCCAAAGCGGTCGTTGAAAGCGGGCAGCGGAAATTTGAGAAAAGGGCGATCGCATACAGATAATTGGGTGAAATGATCAAGCAAGATATCAAGAATCCCCTTAGTATAGGATGAGCCTAATGATTATAAATTTCAACTAGATGGATGAGTCGATTATTCTCCGCCTTGACCATGTTTTTCAACAGTTCCCTAGAGCTTCTATCCCTGCCGTCAATCACGTTTCATTGACGCTGAAACAGGGGGATCTGCTGGGGCTATTAGGGGCTTCAGGGTGCGGCAAAACAACCTTACTGCGCTTAATTGCTGGGTTTGAACGTCCCCAGTCTGGAACAATCGATCTGGCGGGGCGGCGAGTTGCTGGAGAAGGCATCTGGCAACCGCCAGAACGCCGAGATGTGGGCATGGTATTTCAGGATTACGCGCTGTTTCCTCATCTGACTGTGGCAAAAAACGTAGCATTCGGTTTGCAGCAATCCCGCCAAAGGCGCTACTCGGCAAAGCAAATCCAGGAATTGATCCATGACGCGATCGCGCTAGTTGGTTTAACTGGGCTAGAAACGCGATATCCTCATGAGCTATCGGGAGGGCAGCAACAGCGCGTTGCTCTGGCGCGTGCCCTAGCCCCCCAACCCGCTCTAGTATTGCTCGACGAACCCTTAAGCAATTTGGATGTGCAGGTGCGGCTGCGGCTGCGGCAGGAGATTCGCGACATTCTCAAAACCAGCCAAACTACCGCAATTTTTGTCACCCATGATCAAGAAGAAGCATTGTCCATGTGCGATTTTGTGGCGGTCATGTGCCAAGGCAATTTAGAACAGATTGACACGCCCGAAATGCTTTATCACACGCCCCAATCTCAATCTGTGGCGGAATTTGTCACCCAGGCAAATTTTTTGCCTGCCTATTGGCAAGAAGAAGGCTGGCAAACCGAAATTGGCTGGTTTGAAGGCGATCGCATTGCACCAGATCATGCCACCGTGATGATTCGTCAGGAGGCGTTGCAGTTGGCAATCGATGAGACAAGCAAGGTGGTAATTCGCGATCGTCAGTTTATAGGGCGTGAATATCGCTATTGGCTCGTAACTGCCAGTGGGCAAGCTCTCTATGCGCGCACATCAATCCACATAGACCTGCAAATTGGCACTCCTGTTCACCTTTCCACCACGAGTGCGTCGGTTCGGGTGTTTCCTACCCGCTAGATCAAAAGGGTAATCAGACTTACGCTTCATTAACAAAACAATTTCATCCCTTCAGATTGCGATCGCGCTTGGGTGCGATCGCCTTAGATGGTGCCCTTCCTCTCAAAATCCCCGCCCTTCAAATGCCAAAAACCTAGCTATTCTCTCTAACTGCTAAGCGGATGTGTATTTTGTGTCTTTAAGTTGCACAATTTAGGGGCTAGGATTTAGTTTTTATGAGTCAAACTCATGAAAATTGGATGGCTATTAAGCGAATCGCCATCCGCCTGCAAAGAGTCTTAGTTTGTTTGAGTGCTTCTACACTTGCAGACGCATTAAATTTATACAGTAAAAGAGTATGGAAACAACTGAAGAAACAGCGTCCTTGAAACGAGTGTTTACCCTAACCACACTTGTGATTTATGGCGTTGGTGATATTCTTGGCGCTGGCATCTACGCCGTTGTGGGCAAAATTGCTGGGCTTTCTGGTGGTCTCGTTTGGGCTTCTTTTCTGGTGGCGATGTCAGTCGCAGCGCTGACCGCTTTGAGCTATGCCGAACTGGGTAGCCGCATTCCCCTCAGTGGAGGCGTTGCTTGCTTTGTGCATCGGGCTTTTCGCACCGACTGGCTCTCTGTCATAGTCGGTTGGCTGATGTTTTGTACCTGCCTGGTTTCAATGGCAACTCTTTCCAAAGCGTTTGCAGGCTATTTGACCACTTTTGCTCCCATTTTTCCAGACTGGTCGGTTATTCTGGCGTTATTCTGCGGTCTTGCCTTCATCAATTTTCGAGGAATGCAGGAATCGTCAAATCTCAACATTTTTTGTACCACGCTTGAGGTTTCTGGGCTGCTTGTCGTGATTGTGGTGTCAGTCCTTTTTCTCAACGGTGGCGCAGCCAATCCTGCGGCTGTGGCGGCTCCGGTCGTCAGTGGACAGGCAACGTGGATTGCCATTTTTCAAGGGGCAGCACTTGCCTTTTACGCCTTTATTGGCTTTGAAGACATTGTGAATGTTGCGGAAGAAGTCAACGAGCCTGAGCGCAACGTACCTAGAGCCATTTTGTTATCACTAAGTATTGCTGGAGTGATTTATATTCTGGTTTCCTGGCTTGCGACTCAGGTCTTAAGTCCGGCGGAACTGTTTGATTCTAAAGCTCCGCTACTGGATGTGGTTCTTCGAGCGCAGCCAAATTTTCCAGGCGTGGTGTTTACTTTCATCGCCCTATTCGCAGTCCTCAACACCGCTCTGCTGAACTTCATCACGGCTTCGCGGTTGCTTTTTGGGATGTCGCGCGATGGGTTGCTACCCGCTTGGTTTAGCAAACTACACGCAACCCGCGCAACGCCTTATCGCACGATTATCGTGATTCTGCCGATCGCCATCTTTCTGGCGCTGTCGGGCACACTGCAATTTTTGGCGGGCACCACTGCAACTCTCATTCTTGCCATGTTTTGTTTGGTGAATCTGTCACTGCTCGTCATTAAACGTCGAGAAGGCAATAATGAAGGGTTTCGAGTGCCTTTGATCATTCCAGTTCTGGCACTTGTTTCCAACCTGGTGCTGATCGCCTTTGCGTCTAAAGAAAGTCACCTTTTGGCAACCGCCTTTACAGGGCTAGGGTTCCTCCTCATCCTAGTGCGGAGAGCTTTTATGAAGCAGAACGCTACCTAGTTGCAGTGGCATGAGTATTTGCATTCGGCTGGTTGAGTTCGCTGGTACGCAGAACTATTGGGCGATCGCGGCAAAGGTTGCAAGGTTGCAATTTTTAAACAGATTTCAATGGAACAAGACCGATTGGTTAGGGCGATCGCTGAGTAAGATTTGGGAATTTGCGATCGTTGACGACCGTAAATTTCTGACGATGGACAGAAAAATTCTGCCTATCCATCCAAGACGGCATAGTTATCAAAATTTTCCGCTCATCTATCCTGATTAGGGGGCATTGTACATAAATCATTCACTTATTCACCTGTTTTGGCGTGTTATGCAAAGACTTTTAGTCTAAATAGTGGTTAGTTTGCCACGTTCTGTTGAGAATGTATGTGAAATGCCAACAGTAGCCTAAAGTAACTCATCCTCTTTAGTTAAAAGCGCGTTGACGAGATTTGAGTTCATAGTAGACGGACCACCTGTATCACAACAGGCTCGTAGGCGTGAGCGTCTTAGAGCCTGGAAAGTAGCGGTACGGCACGAAGCTGAAAAATACTGGTCGCCCGAGCAAAAAGCAGCTACTGGTCTGATTATGCTCCAAGTAACCTATTTCTACGATTCTGTTGAAATAGATGTGGACAATATCATCAAGCCAATTCAAGATGCCATAATTGGATTAGCTTACATTGATGATGCTCAAATAACTGATGTGCTTGTCAGGAAGCGAAATTTATCAGGTAACTTTAAAGTAAAAAACATGACCTCGACCCTAGCAGAAGGCTTTTCCCGTGGAAATGAGTTCTTGCATATTGTCGTAGTTAATGCTCCTGATCAAGAGGTACTTATCTAATGGCAACCTCAACTGCAAACCTAGAAAGAGAGCGATTACTGAAACTAGCAGAAGAATATCGTAACAAGGGATATGAGGTTTCTTTTCATCCAAACCCTGAGGATCTACCTAGTTTTCTTAGAAATTATCGCCCTGATATGATGGCAAGACGGGGAGATGAAGCCGTGATAATTGAAGTTAAGTCACGTTCTTCACTGAATTCTTCCTCTACACAATATTTACGGAATCTAACCCAAACTGTAGAGCAACATCCTGGCTGGCGATTTGAGTTAGTGATGATTAATTCAGAAGATGCTAATTATTCCTCAAAAGCTGAAAGGTCTCTTCAGAAACCTGAAATAGAAGCAAGACTGCAAGTGGCGAGACAACTTGCAACACAACACCTAGAGTCGGCTATCCTCTATTCTTGGTCTCTAGTTGAGGCAACTTTAAGGCTTGTTGCAGAGGATGAGGGACTAAGTTTACAGAGATTTGATTCGCTTTATTTAGTAAAACAATTAGTGACTGAGGGTGTAATTTCCCGATCCGAGTACCATTTACTCATGGATGCGCTCTCATTACGTAATGCGATCGCTCATGGCTTTAAAACAACCCAACTTACGCAAGAGGCTGTATGTGAGCTAATTGATATTGCAGAACAATTATTGGAAGGTTTGAATATTAGCATCGAAGCAGGCTAACAATAGCTCTTCATCCCCTAAAGCCGACGTTAGGTTTTAGATACGACCTCCTCTGAGCGGTGGAAGAAATTTTGTCTGAACTCCCGTTAGGATAAAGAAGGTTAACAAATGTAAAGTGTGGCATGACTGGCAAACGGGTCGTAGTGATTGGGGCGGGCATCGGTGGGCTGACGGCAGGGGCATTGCTTGCCCATCGGGGCTATTCCGTGTTGATAGTAGAGCAGGCATTGGTGCCGGGTGGTTGTGCGTCTACTTTTAAGCGGCAGGGCTTTACCTTTGATGTGGGCGCAACCCAAGTGGCTGGTTTGGAACCGGGTGGCATCCATCATCGGATTTTTGCAGAGCTAGAGATTGATCTACCCGCTGCGACTTATTGTGATCCGGCTTGTGCGGTCTATTTGCCGGGAGAAACCGACCCGATTCGCGTTTGGCGCGACCCAGAAAAGTGGAAGGCAGAGCGATCGCGGCAGTTTCCTAACAGTGAACCTTTTTGGCAACTGCTGGCAGGATTATTTCGCTATAGCTGGGCGTTTCAGGGGCGCGATCCCGTTTTACCGCCGCGCAATGCTTGGGATTTGCTGCAATTGGTCAAGGCGGTTCGTCCTCATACGCTATTGACGTTGCCTTATGCTTTTTCGACGGTGGGGGATGCGTTGCGAGGGTTTCGGTTGGAGGGCGATCGCCGCCTCAAAACTTTCCTCGATATGCAGCTTAAACTATACTCCCAAGTGGATACAGACGAAACTGCTTTGCTGTATGCGGCAACTGCATTAGCCATGTCGCAAGCACCCCATGGATTGTTTCACTTGCAGGGCAGCATGCAGGCGTTAAGCGATCGCCTTGTTTCTGCCTTGGAACGCGATCGCGGCAAGTTGTTGTTGCGTCATACGGTCAAGCAAATTCATACTCAAAAAGGTCGCACCACTGGGATTACTATTCGCGATCAGAAAACAGGCAAAATTTGGACGGAACCCGCCGATCATGTTGTGGCAAATGTGACGGTGCAAAATCTGATGCAGCTATTGGACGACGAGGCTCCGAAGGGCTATCAGCAGCGCGTGGAAAAATTGCCGCCGTCATCGGGTGCGTTTGTAATTTATCTCGGTGTAGATCAAAGCGCCATTCCGGCAGACTGTCCGCCTCATTTACAATTTTTGTATGACTATGGTGGGGCGATAGCCGAAAATAATTCGCTGTTTGTGTCGGTTAGCAAGCCGGGAGATGGTCGGGCACCGGCAGGCAAAGCAACGATCATTGCTTCGTCATTTACGGACACTCAACCTTGGTGGGAAGCCGATTATGACTCCTTGAAACAGCGCTACCTGGATCAAGCGATCGCCCGTCTGAGTCAGTTTTTCACGCTCAACGATCAAACCATCCAAGTGATAGAAGCCGGGACTCCCCGCACCTTTGCTAGATATACGGCACGCGATCGTGGAATTGTGGGCGGTATTGGGCAGCGCATCCCCACTTTTGGTCCTTTTGGCTTTGCTAACCGCACCCCGATCCCATCGCTCTGGCTCGTCGGCGACTCGACCCACCCCGGTGAAGGCACCGCTGGAGTCAGCTACTCTGCGTTGACCGTGGTCAGACAAATCGAGAATGACTTTCGGGTATTTCCGGTTCCCTCTCTCACTGGGAGAGGGCTAGGGTGAGGGCAGTCTTAAGACGACAGATAAGTGTAGCGGCTGAGGCTGCGTTCATAGTTTTGCAGCAGCAGTTGCGAATCTTGCAGCGTGATCCGGCTTTCCTGGAGGGCAAGTTCGGTTTGCTGACGAATGCTTTCGACCATATCTTCTGAGTCGTACTGGACATAGCCCAACACTTCCGTCATGGTGTCGCCCTTGACCACCTGATCAATCTGATACCCCTTGTTCGGCGTAAGAGTAATGTGAACGGCATTGGTGTCGCCAAACAGGTTGTGCAGATTACCCATAATTTCCTGATAGGCACCGCCCAAAAACATTGCCAAATAGTAGGGTTGATCGGTATGGAGCGGGTGCAGTTCCAGAACGTGTTTGACATCGCGCAGGTCGATGAACTGGTCGATTTTACCGTCGCTGTCGCAGGTGAGATCCGCGAGGGTGGCGCGTTTGGTGGGTTCTTCATCCAGCCGATGGATCGGCATGATCGGGAAAAGCTGATCGATCGCCCAGCTATCGGGCGCAGACTGAAACACCGACAAGTTGATGTAGTAGATCGATGCCATGATTTTTTCTAGATCTTCTAGATCATCGGGCACATAGTCTTGCTGACGGGCAATCTCCAAAATCTTTTGGCAACACGCCCAAAACAGCCGCTCGGCGCGGGCACGCTCTGGCAAACTCACATAGCCAAAGTTAAACAGACTAACGGCTTCTTCTTTGAACTGAGCCGCATCGTGGTATGCCTCCTGGTAATTATCTACCGTGAGAGAGTTATAGGTTTCCCAGAGGTTGCGGATAATCAGATGTTCTGCTTCGCCCACGGGTTGGGGTGCACCGGTGGGCACGTCGCTAGTTCCCAGCACGTTGAAGACCAATACCGACTGATGGGAGGCGATCGCCCGTCCACTTTCGCTAATCAGCGTTGGCATCGCGATCGCCCGTTCAACGCAGGCTTCTTTCACTTCTGCCACAATGTCGTTAGCGTAGTTTTGCACATTGTAGTTTTTGGAGGCGTAGAAGTTAGTTTTAGAGCCGTCATAATCTACCCCTAAGCCGCCGCCCACATCCAAGTAGCGCATCCCCGCGCCGAGTTTGGCTAGTTCAACGTAAACCTGGCTCGCTTCTCGAATCGCATCTTTAATCACCGAAATTGAGGAAATTTGGGAGCCAATGTGATAGTGCAAAAGCTGGAGAGAATCGAGTAAATCCGCTTCTCGCAGCAATTCTACGGTCTGGAGGATTTCGGGAATGGTTAGCCCAAACTTCGCGCGATCGCCTGCCGAGGTGCCCCAACGCCCAATGCCTTTGCTGCTGAGCTTGACGCGCACCCCGACGACAGGAGCAATGCCCAATTTGCGACTTGCGGCAATCACCATCGGCACTTCTTCCACTTGCTCCAGCACAATAATGGCAGTTTTGCCCAACTGCTGCGCCAAGACCGCCATCTCAATATATTCCCGGTCTTTGTAGCCGTTGCAAATTAATAAAGCTCCCGACGTTTGCAGGGTTGCCAGAGCAATCATCAGTTCTGGTTTGGAACCTGCTTCTAACCCAAACTGGTAAGGCTTGCCAAACTTGACGAGAGACTCGACTAAGTGGCGCTGCTGGTTGCATTTCACGGGAAACACGCCGCGATAGGCACCGTCATAGTTATATCGAGCGATCGCCTTGGCAAAAGCAGCATTCAGTCGCTCGATCCGATCAGACAAAATATCTGAGAAGCGGATCAGCAGCGGTAGCTCCAGGTTTCGCAGCTTGAGGGAATTGACCAATTCATACAAATCTAAAGAGCCACCGCGATCGCCTTGGGGTGAAACGGTGATATGACCTGCGGCGTTAATCGAAAAGTAGGGTTCACCCCAGCCGTTAATCCGATAGAGTTCTTCGCTGTCTTCAATCGTCCAAGGGGGAGAATCAGGCGCGATCGGGGATAGATGACCATTAGAACGCGGGGCGCGATCGCGCTTCTTCTCAGGTTCGCCCTGTTTCTCTAGCGCCTCCTGAACCGCTTCAACTGCTTTGGACTGATTTTTTACTGTCGTTGGCTGGTCTACTGACTCAGCATCAGTATTCATCGCAGTTGAGCGTCTTCCCATGCTTTTTTCCTATGGTGGTTATGACTTATCAGAGTTGATAGTCTAGCGTACCTATGCAAAAACTGTGCGTTAGGCAGGATACGAGGGGTTGGGGGGAGAGTTTTGAGTTTTGAGTTCTGTTCGCGTTCGCGTAGCGTGTGCATTGCACTCAGCGTTGACCTAGGAGATATTTTGAGTTTTGAATGGCGCAGGGGTCAAGGATGCAAGGTGAGGGGTAGTGTGACGGTAACGGTGGTGCCTGTTCCTTCTTGGCTGCTAAAGATGATGTGACCGGAGTGGGCATCGATACAGCGCTTGACGATCGCCAATCCCAATCCGGTTCCTTGAATGGACGCGACATTGGTAGCCCGAAAAAAGGACTCAAACAATCGGGTTTGATCGGCTTCAGGAATTCCAATGCCGTGGTCTTCTACCAGAAACGTTGCCATCTGCTTAACTGCTTCAATTCTGAGGATCAGTTGCACTGTGGTGCTAGGGAGAGAATATTTAATCGCGTTGGATAACAGATTGGTCAAAATGTAGCGCAAGAGTCTGTCATCCATCCAGGCATTTTGGCTCTCTCCTTCACAGGTGAACACAATGGAATGCGATCGCCCTTCAAACATCGAAAATTCTTCGACTAGATCCCGGCAGAATTGCTCTAGAGGAAGGGGTGCAGGCTGATATGTCAGTCGATCAGCTTCGGCTTGCCCCATAAACAAAACATCTTTCATCAATTGGTTCATGGAGCGAACCGAGGTTTTGATCCGTTGCAGGTAAGCTTGTTTTTGAGGGTCTGTCAGATTTTGTCTTTTTTCTAGTAGCTCAGTGGCGGTGCGAATGATGGCGAGGGGATTACGAAATTCGTGGGAAACGGTGGAGACAAACTGAGACTTTAGCTGATTAAGTTCTTTTTCTTTTGCTAATGCTTGGGATAGCATTTCGGTCTGACGGCGATCGCTCATATCCCAAAACACCACTACCGCACCCAGTATTTCGCCAGAGAGGCGTTTGAGCGGCGAGGCGCTATCGCCAATGGGAATCTGGGTTCCCGTTTTGGTAACTAATGCGGTGAAATTGTCTAGATATGCCACCTGTTGAGAGGTCAATACTTTTGCGATCGGGTTTTCGGCAGGCGTTTCAGTCACTTCATCCATTAGCTGAAACACGGTCGTCACTGCCTGCCCCAAAGCCTCATCTTGCTGCCATTCGGTTAAGGCTTCAGCGGCAGGGTTCATAAACGTGATCACGCCTTCGGCATCGGTAGCAATTACGCCATCACTCATGGAGCGGAGCAGCGTTGCTAGTTGATCTCGATTGTCTTGCAGTTCGCGGGCAACTTGATGTTTAAACAGACCCATCTCAACAGCAACGCGCAAATCGTCGGCGGTAAAGGGTTTGACGATGTAGCCAAAGGGTTGAGTTTCCTTTGCCCGCTGGAGGGTGCTGTCGTCGGCATAGGCTGTCAAGTAAATGATGGGAATATCGATCTGTTCTCGAATCTGGGCGGCGGTAGCAATCCCATCCATAGAGCCTTTTAAGACAATATCCATCAGGATCAGATCGGGAGGAGTTTCAATGACTTTGGCGATCGCCATTTCACCCGATGAAGCCGTGGCGGTGACGATATATCCCAACTGTTTGAGTTGACTGGTAATGGTTTTGGAAACGATTACCTCGTCTTCGACCACCAAAATCTTCGTGCTAGCCATTCAACCTCTATTTTTGTGATGCCGACTCTAGAAATTTTATCTTGAACGTCGTTCCCTGCCTGCGATCAACGGTCAGGCTGCCTTCTAGCTGCTCCGTTGACAAGGCATAGACCAGCGAAAGCCCCAAAGACTGGATATGGGTTAAGTCTAAATGGTCTGGCAGTCCAATTCCATTGTCTTGAATGATTAACTCAAGCTCGTGCCCAATCTGCCGTAACTGAATCCGAATTTCGCCCGGTTGATGGGTAGGAAACGCATATTTGAGCGCATTGGAGACTAGCTCGTTGATGATTAATCCACAGGGAATCCCTTGGTCGAGGCTTAAAATCACTGGCTCCACATCTACGTGTAGGGCGATCGCTCCGGGCGAAACCTGGTAAGTGGTCAGCAAGCTGGTGGCTAAGCTTTGAATATAATCCGCCGCATCAACTTGTTCCAGGTCTGATGAAATATAGAGCTTTTTGTGGATCAACGACATGGACTCGACCCGATTTTGGCTTTCTCTCAGCGCGTAAACAGCGGGAGAATCTTGCAGGCTTTGGGCTTGCAGTTGCAGCAATCCAGACACAATCTGGAGGTTGTTTTTCACCCGATGGTGAATTTCTTTAAGCAGCACTTCTTTCTCGGAGAGGGCGGCTCTGAGGTCTGCCTCCGCTTGCTGCCGTTCTGCGATTTCGGTTTGAGCGCGCTCAAATGCCTGCGCCTGCTGGATGGCGATCGCCAATTGGTCGGCAATGGTTTGCACCAGAGTCGCTTCTTCCTCCGTCCAAGAAGCCGTGGCTTGAAATCGAACCATACTAAAACTGCCCCACAGTTTTTGATCCACAATCAGGGGCACTAGGAGCCAAGAGCCGGGAAAGATCTGGGCAAATTCTTGATTAATCTCATCCCCAATCACCTCGGAATGGTCAATCCGAATCACTTTGAATTGTTTCAGTGGCTCGGCGAGGGGGTTGTCTTGATCCGGAATTTCTGTCCCCAGGGTATCGGGGATATCTAGGCTTTTCCGATATTCGGAAATATGCCTCCAGCACTGACGCTCTGGGAGATATTGAACCACAGCCGAGCGATCGGCTTGCACCAGTAGGGCAATTTCTGCCGTGGCGGTTCTGAAAATTAAGTCCAGATTGAGAGATTTGCGAATTGCCTGCAAGATGCGCCTGAGTGTTTGCTCTTGGTCTACCCGTTTCCGTAGGGACTGTTCCCGCTGGTGGAGTAATGCTTCTGCTTGTTTGCGATCGGTAATGTCGGTGACTGTTGCCAGCGCCCCCATATGGTTTCCGGCATCGTCATATAAGGGATTGGTCGAAAGCAAAGCCCATATATCCTGTCCTGTTTTCGTCTTAAATCGGAAGTCGTGCTGTTCTTCAATTCCTTGCTTGCGACATTCCAAGTTTCGGTTAGCGATCGCTTGTCCTGACTCATCCATGAAGTGGAATAAATCTTTTCCTATCATTTCATCCGCCGTATAGCCCAGCATTTCTGCCATGCGAGGATTGGTGTAAGTGGTGCGACTCTCTGCATCAATTATCCAAATTCCTTCGAGCATCGTTTCAACCACCTGACGGTAGCGCTCCTCGCTCTTCCGTTGCGCGGCTTCAGCTTGCTTCAATGTGGTGATATCTCGCCCCACCGATTGCAACTCAACTAGATAGCCCTGCTCATTAAAAATCCCCTCGTTGAGCCATTGCGTCCAGCCTGTTTGATCATCCGCCCGGCGATCGCGATTTTCTGCCACAAAACTGGGATGATCGGGGGTGAGGGTCGTAATCTGCTGAAGGATAATCGGCAAATCTTCACCGTAGGCAAAATCACGCCATTGTTGCCCAGTGACCTGCTCTAAGGATTGCCCCAAGGCGCGACACATGGCATCGTTGGCAAAGGTGATGGTGGTGTCGGGCAGCGATCGCAAAATAAAGTCGCTTTGGGTTTGCACGACTTGGCGATAACGGGATTCACTGGCAGCCAACGCCTGCTCGATTTGGTGTCGTTCTGCTTCGCTGCGGCGGCGTTCCGTGATGTCTTGAAAGGCGGCGATCGTGTATTCAACCTGTCCGCGATCGTCAAAAATCGGAGTTGCCCACACCTCCAGCGGCACCCCCTGATCCGCCCGATGAATTTCCAGGTCGTTCACTGACACCGGTTTCCCCGCGAGTGCCAGATTGCTCGGTCGTTCCGCAACGGGATGCAGGGTTTGGCTGGAGATGCGGTAGACCTGAAAGATTTCAGGCAGATGATGAGTTTGAGGGTCAGAAGAGCGATCGATGCCTAATAATTCCTGTCCCACATGATTCATGTAGGCTAGCCGCCCAGTGGAGTCATGGACGGCAATCCCAATGGGGGTTGCATCCAAAAACTGGGTGAGTCGGCTTTGATCTTCTAGTAAAATTTCATGCTGCTTGCCTCTTGCCAGTAATGCCTCCACAAATTGCTTAACTGGCTCTGGCGTTAGGTTCCAGTCTTCTGGATCAATGTCTGCAATGGATAGATGCTGCTGTTCTTCCATACTCGCGATGTTGCCAATAAATCAGCAATCCAAAATCTCACAGGGGTATCGGGTCAGATCATCCACACAAGGCTGTCTTAATTCTAGTGGTCAGAGATAAGACCAGCCCTTATTTTCAGAAATATATATGAACCACAAATAAACTGTGCCGAGTGAATCAGCCGTGATAGATTTTTTGGAAGCACCGCTCTGGGTCGAAACTGCATCCATGAGGTCTCACCTATGACGGTAATACCGGTTGTTCTCCTAAGCTCAAGCCTCTGGAGGTTCTGTATAGGGCGTTTCAGGCGTTGCCAAAGAGGTTGAAGCGATAGGTGTAGGAGCGGTTTCTTCCAGAGATGGGGGTATTAATCCGATGGGTTGGGCATCGGCGAGATCAATGCCCAGTTGCCCTTTGGCGGCGGCTAGAGCTGCTGCCAAGCTTGTTTGTCCAACCGATAATAACGACTTTCCGGTTTTACCCAATAGATCTCCGCTACTTGTCTTTGGGGCGGGTTCGTTGATGCTCGTTTGCATTTCGTCTATCCAGATACGAGTTTTTTGACCCGTGGCATAGGATGTTTGCCAAAACCAGTCGCCCAACACAAGCACTAGACACACAATCAACCAAAGCAATAATCCTGTTTCTTTGAGAATTGTCCCAGTCGTGCCTAAAGTATGTTGATAGGTTGCAGCCGTTGCTGGGTTAGAAATAAGCTGCCAGAGTTTGCTTGCTTGAGTTTTAAGCCGATCCATCCAGTTTTCCTTCTCAAAATTTTTATAAACAATAGCATCTTACCGTACCGTCTCTGGTCAAGATTGATGACTCACCTAGATACAATAAATAAACAGCTTTTTGCATAAGTGTTGCAGCCCATGACCGCGCCTTTAAATCTAGAAACCTCCAGTCAAGATTTAGCCACTCAAAATAAGACAATCCCTCAGGTTACCCATCAGGTTGATTTTGTGGATGACTCGGTAGATCTTGATGATGACCTACCCGACGAAAAAGAGATGTCTTTGTTTGATCATTTAGAAGAACTGCGGCAGCGGATCTTTTATGCGCTGATCGCGGTAGGGGTTGGCGCGATCGCTTGCTTTGCCGGGGTTAAACCGATTGTGCAACTGCTCCAAATTCCAGCACAGGGCGTAAAATTTCTTCAGCTTGCCCCAGGAGAATATTTCTTTGTTTCGATTAAAGTGGCGGGTTATTGCGGCATTCTGGTGGCAAGTCCGGTGATTTTGTATCAAATCGTGGCGTTTGTGGTGCCCGGTCTAACTCGCAAAGAGCGGCGGCTGTTGGCTCCGATCGTGTTTGGCTCCAGCATTTTGTTTGTCGCAGGATTGGCGTTTGCCTACGTTGCCTTGATCCCCGCTGCGCTCAACTTTTTCATCACCTATGGCGCGGATGTGGTGGAGCAAAGCTGGTCGATCGAAAAATATTTTGAATTTGTGCTGCTGCTGCTGTTTAGCACCGGATTGGCGTTTCAGGTGCCGATTATTCAGGCATTGCTCGGCTTGCTAGGAATTGTGTCTTCTCGGCAAATGCTGTCAGGGTGGCGGTTTGTGTTGGTGGGTGCGGCAGTAGTGGGTGCCGTGTTGACTCCTTCCACTGACCCGCTGACTCAAAGCTTGCTGGGTGGGGCAATCACCGCGCTCTACTTCGGCGGGATTGGCATTGTCAAACTGTTGGGCAAGTAGAAAGAGAAGGCTAGCCTAGAAACCCGGTTTCTGTTTTCCAAAGGGTCTTGCCAAAGGGTCGCCAATGAAGATGCCTTGTCCGGGTTGGGCGACGCTTTTCCAATAGGCTTGCAGCAGGGTGTTTCCTTGCAGGTAGTAGTGCATTGCGATCGCTGGAAAGGGAAACTTTTGGGGAAAATTGCAGGGTTCCACCACGGTTCCGTAGCTGCCCGTTGCGCCTGCTTCCAGCCAGCGGAGGCTGCTCATTTGAGAGCTATCAGTTAACATACCGCCAAAAGACGTGAGGTGATCGGCGATCGCGCCCGGTCGAAATTGAATGGTTTCCAGCTTTTTCACCTGAGTCACGCCCGTAAAATAGAACATCACATCCCGTTTATTTTCCAGGGCATCACTCTTGAGGATCGCGATGTCAAAGAATGGCGCGACCTGCTGGGTGACAAATGGATAGGCAGGAGCGCGACGATTGCGGGTTTTGTCGCTGGTGCTGAGCAGGTAGGCGGTGCCTTTGGGGTTGGTGCCGTCAGCGGCAATACCGCGATCGATCAAAGCTTTTGCCTGCTCAAAACTGGTCGCCGCGATCGCCATCGCGGGGCGCATCCGAAAATCGGTGTAGGGCTTGATGCTGTCTTGATTAAAGTAGGGATTAGGCTGAGTCAGCTTGCAGCCCTTGGCACAAAACCGCTGATTATACCCAAAGGTAAACGCCGCCGTAATCGACATACAGCCGACTTGATAGGGGGCTGCCCAGGTTAAAGCAAACCCTTGAACCGTCTCTGGAGTTTTACGATCTACTTCTGCTTTGAGGGCTTGAAACTCTTCTGGGGACAGCGATCGCTGGCTTGAATCAAAAGACACCACGATCATATTATCGGCAGGAATGCCCCGCACCTGCTGATAATATCGAGCAATCTCCACGCTCAGCGGATCTGCCTGGTTGACAATCACCGCTAACTCTTTGGCAAAGGGCGAGGATGCTTGAGGATTTAGGGTCGTAAAATCGGCGATCGCTCTACAGCTTGATAGAGTTGAAATGAGCAGTCCTGCCAGAATCGAATGAATTAAGGATTGGGGCGATCGCCGAGGAACAATTACGCTCATGCCAATAAACACCGTCTTCCTAGCCATCCAGTTTTCCCCATTTAAACGCATTAAAAAGGCGTATTGCTACGCCCTAAAAACGATTACTGACTATCAGCCCATTAATCAGAAAATGCTAAACAGATCCTTCAGGGCTGCCGATCGCCGCAGTTGAGTCTACCGGTTCACCAGCGAGACGACGCTTGCGGGCATACAGTTGAATTGCCGCCGCCATGCCAACCACCATCGCTGCAATCAACCCAGTCGTCGAATCCGTGGGCAGACTATTTTTGAACACTGCCAGCATGACGACTATCACAAAAAATACGGTAGGAATTTCGTTAAACCAGCGGAACTGCTGCCCGGTCATTTTGCACTCGTTCGCCGCCAGCTTTTTCATGATCCGCTTGCAGTAGTGATGATAGCCCACCAGCAACAGCACAAAGCCTAGTTTAATGTGCATCCACGGCTGTTTCATCACGTCTGGCTCGGTGGTCACTAACCCGATCGCCATGGCGATCGTCAGCAACATTGCCGGATTCATAATGATGCTATAAAGCCGCTTTTCCATCACCTGATATTGGTTGGTTAAAATGCTGCGAGCGGGTTCTGGCTGCTCATAGGCTTCTGCGTGATACACAAATAGCCGAGGCAGATAAAACAAGCCCGCAAACCAGCAAACCATGCCGACGATATGAAATGCTTTGAACCAAAAATATGCCATTCTTAAATCCTTTTTAGAACTTCAGATTGGGCGATCGCAAATTTAGGTCTGTCCATCAGCCAAAATTTGATCCTCAACCTATCGCTTCTACGCAGCCTTTTCTAGAGTTTCAGATTTTGGATGGCAGAGCGGAATTTGCACATAATTTGAAATCAAACTCCACAATTCCTAAACCGGATATTGAAACACTGAATCTAAGTAAACTCGTGCAGCTTGCTGAGGCAAACTAGCAGTTGTACTGCTGCTCTCTTCATTTTGCAGCAAAAAGAGAGATAAAGCCGCTGTGAATAATCGATCTTGATCCCAATTGGCATGGTTTTCCAAATAGCCCGCGATCTCTAGATGAAGCTCATCAGGAATTTCTGCCAAAATACTTACCGTCATATCGGTGAAACCCTCATTGTGCTGAAGTTAGTCAAATAGAAGAAGCCGTAACCGTGACGCTGCACCCAAACCCTGAAGAGAACTTTATAAACCCCCTCATTCAAATGCTTAGAACCCAGTTATTGACCTGTTTTCAGTAAGGCGCTGGAGAGGTAACCCGCCCTATTGTGTATAGCCTTAGGCAAGTTGTCAATTTAATAAAAACCATTAGCCCTTAAACCCGGAAAAACCCTCTACGAGAGAATCGGCATTTGAGTCTGATCCCCGTTACAGTTCTTCATTGTTTTTCAAGTAGAGCCACTCAATTTGAGTGTTCATCCGCGTTTTGCTCAAACAGCACATCAATCCATCTAGTCATTTTCCACCGAGGAACCCTTCATTTTGCCCGTGGAAAATCTTGGCGAAACTATGGAAAACTTGTGGAAAGCCTGTGGAATTAATTCGGAAAACGAGTGAGAACAATAAGAATTGCAAACAGTTATAAAAAGGCAAAAAATGCTCATGAAAGATACCTTGCGAAAGATCAATTGTTGAGCCAAAACTATCTAAGTTTCTACCCATGAGTCTTATTGCTGATTGCTTTCGTGCCACTGTTGCGCTTGCTGGCGAATTTCTTCTAGATCTGTCGCTGGCATTTTGTCGAGGTTTGCCAGAACAAAGCTCATGCGACCTTGAGATTTGAGTTGATCGCGGTGGCGATCGAGAAAGTTCCAGTAAAAAAAGTTGAACGGGCAAGCATCTGCACCAATCTTCACTTTGGGCTTGTAAACACACTGCCCGCAATAGTCGCTCATTTTATTGATGTAGTTGGCAGAAGCAGCATAAGGCTTAGATGCCAACATCCCGCCATCGGCAAACAACCCCATGCCAAGCACATTGGTTTGCATCACCCAGTCATAGGCATCAATGAAAGCAGCGTGAAACCAATCCTCAACCGCTTGGGGTGACAACCCAGAAATTAAGCAGAAATTGCTCAAAATCATCAATCGTTGAATGTGATGGGCATAGCCGATCTGCTCAACTTGTTTCAGGGTTTGATGTAGACAATTCATATCAGTTTGGTCTGCATCCCAAAAGAACTTTGGCATGGGCTGGCTATGATTAAACCAGTTGTTGGCAAAGTAGTCGTCGCTGACGTGTTGATATAGCGCATACATATATTCTCGCCAACCGCATACTTGCCGAATAAAACCCTCAACGCTGTTGATGCTGAGATCATTTTCGTGAAAGGCTTTTTCAGCAGCGGCGACCAACTCGGCTGGATGGAGCAAGCCGATGTTGAGGTAGGGGGACAGGAGCGCGTGCCACATGGTTTCTTCGTCGGTCACCATGGCATCTTGGTAAGGTCCAAAGTTAGGCAACCGCGTTTGGATGAAGTGATCCAGCACTTGTAATGCTTGGTGGCGATTGGTTCCCCAACGAAAGGGTGTAGCGTGACCGTGGGTGGGGATGGTGAGTTGCTCAACCTGCTGAATCACGGTTTGGGTGATGTCGTCGGGTTCAAACCAAAGGGGCGGTGGCGTATTAAGTTTGCCTTTAGGCGGTTGGCGGTTTTCTTTGTCAAAGTTCCAGGTGCCGCCAATGGGTTGTTTTCCCTCCATTAAAATGTCAAAGCGGCGGCGACCTTCTCGATAAAAGTCTTCCATTACGAGGCGTTTGCGGTTTTTTGCCCACTGATCAAAGTCGTCTGTTTGCCATAAAAAACGGTTGCTGGGGATGAGGGTGATTTGACAGGGCAAATCGAGCGATCGCAGTAGGGTCGTAAAGGGGCGATCGCTCGGCTCCATCACTCGGATTTCGGTAATTTGATAGTTTTTTATCCATTCGCGTAAGGGAGTTTCAAAGTTGGAGGCTAGCTCGTAATAAGTTACCGACCAGCCATCTTGCTTTAGCTCCTCGGCAAAGTGCCGCATTGCCGACCACACCAGCACCAGCTTTTGCTTGTGATAAGGACGCTGCTGCGCGTGCAGCAGCGATTCGATTAACAGCACTGGGGTCTGAGTCTTCTGATCTACGCCACTCTTGAGCGCCGATTGATCGATCCATAGTTGATCGCCCAATATCCAAATGCCAATAGTCATAAAAAAGGGGGATGTAAAATGGTGCCCCAATTGTAGGGCTTGGTTTGGTGTGTTTTGGGCGATCGCGGTCTTCAGATTTCTAGTTGCCCCGTTATGGCAATTAAAAAATCAACACTACAACTTTTTAGAGTTGTCCAGCGGAATCAGGAGCCACAATTTCGCCTTCCACTTCTAACAAGCTAGAGTCCTCTTTGGTCAAATCGGTTAGCTCATTAAACTGCACCCCCATATGGTCGCAAGCCTGCTTTACAGCTTGCTTAAAGCGATTCAAGTCATTTCCATATCCACATAATTCCGCAGCCGTTTCACTGCCTTGCTTTGCATTGGCACGCGCACAATCTACCAATTCGGTGCCTTCAAGCGGCGTTTTTGCAGACATATCTATCTCCAAATATTAAAGATTACTGGTTCCGTTTTACTCAATTTGGATGACCGAGCTAATCACTCCCTAGGCTGATAAATGGACTGTTCGACGGAGATTAATTGCTCCAACCCATCAGGAAATCGTTACACTGAAAAGGCGTTTTGGTCGGTCATCTGAGGAAGTCGAGGAAGTCATATCGTTTTGAGTTTTGTAAGTCCTTCGGACTGGCTTTGCCCACGCAAAGCGTTGACCTAGGAGATATTTTGAGTTTTGAATGGTAGAAGCTTTACTCCGCTACGATTTCAAGCTCAAATCTGTCGCATCCTCCATTGAAATGGGTGTCAGAGGCTAGGTTTCATCACTGTCTAAAACCTGAAACCCAAGACCTAAAACCCAAGACCTGAAGCCTTCATCTCTTCTGCATTTTACCGCTACTTGAGATTTTTTAAACCATGGCGCAGTTTGACATTCAAGCCCCATTCGAGCCAGCAGGTGATCAGCCTAAAGCGATCGCCCAAATTCTTGAGTCGATCAACGCTGGCAACCGCTATACGACCTTGCTGGGCGCAACGGGCACGGGCAAAACCCACACCATGGCGCGAGTGATTAACACGCTGGGTAGACCGACTTTGGTTTTGGCACATAACAAAACCCTGGCAGCGCAGTTGTGCAACGAGTTGCGCGAGTTCTTTCCAGATAATGCCGTCGAATATTTCATTAGTTACTACGATTACTATCAACCTGAAGCCTATATTCCCGTGAGCGATACTTACATCGCCAAAACCTCATCGATTAACGAAGAAATTGATATGTTGCGGCACTCGGCAACGCGATCGCTGTTTGAGCGGCGAGATGTGATCGTAGTCGCGTCTATTAGCTGCATCTATGGTTTGGGCATTCCCTCAGAGTATTTGAAAGCGGCGATTCCTTTGCGAGTGGGTGAAGAAATTAACCTGCGGGGGGCGATTCGGGATCTAATCTCGGTGCAATATACCCGCAATGATTTGGAGTTAGGGCGCGGTCGCTTTCGGATTAAAGGCGACGTGCTGGAGATTGGTCCGGCTTACGAAGATCGGATCATTCGAGTGGAGTTTTTTGGCGATGAAATTGAAGCGATCCGCTACATCGATCCGGTGACGGGCACCACTTTGCAAAGCATGGACGGCGTGAATATTTATCCCGCTCGTCACTTTGTTACGCCAGAAGATCGGCTGAAGGAAGCCTGTGATGATATTGAAAAAGAACTGCGCGATCGCCTGCTGTTTTTAGAAACCCACGGCAAACTGCTGGAAGCTCAGCGACTCGAACAGCGCACTCGTTACGACCTGGAAATTTTGCGAGAAGTGGGCTTTTGCAACGGCGTAGAAAACTATTCGCGCCACCTCGCCGGACGGCAAGCCGGAGAGTCGCCCGAATGCCTGCTTGACTATTTTCCTAAAGATTGGTTGCTGGTGATCGATGAATCCCACGTCACCATTCCTCAACTCCGCGCCATGTATAACGGCGACCAATCCCGAAAAGGGGTGCTGATTGAACATGGGTTTCGGTTGCCCAGCGCTGCTGATAATCGCCCCCTGAAAGCGGAAGAATTTTGGGATAAGGTGAGCCAATGCGTGTTTGTTTCTGCCACACCGGGCGAGTGGGAACTGGAGATTTCCGAAGATCACGTTGTCGATCAAATCATTCGTCCGACGGGCGTTCTCGACCCAGAAATTTTTGTGCGACCGACTCAAGGGCAGGTGGATGACCTGTTTGGCGAAATTCAAGAGCGGGTGCCTAAGGATGAGCGCGTGTTAGTGACCACGTTGACGAAGCGAATGGCGGAAGACCTGACGGAATATTTTCAGGAGCGCGGCATTCGAGTCCGTTACCTCCATTCCGAAATCAACTCGATTGAGCGGATTGAAATTTTGCAAGGGCTGCGGGAAGGCGATTTTGATGTGCTGATTGGGGTGAACTTGTTGCGAGAAGGACTGGATTTGCCGGAGGTTTCCTTAGTCGCCATTCTGGATGCGGACAAGGAAGGCTATTTGCGAGCAGAGCGATCGCTGATTCAAACCATCGGACGAGCGGCGCGCCATGTAGACGGCAAGGCGATTTTGTATGGCGACAACATGACCAAGAGCATGGAAAAGGCAATTTCTGAAACAGAACGCCGCCGCGCCATTCAGCACCAATATAACGAAGACCACGGCATCACGCCCTACTCCATCATCAAGCGACAAAACAATTCCATCCTCAAATTTCTGGATGTTTCCCGCCGCCTGAAGGCAAATGAATTGGAAGAGGTTTACACCCACGCCAGCGAGATTCCGATGGAAAACATCCCGGATATTATCGTGCAAATGGAAGCTCAGATGAAGGAATCGGCAAAAAAACTGGAGTTTGAAAAAGCCGCCGAATTTCGCGACAAAATCAAACATTTGCGCGATAAATTGCTGGGGCGTAAGTGAGGGAGATCGCATTCAGCAACTTACTTGACCCACCCAAACAGCTTCCGATCCCACGGCATGATCACCTACCCTGCTTAGGTTTTGCCAGTTCAGGCGATCGCCCCAACAATCCTGTCATTAGCTTTAGGGCAAACATCTTGACCGGCGGCACCGATTGCAAAACCCACAGCCCCGCCCGACGAAGGATTACCAGTGGCAATAGGCTATTGGAAAATAGGCGATCGAGGACATCAGTAAATCCCAAAATCATTAGATTCTCTAAAAACCGCCAGCGATCGTATTGACGCAGCACGGTTAATAGCCCCAAATCTTCTCCTTTTTGAGTAGCCACCTGTAGCACCTGAGCCAAAGCCGCCGCATCGCGAATCCCCAAGTTTACGCCTTGCCCACCCACCGGATGGCAGCAGTGAGCCGCATCTCCAATCAGCGCTAAGCGAGGCAGCGTGTAGGAACGGCTGTGCATCAGGTGAACCGGAAACAAATAGCGCTGCCCAACGAGGGACAGTTCTCCCATTTGGTCGCCATAGTGCTGCTTGAGTTGGGCTAAAAACTCTTGATCACTCAGCGCCAAAATCGCTTTGGCTTCTGCTTTGGGAGCCGTCCACACAATGCGGCAGAGATTATTAGGCAAGGGCAAAATGGCGAAAGGACCACTTTCCCAAAACCGCTCATAGGCAATGTTGTGGTGAGGCTTTTCAGGTTGAATGTAGGCGACTACGCAGGATTGCCAGTATTGCCAGCCATCGGCGCGGATGCCTGCCTGTTGACGAGTCGGTGATCGCACCCCATCTGCCGCTACCAAAAGCTGAGCCGAAATGCGTTTGTGCTCGCCTTGCATCAACTCCAGTTCTACTTGGTCAGCCTGGTAATCAATTTGCACCACTTCAACCGGGCACAGGTAAGTCACATTTGGGCACTGGCGTAAAAAATTCCGCAACGCCTCAAGCATCACTGCATGATCTGCCACATACCCTAATACAGTCGTATTTAAATCGTCTGGCAAAAACTGTACGATGCCAGGATAGTCGGCATCCGAAAGGCGAATCTGCTGGATGGGGGCAACCTGAGATTGCATCTGCTCCCATACGCCAATGCCTTCAAAAATGCGGCTGGACATGAGATTGATGTGATATGCCTGCCCCCGCCTCACGGCGGCTGAGTCAGTTTTCGCTTCAACTACTGCAATTCGCAAGCCAGACTCTTTAAGCGCACAGGCACAGGTTAGCCCCACAATGCCGCCGCCGACGATCGCTACATCATAATCTAGCTTTTTGAGTGGCTGAGTAGCAGTTTGAAAGGCGGGTTGCTTGAGGTGATCCTGCTCTAGAACAGGGAGAGCCGAGTAAGAATCGAACGTCATATCTAAATAAACGTGTCGTTATTTGAAGATCTGTATTCATCTATTGTCACCTGTTCTCATCAATGGGTGCAAGCGATCGCCGCCGAAATTCAATCTACCCCACTGGGTCGCTTCTAGAAATTGATTGCCCCAGTTCTGTCCATAGAACGATTTAATCAGTTTGCTAAATGCAGTAGAACTAGAAAGCTAATTGGTCGGAGATGACATCCTATGAAATTGAATTTATTTACAGAGCAGTTTTCTTCCCTAAGACGCTGGGTGACTACTACGCTTCTCTGGGTTGCTGCGATCGCTTTTATTTGGCAGGGCGCTTTTTCCTCCAATATGACCGCAATGGCTAACCCCCCAGCAAATTGGGTTGCGGCAATGGATGCGGGCGATAAAGTTCAAGAGAAGGTTAGCAAAGATGCTAGACGCGCCAAGGGCTTCATTGAAGACACTAAAAATAAAGTAGAGGACGCGGCTAAGAGCAATGCTGCCAAGGTTGATCGAGCAACGGATGACCATGATAATACTTTTGAAAATAAGGCAAAGAAAGACGCAGATCGAATTGTGAAGAGGGCTGAGGAAGATGCTGATCGAACTCAGAAAGCAGTGGACAACACCAAAAATGCGGTTGAGCGCACGGTTGACAGTATCAAAGATGCTTTCAACTAGCGATCGCGATGGCTTGAGTCTATCTCTCGCAAAATCCTGAGTTTGCTATCTATACATTTTGCTTTGCAATTTGATAATGCCCTGGGATGTATACTGGCTATGCATCAGGGCATTTATCATATTTAAATTCGGAAGCATTGGAGAAGCCCTATGCTGTTGGGCGCACCCTGTAAGATTAGCAGTTAGAAAGATATCGCGAACCCAGCGATCGCGATTAATCATTACGCCTGAAGAACGTCGAGCGTTTGCTTGAGCGGATGGATGGCTCTGATGGAGTCGAGCGGGTCAAAATTCCCTGAGACGGGCTGAATAGCAATGCCAGCACAAACAAGCTAGATGACACCAGCACGATCGCGGGACCTGAAGGTAAGTTGTAATAATAGCTAAGGTAAACCCCAGAGATGCTGGCGATCGCGCCGATAACAGCCCCCGCAATCATCATCTGGTGCAGTTCTTTGACCAACAAATAGGCGGTCAACGCTGGACCAATCAGTAGAGAAATCACCAGAATTACCCCCACCGCCTGCATACTGGCAATGATAGTGAGCGTGATGGCTGCCATGAAGCCGAAGTAAAGGGTATTAATCGGTAAGCCGATCGCCTGCGCCCCCGTTTTGTCAAACGTGTAGAACAACAATTCCTTATAAAACAGTTTGACTGCCAGCAGAATCAAACTAGCAATCACGAATGTTCGCTGAATGTCGAGGGGTGTCACGCCCAGAATATCGCCGAATAGAAAACTATCGAGATCAAGCTTGTTCTCCAGCACCGTAATCAGCGTTACCCCTAGTGCGAAAAAAGTTGAAAATGTTAGCGCCATCGCCGCATCGACTTTGACTCGGGTTTGTGAGCGAATCCAGGCGATGAGCAATGCGCCCAAAATGCCAGAGCCAAAGGCACCGATCAGAATATCGATACCCAAAAAGAACGAGATTGACAAACCGGGTAGAACGCAATGAGCAATCACATCCCCCAGCAGTGCCATGCGTTGCACAATCAGATAGCTGCCGACCACGGGACAAAGAATGCCAACCAACACGCCAATGGCGATCGCGTTTCGCATAAATTCGTAGCCAAGCGGTTCTAGGAGAAGGTCGAGCATAAGGAATGGGGAGTGAGGAGTTCAGCAAAAAAACGATGTTTCCAAATCTGGATGGAGGGTTTTTCCCAAATGGGTTCCGTACGCTTGACGCAAATTTTCGGGAGTCATCACTTGTTGCGGCGAACCATCGGCAATTAGAGATTGATTGAGTAACAGCAGGCGATCGAGTTGATGGAGCGATTGTCCCCATTCATGGGTGCTGAGGAGGAGAATTTTGCCCTGCGATCGCAATTCCTCAAACACTTCCAGCATGATGGCTTCGGTTTTCTTATCGACTCCTGTAAAGGGTTCATCAAACAGAAACAAATCCGCTTGTTGCGCCAAAGCACGGGCAAGAAACACCCGCTGCTGCTGTCCGCCAGAGAGTTGACCAATGCGGCGATCGCGCAGATGGAGCATCTCGACCCGCTCCAATGCCGCTTTCACGATAGCTTTTGCCGCCCGACCCGGACTGCGAAACCACCCCAATTGACGAGTTCGCGCCATCATAACGACATTCCAAACCGTGATGGGATAATCCCAATCAATGTGCGATCGCTGCGGAATGTATGCCACCCGCTCTAACTGTTGATGCAGCGGACAGGTGCAATAGTGAACCACCCCGCCTGCGGCAGGCACCAAGCCTAGCAACGCTTTTAGCAGCGTACTTTTGCCTGCTCCGTTGGGTCCAATGATGCCCACCAGTTGCCCCGGATTCACCTGGAAACTCACTGGTTCCAGTCCGCGCACGCCCCGATAATTGACAGCAAGCTGTTGAACCTCTAACATGAAAGCCTAAAGTGAGAACGATTATCATTGTTATCATTGTAAACTTACGAGGCGATTCCGAGGTTAAAACATCATGCATATTCAACGCCATCGACTCTGGAGAAGCCCGCTAATCGCTCTCTCTATTGGTATCCTTAGCGCTTGTAGCCCCTCCACGCCCAGCAGCCAAACTAGCCCCGCAACGTCTACCAATACCATCGCTACCAGTCTAAATCTGAAAGTGGTGGCGACCAGCAGTGTTCTCTGCGACCTAACCAAGACGATTGCCGCCGAAACCATTGATCTGACTTGTTTGGTCAAGGCAGGCACCGACCCCCATGTTTATGAGCCAACTCCCGAAGACCGCAAGGCGATCGAGGATGCTCAACTAATCTTGTACTCTGGCTACGACTTTGAACCCAGCTTAATCAAGCTGATCAAAGCCTCCTCGACTCCTGCCAACACAGTTGCTGTCGGTGAAACGGCGGTGCCCAAGCCTCTCATGGGTAAGCATGAACATGAAGATCATGCCGAGGGGGAAAAGCAGGCTGAAGCGGAAGAACCCGACCCGCACATTTGGCATGATGCCCAGAATGGAATTCAGATGGTGAAGGTGATTCAAGCCAATCTAGCAAACGCGGCTCCGGCAAACGCGGATATTTATGCCAAAAATGCTCAAGCTCTGACCGCAGAACTGACGCAGGTGGATAGTTGGATCGAGGCTCAAATTGCCACGATTCCAGTCGCCTCTCGCAAATTGATCACCACTCATGATGCATTAGGGTACTACTCGGCGGCTTACAACATTCCGGTTGAAGGCGCATTGCAAGGCATTAGCACTGAGGAAAAAACCACTGCGGCACGGGTGAAAGAATTGACGGAGGAGATCAAAGCCGATCGCGTGCCGACTATTTTTGCGGAAGTATCTGTTAATCCTAGGCTGATTGAAACGGTCGCCAAAGAAGCGAACGTGAAATTGTCAGACCGAGAGTTGTTTGCTGATGGATTGGGTGAAGCAGGCAGTGAGGGCGACACCTACCCAAAAATGCTGATTGCCAATACACGGGCGATCGTTGAAGGGTTAGGCGGTCAATATGCTGCATTTCCGCCGAAGTAGTTCTTCTATCAGCAATTAGCAGAACGAACAGTGAAATTCAGCGGAGGAGCAATGGGACGCGATCGCTCCCTGTTATGCGCTTAGCTCGCAAAACCATCTGCTTTTCTAAGTCAACTGGGTTACATGATGTCGTCATTGGTTGATGCATCAACCGCTATGAGTTTGGTTTGATTGTCTAAAGTGCTTCCACAGGTCTAGAACACGACCGATGCACTACCGGGTCTGTTGAGTCTTACGAAATAACGCACCTTAATCTTAATCAAGCTCTGCTGGAGCCGGACAAGTGATCTGGATGCATTCCCCTGTCTTGGGATGAGTGAAACCGAGTTGATAGGCATGGAGATGATAGCCACAATCACCCGGCACCGGAAAATTTCCAGTTTCACTGCTGGACTGCAATAAGGGAATGCCGCCCCCAACATACAGCGGATCGCCCAGCAACGGAAAACCAGCAAAGGCGAGGTGAATCCGAATTTGATGCGGTCTTCCCGTCAAAATGGTGACTTCTAGCAGAGTGCTAGTAGGCTTGCGCTTGAGGACTCGAACATCGCTTCGGGAAAACAAACCATCCGGTGAGGCACCGTAGATATAGCCCAAAACGGGATGGGGAATTTTGCCGATCGCCTGAGTAATGCTGAACTGATCTGGCATCTCACCCGCCCCCACCAGAGCGCGATAAACCTTGTGGATCTGCCGTTTTCGCATTTGCTGGCTGAGACCTGCTTTGGCTAGGGGCGATCGCGCCAATAATACCAATCCTGATGTGCCGCGTCCGAGGCGATGGATCGGCACAGGCGTATCGTGCGGATAGCGCTGGTGCAACTGACCAAGTAACGTATGGTCTAAAAAACCTGCTCCTGGCAGCACCGGCAACCCAGAAGGCTTGGCGATTACCAGCAAATCTTCATCTTCATGCAGCACGGCAAACTCTAGCGGCACTGCTGGTTCTTCCCACGGTTCGCGGTGATAGGTTAACCATTGCCCTGATTGCAATAGTGTTTCTGGCGCGATCGGCTGTTCATCTAGCAGCATTTGCCCCGCGATAATTCGGGTTTGCCATTCCGCTTGGCTAGAGTGGCGATAGCGCTGCGTGTAGTAGTCTAGCGCTGTCATTCCAGCGTCCGATCGCTTGATTTGCTCTCGATAAATCCAGCCTTGGTTCATAGCAACTCCTTTTTAAGCGTTAGAGAGGCGATGAATCCAGAGGTAGTTTTCGCCTTCTGGGGAACACTTTGCCTGAATTAAGGCGTTGGAATAGTATAGGTTTTGCCCAGAACGATCATTGCGATAGCCAGAAGAAGTCCATTCGCCATAGGGATCGTTGACAAAAAATCCGTTTTGGTCGTAGCCACGCACCACAATGATGTGCCCAAAACTGGTGAAATAGCCGTGAATAATGCAAGGGCGACCTTCTGCGATCGCTTTCCGAATATCAGACTGGCGACCCCGCATGGTAAAGCTGTTCTTCAAGCCATAGTTGCGCGACATCGTGGCTAAATCATCGCCATCCCACCGGCTCAACCCTTTATTGCTCATGTATTGATATAGCTCATCTTCCAGTTGCCCCACGCCCGTATTTCCTCGAATTTGAAAGTAGGTCATCACCATGGCAAACGCCGTCACATTGCAAGCGCCACTTGGGTTTAGCGCATTGTCAAGCTGGCTTTTGTGAGGAACATTTAGCTGTTTAGTGGGGGGAATGCCTGCGGGTTCCGGCTCTGGTGGCGAAATAGAAAGAATCTGGGGCTGTGTGTTAATAAATTCAAAGTCTGGAGTGTAAATATACCAGGTATTGCGGGGTGGATTGCCTAAAGCATCCCATAGCAGAGAAAGCTTGTAATGATTGTTGGGTGCGGTTGCCCAAGACTGGAGATTGACAATTCTGCCGATCGCGATCGCCACTTTATCCTGTGCCGGTAGCTGGGCAGAACTGGCAGTAGACTGCTTCAAAATTGTGTTGCGCGTAATTTTGAGGCTCGCAGGTTGGATCAGTTGAATGTGAGGAATGTAGACATACCAGGTATTACGAGGCGGATTGCCCAGGAAATCTGCCATCAAGGCGATTTTCAAGCAGTTTCTATCCACGGCTTTCCAAGAGTGAATATTGAGGATTTTGCCCGCTGGAACCGAAACTTTATCCTCCGGGGGTAGCTGGACTGCATCCTCAGTGGTCTGCTTAAAAACGGTATCCTGGACAACTTTAAGCTGGGTAGCCATACGCTTTATCCTAAATTTTGGTCTATCGCTCAACCATTTTGCCCAAGGGGCGATCGCAAAAAACTACGGACTGCAAAAATAGTTTACGCCCCAGTTAAATCAGCGACTTCACCCTAAATCCTAGTCTTCTTCGCGCTGCACGCCGCGAATAATCCGGGATAGCTCCGTTTTTTCATCTATAGTAATTCGGCTAGGTGACCCGCTGATGATTCGTTCAAAATTGCGGAATGACTCTTTAATTTCGGGTCCGCGATCGCTAATCGTGTATTCTCGAATGCCTTTGTCATGCCAAGAACCGCGCATTTTGAATACGTTAATGGCGCGAGACATTTCACCGCGAATTTCTACATATTGCAGCATCAAAATGGTGTCGGTGATGGTGGAAATGTGGGAGTCGGTGATGGAGTTCGACCCCATAAATTGGTCGGTGGTGTTGGTAAAAAAGCCGGTAATTTCTTCCTGTTTGGCAAACCCGGTTACGCCAATCACAAACTGACGAAAGGCGTTGTTGCTGACTCCACGGGCGATCGCAGACAGAGAATCGATCGCAATTCGGGCGGGCTTAAAATCGGCAATCTCCTGCTTAATCGTTTGCAAATGATCCTCCAACCCTGCCGATTCTGGATAGGCGCAAAGAATCTTGAGTAAGCCTTGCTGCTCCAATTCTTCAAAATCAATTCCCCAAGAAGAAGCATTGCGAGATAGCTGAGCGCGTGACTCTTCATAAGCAAACAAAATTGCCCGTTCTCCTCGAACGCAGCTTTCTTCCAAAAACTTGCTGACCAGCATCGTTTTGCCCGTGCCCGTTGCGCCCGTCGCCAAAATAATCGAATCTTTAAAATAGCCACCGCCGCACATTTCATCTAGAGTTTTCACGCCAGATGAGACGCGCACATTGGACGATCGCTGGGTCAACCGCATCGCTCCCAAGGGGAAAATATTAATCCCTTGGCGCGTCATCGTAAACGGATATTCCCCCTTCATATGCGTGGTGCCGCGCAGTTTCAAAATTTCGATCGTGCGGCGGCGGCGTTCACCCTCCAGCACATTTCGCAAAATCACCACATTATCCGAGACAAATTCTTCTACGCCAAAGCGGGCAACTTGCCCATATTCATCCACCCGTTCGGTGGTCATGATCGTGGTGACACCGACTTGCTTGAGCCGTGCCACAATCCGAAAAATTTCTCGCCGCACTACCGAAACAGCATCATATTGCTGAAACACTGCCGTGACAGAATCAATCGAAACGCGCTTTGCCTTATATTTGCCAATGGCGTATTGAATCCGCTCAATCAATGCCGAAAGGTCAAAATTACCCACTACATCCTGCCCATCGGGGTCAGGAGACGCATCCAAAATAAATAGTCTGCCTTCATCAATAAACTTTTGCAGATCCCAGCCAAAGCTAAAGGCATTTTTGATAATATCGGCAGGAGATTCTTCAAAGGTGACAAATACACCCGGCTCATCAAAATCAACGATGCCGTTGTATAAAAACTGAACGGCAAGTAGCGTTTTTCCGGTGCCAGACGTGCCGCTGACGAGGGTGGTTCTGCCGACGGGCAAACCGCCGTGGCTAATATCGTCAAACCCCTCTATCATCGTGCGGATCTTGTCAACCCCGGCTGCGGCTATCCTGCTACTGTTTTGTGAATTCAACTCATTCATCATGATTTTTGAATGGACCTGTTCATTGCATCGAGTTCATTGCATCGAGTTCATTGCATCGCTCGTCTCATAAAATCTACCCACACTTTTTTGTTATTCGTGGGCAGCTTCATCTTCTCGAAGTTCTTCATAGAGTAAATCTAGCCCGATCAACACTTTTTCGCGATCGGATAAATCGCCAATGATCCTGCGAACCGGCGGCGGCAAAATTTTTGCGAGAGTTGGGGTTGCCAAAATTTTGTCTTCTTCGGCTAACTGCGGACTTTTCAGCACATCAATCACTTTGAGCGCATAGACCCCTTTAAACTCTTCTTCAAGAATGTTGTTGAGGGTTTTCAATGCCCGAATAGAGTTGGGCGTGTTGCCTGCAACATACAGTTTGAGAATGTAGGTTTTCTTTAGTGACATAAGCTTGAGTGTTTGACTGGTGAAAAGGTTGGAAGACTAACAGTTTAGGGTTCTCTAGGAATGGAGCGGCGATACATTTCGCACAAGTGAGCGATGATGTCAATCAACGTTAGTCGATAATCGAGGAGGATATCTTCGCTGCGTCCTTCTAATTTTAATTGCTTGGAAATGTCGTCGATTAATGCCATATGAATTTCAACGACTTGGGGCACTGACATATCTGCAAAGAAGGATGTATTGATGAAGTCGTCAATCCGATGATTCAGCGTACCATCGTTTGTGAAGTAGCACAGGATGATGTCTTGATAGTCTGCTTTGAGTTTTTCTAAGAGTTCTTGCTGCTGGTCTTGCGGCAAGTGACGAAAGAAGTTTTTGGGATTGCGTTTGTAATATACGCCTAGATACCCCAGTCGTTCTTTGAGCTTGTCGATGAGGCGGCGCTGCTGGAGCATGAGAAAGCTCTGGGCGGCGGGATCGACCGCCGCTATTTCCACAGAATCACTAATTCGGCAAGTGGGCGAAAGATGGATAAAGCGGGCGATCGCTTGTTCCACTACGTCATCAGTCAAATTAAATTGCGTGGGCGTGGTGTGAAATTCTGCGGTGTGATAGGCAAAGAGCAAACTTTTGAACGGGTCGGGTTGATCCACATCCCGCTCAAAGGACGCTTCATCCAAGGCGGTATGCAAAATCACGGCGGGTAGAACAATCACCTGACCATGCAGCCAGTTGACTAGATGAGATAATTCTGAGCCACTCTGAAGAATTAGGCAGTCAAGCTGCTGCTTTTCTTGCTCAATGAATCTGCAAAACTGATCTCGACTGTTGTGAACGATGACCTGATAGCGATCGCGATTGAGAGCATCTAAAAGAGCTTGAGCTACAAAATCAGGGCTGAGAAATAGACCAATAGAAAGGTGAGAGGACAAAGTTTTTAGAAAATCTACACTATTAGAATCAAGAAGTTATTGAAGTTATTTTATGGAAGCTGTGAAGTATGCGCGAAATATATCAGAGGCAACGGCGGCATTAGCGGCTGAACATGGCATACAGGCACAACTTTAATTAATTATAATTGTCTGCCTGTTCTACTCAATCCAACCCCATAATGGGGGCTGAGTTTGAAAAACTAAGGGCTTGTTTATTATTCTCTATTAAATTTTGCTGATTCACACCGCCGATTGAAAAAGGGGGTGTTTGTTTTAAACGTTGTTTTGCATCCAGTTGTTTATATGGGGCGCTTTGCTTGAAGCTTAAGCATAGAGCGCGATTAAAAAGCTTGTAACCCTTCAAGGAGCATTCCACACGTCAGGCTTTACCTTCCTTCACGGCGCAATTGATCATGCTTCTGCCTAATATCTGCCTGAGTGAGTTGATGTATGCTGTCCCGGTTTTTCCAAAAACGGTGACAATTCAAGTAGCGCTAACAGCGTTAAGCCAAAGCCAATGCGATCGCCTAATCGTTTTAGACTCACAGCAACAGCCGATTGGAGTGGTTAAGCTACAGTATTTGCTACCCCAATTGCTTTCGTCTGAAGCTCCTGCTTCCCTGCCATCGCTCACATTACCGCCGCTATTGACCGCACCCATCACCGCGATCGCGCCCTCTGTGATCGAACCCATTATTGTGGTGCCTGCCGAGTGGCAACTGACACAACTGATGATGCGGGTGCAATTTCCCGATTCGGATGCGATCGCTCTGATCAACAGCACCGGTGAGGTTTTGGGGCTTTTAGACACCGAACAAGTCTTTCAACTCCTCGCTGAACACCCGATCGCTTCGCCTGAATCCGAAGAAATCGAAGAAATCTCTGATTCCTACTTGCCCGCCTTCTTATCAAAATTGCCAGAAGAACCCCCAACACGCGCTCAATCAGCCCAGCAACAGCGTCAAATTATTCAGCTTACCCAGCAGTTGCTCGCCCAACGCGCCGAGCTAGAACAGCGCATCAAAACTCAACAAGGTGAAATTAAATATCTGCGGCAGCAAAACCAAGCGGTAAACTTCCCCCATGCTCCGCTCAGTGTTCAATTTGAACCCAGTTCAACACCCACCTCCCAAGCCGCATTATTTAACTCGTTGATCGCCCTATTAGAACGTTTACCCTTGCCACTCATGTTGCAAACCAACAGTGGCACCGTATTAGCCCAAAACTCCATTTGGCGCAGTCAAATAGGTGATTTGCTTGATCCAGCATGGATTCGTCAAGAAGCATCCCATTTATTAGGAGAGCCAGACGCAGAGCCACCCCTATCAGAACCTAATCTGTGTCACCTGGGAACCTCTCCCAATACGTGTGTTTGTTCCTGCCCGCTCAAAGACGGACAGGAACGGATCTTGCAGTTCATTAAAATTCCACTGTGCAATTTGCTACCCGACTGGAACTTGGATTGGTCAGATCCCTTACCTCAATCAACCCCAGCGTTTTTGCCACCCACCCGCTCCTCTCATGTCGGCTCGTTTCGATTGGCTGACCTCATTGCTGATAGCCAGTCATTGAATACCGAAGGCGCGGTCTTACAGGGTGACAGTTTATCTAAGTATGCACCTCAAAATACTGTATTGGAGCCGCTTCAGGCGCCAATGGCAGTGGGCACTGAGGCGCTTTGGCTGGTGCAAGCCCAAGATGTCACTGAGCACCATCAGCTAGCCCATGAACTTACTGTAAAGAATGCGGATCTCGTTCAGCTTAATCGGCTCAAAGATGAATTTTTGGCGTGCATTAGCCACGAGCTAAAAACTCCGCTGACTTCCGTATTGGGCTTGTCAAGCTTGCTTAAAGATCAAATGTTGGGCGAACTGAATCCGCGACAATTGCGTTACACCCAACTGATTTATCAAAGTAGCCGCCATTTGATGACCGTGGTGAACGATATTCTCGATTTAACGCGAATTGAAACGGGGCAGTTGCAGCTTTTGTTTGCCCCCGTTCACATTTCTACCGTATGCGCCCAGGCATTTGAACAAGCAAAGCAACTGCGACTGTTGGAAGGCAAATCAGACGATCCGCCGACGGATGAGCAGCTAACGGCTCAGTTTTCATTGGAGATCGCTTTTGGACTCGATATTCTCATTGCGGATGAACTGCGGCTGCGCCAAATGCTGATGCATCTGCTGTCAAATGCGCTCAAGTTTACTGACCGAGGCAAGCCTGTTGGGTTAAAGGTCAATCGGTGGGGGGGCTGGATTGCCTTCACGGTTTGGGATCAAGGCATTGGCGTTCCGGTAGACAAGCAGCACTTGATTTTTCAAAAATTTCAGCAGCTTGAAAACCCTTTAACACGCCAGTTTGAAGGGGCGGGGTTGGGGTTGGTGCTAACGCGGCGGTTGGCTCGACTGCACGGTGGGGATGTGACTTTTTTATCTAAGGAAGAGGAGGGTAGCCAGTTTACTGTTTTGTTGCCGCCGCTGCCGCCGAACAAAGCGCCTTCCTACCCGAATGAGATGGGGGATAGCCATGGGTTGACTGCTGAATCGGGCGAGTGGTTGGGGGGGCGATCGCCGATTTATTTACCCCAAGAGCGCTTTAGAGCGGCTGTGCAGCAAGGGCAGACTGGCTCTACTCGCCGCGATCGCTTAGTTTTAATTGTGGAAGGTGTACCGCAGTTTATTGAAGCATTATCCGATCAACTGGCGAATTTGCACTATCAGGTTGTGATTGCTCGCTCTGGCACAGAAGCTTTGGAAAAAGCGCGCCGGTTGCAGCCCTGCATTATTTTTCTCAATCCGCTGCTGCCGTTATTATCGGGTTGGGATGTGCTGACGCTGCTCAAGTCCAATGCAGAGACCCAGCATCTTCCGGTGGTGGTTATGGCAACGACGGTGGAAGAGGAAGAAGCCTATCGGTGTCAGGCAAATGGGTTTATGAATTTGCCCGTTCAACCTAAGGCGCTGGAGCAAACTTTGAAAAAGCTTTTGATTGAAACAGAAGCACTGACTTCTCGCGATCGCCCCATTACTAACCTGACGATTCTGCGGCTATATTCGGATGCATTGGGCGATCGCGACTCAATGCCTTTGAAGGATTTAAATCATCTGCTCCAATCCCACCGCTATCGTATTCTAGAGTCTGAAGACTTGGAGCAAGCTGAGCTATTAGCCCGCGTGTGGAAGCCTCACGTCGTTTTATTAGATGGTTCTCTCTCCGACCCAGCGACTTATCTCCATCAACTGAGCCTCTCCCCCTGTTTGTCTGCCCTTCCCTTGGTGACCCTTGACCCAGCGGTGACTCAAGCCGCCAGTCAAATTCCTGGCTTGCTCGTGTTTCCTTACCTGACAAAAACCACCCCTGTTGAAAATAACGAGGTTATCCCGGCAACGCTGCTACAAGTCCTTCAGATTGCCGCTACGTCTGTGTGGCAACCGTCGATTTTGGCGGTGGATATTTCCACGTTGCTGTTATCGGCTGATCCTGTTACTGCGCCACTCCATGCCCCACTCGAAGCCTTTCCGAAACAAGTAGAATGGCTGCAAGCTCTAACTCAGTATCTTCAAACGGCAGGTCTACGTAGCGAGGTCAAACAGTCTTGGCAAGAAGTTATGTCGCAAATTCAAGCCGGAAATGTTGATCTGCTGCTCATTTGTTGGACGAGTGATGTGCTTCAATCTAACGCGATCGCGCTGCTCTCTTCCCTAGAATCTTTACACCAGTCGCCGCCCATTCTCATCCTCGATCATCGCCATCATCAAGCTCCTTTCAACCCCGATCCGTTGCCCCACGGGGTCACTCAGCTTGCCACCAAAGTATTGATAGCACCCACCAACATGACCGATTTGTTAAAAGAAATTCACTGGACAATGGATCAAGGGCGCGCTGGAAACGGCGAAGGATGAGGGACAAATCATAGTTGCTTAGTACTTCGCACTTTTAGCTCACGTCGGAGCCTGATGCCTTTTTCTCACCCATCCCCCCGGAGCACAGGGGCTTGCCGATTGCCATTGCCATAAAGCCTGGGATAGGGCTTTAACAAGTTTTTTCCTTTGTATACCCAAAATACATCGACGATCGCACCGCCGCGCCAAATGGGAATTTCTCCAATCTGCTCAAAGCTTTGAAAATAGCCTGCATATTTGCTGGAATTTAATTGACGCTTAGGCGCAATGTAGAGTCCATCTTTCCCCACCCATTCTTCAGGCGTGGACCAAAAAGCAAAGCCACGCAGATCATCGTTAAAGCAGGTAATCGGTGGATGATCGAGCGGTGCCAGTGCCATGCCGATGTAGCCCGCCATAAAGATATCATCCGCAAACACAAAATCAGCTTGTTCAAGGGCATCGGTCAAAATAGAAGATTCTTCAAACCCCCGCCGAACCTGCTGGATATCTACCAGTTGCACGGAACCATCGACGGTTGCCGGGATCAATCCACCCAGCACAGCGTAGGCGCTGGGTTTTTGTAAGGTTCCTACTGTGAGATGGGAGAGGGCGATCGCCAGTAACACCCCAATCATTCCTGCCGAACTCCAGAGCCAACGACGCACGCCACGCGGTGACCACTGGGCAGCGCGATCGCCCAACAGCAGCGTCATTCCCCAAAAACCGGGCATTGCCCAAGTCGGCAAAATCGGACGATAGCCACCCATCAAGGTGAAGCTCAGGATAACAGGCAGAGAAATCCAAAGGATGAGAGGGACAGAGTTTGGGGTGCGGGGCGCGAGGGGTAAGGGGTTGCAACACTGTTCCAACGTTGTTCTCACGCTGACCCACCACAGGGGAAAGCCAAAAGCCGGGAACAGGTAGCCAATGCCAATCAGCACCCCGCCAGCGAGTTCCAACACGCTGTAGCCGCGATTGGGAATGGCTCTGCCAGATTGGTAGCGTAAGGAAACCCAGTCATGCTGGAAATTCCAGATGATAATCGGAGAAATTGTCAGGAAAAACAGCCCCAACGCGACCAGCATCCAGGGAGATTTGAAGGCGGCACGATGCTGACGGCTGGTGAAACAAAATCCAACTAAGCCCAGTCCTAAAACAACTCCATGATATTTACTAAGGCACGCCAAACCCACGAGCAGCCCGATCGCGGCAAGTCGCCAGCTTGGGCGGTAGGTCGGGTGGCGCAAAAATTCCTCGCCAGCCACTAAAAGAGCGGCAGACCAAAAAAAGATTAGGGGGCTATCGGGTAAAGTTAATACGCCAAAGCCGATAAAAAAGATGGGGATAAGCGAGGCGATCGCCACGGTCAAAAATGCCGCTTTTTGAGAAAACAACCGCACACCAGTCAGGTACAGCAGAATTAAGGCTCCGGTGTAGAGCAACAGGGAGCCAATGCGAATCGTAAATTGCGAGACGTGCCCCGTCAGCCACGGCCCCAACCCTGTCGATCTCCCCACCATCAGCGGATGGTCAAAATAGCTCCAATCTGGATGCTGAGTATAGAGATAGTAGTAAGCTTCATCAAAACCGGGGGGCAGCAAAACCGCGATCGCGCTTCGTATCAGCAAGCCACCCAGTAACAACCAGACAATTGGACGCGCCCCAAACCCCCACCCTTTGGCAAATTTCCCCATTCAGCTTCCTTCGTTTGCAACCACCCCGGCTCAGGCAACCATTACCAATTGCGCCAGCCGCCTTTCGCTTGAGCCTGTTCACTCGATTGGGCAGGGCGATTGTGCAGCAGCGATTGATAGGTCTGGCTGCTCCCCCAGCGATCAATTTCTCGCGCCCTTAACACCGGAACTGGGTGACTCAATTGAGCGGTCATTGCCTGTTTCAGCAGTTCGCCAAGCTGATCCTTACTAATGTCGTCATAGGCTCGTGCTTGAGCCAAAAAAGCGTCTAAATTAAGCTGACTAGCCAGTGTGGGAGACCCGCCCGCTAATTTCATTAGAACGGAAGCTACTACTCGCGGATTTTGGGTGGCTAGCAGAGCCGCGCGATCGCAGCTAAATTCTGCACAGCGAACCCACTCCATCAACTGGGTTTGCAGAGTTTGAGCCACCCCCGCCCCCCAGGGAAGTTGCCCCGCCGCCAACACTAATATATTTGCCAAAGTCAGATACACGCCATGCTCACACTTGAGATGTCCCAATTCATGGGCAATCACTGCCTGCACTTCCTCTGGAGTCAGCAAATCAATTAAAGACGTATGCACCACAATAAACGGCTGCTCACCGCGCATGGCAAACGTATAGGCGTTGGGTGCAGGATGTTGACGCACATAAAGCTGCGGCGGCTCCAAATCCAACACTTTGCAAGCTTCTAGCAGGGAGTGGTGTAAATCGGGCAACTGTCGATCGCTGACCAAAATGCTAGAGGCAATATTTTCTAAGTAAAAAAACTGCCCTGCCAATGGACCGAGCAAATTACGAACCATCACATCTACACCGGGCAACTGTTTGAGGTTTGCCGTGGCTTCCAGGTCGAGCGGATGGCGAAAATGGTCAGCGCGTAAACCAAGCAGCGGAGTTTTGAAAAAAGCCATGAACGAATGCCAAAAACAGTACAAACTGCTCGTGAAAGAGCCTGGAGATGAAGCGATCGCGCTCAGCGCAATGTGGCTTGCTTCCCAAAGGGAATAGTCGTTCGCCTCCGTTACTGTCAGTATAACGAGCCTGACTCAAAGACATAACCTGACCTGATGTGCAACTAAAGTCAACCCACCCTGCGGGAAGCAAGCTACATCCCCCAGCCCCTTCTCCTAAGGCAGGAGAAGGGGCGCAAGATTTCTCAAAGTCCCTCTCCCGCTCTGGGAGAGGGATTTAGGGTGAGGGGATTGGGAATAGTCGCACATCGCATACCCTGACTCAAAGATAGGACAGGATGCCCAAAGCGAGTGAAACCTGCGCTCCACCCACCCCTTTCCCAGGCGATTTCTAACCAGGCTGGTTGAATATAGAGGATTTAGCTGGCAATCTCACCGCATCATTAGACCGATCGTCTAATTTAGCTTCCGACTTAATTCGATGCATCCGAGCGCCCAACTTTTGCAGCTTAGCCTCTAATTGCTCATAGCCTCGATCTAAGTGATGCAATCCCTGAATAGTCGTTTTGCCATTGGCTGCCAATCCTGCCAGCACTAGCGCTGCTGAGGCTCGAAGATCCGTCGCAACGACAGGCGCACCCGACAACATCGGCACCCCTCGAATAATGGCATGATTTCCCTTGATGCGAATATCTGCCCCCATCCGGCTTAACTCCGGCACATGACCCATCCGATTTTCAAATACGGTTTCTGAAATGACGCTGTCTCCTTCGCTCAACGTCAGTAGCGCCATAAATGGTGCCTGCATATCCGTTGGAAAGCCAGGGTAGGGCAGGGTTTCAATATCTGTCGCCAGAAGATTTTGAGCAGGAATCACGCGAACGCTGTGGGTGCCCTCGTTCACCACTTGCACCCCGACTGCTTGCAGCTTGGCAATCACTGCGGTTAAATGATCGGGAATCACAGGAGAGACTAAAATTTCAGACCGAGTAATTGCACCCGCTAGCAAAAAGGTGCCCGCTTCAACCCGATCAGGAATAATGTTGTAGTCGGCTGTATGCAAGCGAGACACGCCCGCGATCGTGATCGTATTCGTGCCAGCCCCGCGAATTTTGGCTCCCATCGCTCGGCAGAAGTTGGCTAAATCGATCACTTCCGGCTCTTGAGCAGCGTTTTCGATCGTGGTTTCTCCGTCTGCCAGAGTTGCTGCCATCATCAACGTTTCCGTTGCGCCCACGCTGGGGTAGTCGAGATAAATCTTGGCTCCCTTGAGCCGCTTGTCTACTCCTTTTACATAGGCATAGACGATTCCATGGTCAATTTGCACCTCTGCTCCGAGGGCTTGCAAACCCCGAACGTGCAAATCAACGGGTCTTGCCCCGATCGCGCACCCACCAGGGAGAGGAATCCGAGCAACCCCTAAGCGAGCAAGCAACGGACCAATCACAAAAAAGCTGGCGCGTAGCTGGCTGACCAATTCGTAAGGCGCTTTAGATTGTCCAATCGTGGAGGCGTTGATGACTAAGCGATCGCCTTCTCGCTCAACCTTAACCCCCAATGCTGCCAAGATCTCACTCATGCAAGAGACATCCGCGAGAGAGGGAACATTACGAAGAGCGCATTCCTCTGGGCAGAGTACGGCACCTGCCATCAGCACCAGTGCCGAATTTTTAGCGCCGCTGACGGTTACCTGTCCGCTGAGGGGCTGACCACCCCAAATTTCCAGGATGGAAACATTCTCTTCGGCAGGGGAATGAACATTGGGTAGGTTAGGAGAGAAAGTAATGGGTCTGTCCTCCGCGATGATTAAATGTGTGACAAATTCGGTTTTGATTTTACCGGAAACAGTCCAGTTGTCACAGTTTTTTCTAGGTTTGTCCTGCGCCCGCCAATGTAGGGGTGCGTTATTCGTCCACAAGTTTACCTGCGGGATGGTTGACAGAAAGTTTCAATTGCCACATGATTAGAAATCGCGGGTTCACCCGCACTATTAGCGGAACTGGCGGAATTGGTAGACGCGCTAGATTCAGGTTCTAGTGTCTGCAAAGACTTCCGGGTTCAAGTCCCGGGTTCCGCATTGATATAAAGTGTAGTGGGCATCCGAATAGGTGCCCATTTTTATGGGTTGCTTGTACTGAAAAATAGTTAACTATTTTTAATACCTTTGGCTGAATTCAATACTAAATTCTAATCATTCCGATTCATGTTAACTAGCTCACAAAATCCATTGGTAAAGCAGATGCGAAAGTTGCATCGTGCCAAAGATCGGCGAGAGCAGCAGCTTTTTCTCTTGGAAGGAACTCATCTAGTAGAAGCGGCTTGCCTTGCCGATCGCTCTTTGGTGACGGTCTGTTATACATCCGATTGGCAAGTGCGTTATCCAGAACTGTGTCAGCAGATTGAACAACGCGCCCAACGATTGGAGGTTGTGAGTCCAGAGGTGTTGCGGGCGATCGCCACGACCGTTGAGCCTGATGGCATTATTGCCACCGTTGAGCGATCGTCCACGGCTGCGCCTGTCTTTGATCAATTGGGGTTGCTGCTAGAAACCATTCAAGACCCTGGCAACTTGGGCACTATCATTCGCACGGCGGCGGCGGTGGGAGCCGATGGGCTATTGCTCAGCGCCGATAGTGTTGATTTGGATCATCCCAAAGTGCTTCGGGCTTCGGCGGGGCAATGGTTTCGCCTACCGATGGCAACTAGCCCGGATCTGTCCGCCGAAATTACGGCTTACCGCCAGCAAGGGTTCCAAATTGTTGCGACTCTGCCCAATGCTGATCGAAACTATTGGGACGTAGATTTTTCTCGACCCACGCTTTTACTGCTCGGCAATGAGGGGGCAGGGCTATCGCCAGATCTGACAGCACTGGCTGATCACAGCGTTCAGATTCCCTTAGTTCCTGGAGTGGAATCTTTAAACGTGGCGATCGCGGCGGCTCTACTGCTCTACGAAGCGAAGCGACAGCAGGCAATGGTGAATGGATAAGACTAGAACTCCGTAGTCAAAACTTTACTCAAAACTTTCTACAAAGTTTCTTGAGTTTGACTGCGTTGAATAAACTGCTCTAGATCTGCGATCGCATCTTCAAAGCTATCCAAACTAAACTGGGCAGACTCCAGTGGAGACTGTTTAGAAGCCTCAGGAGTTTCTAAAGTTTCGGGTGAAAGTTCCTCTAAAAATTCAGCAGGTTTAAAGGTTTGCTCTAACTGTGCAAGCGACTCCATGAATGCCTGTGCGGCAGCGCGGCGATCTTCATGCTGTCCCATAGTTTTGGCTCCCAACCGGTCTGAATGATTAAAAGCCAAATTCACTCTGTTTCTGATCATGTCACCCGTCCTGTAAACTAAATTACGCTTAGGTTGCCCAATAATATCCCGATTCTCTGCAAACGTCTTGAGTGAACCTCAGCAGACGAAATTTTATAGGAAACAGTCACAAAGCAGCAAAATCTGCTCAAATATTAAGTTTCGCAGGTTGTCTGATCAGTGACATCCGACCGAAAATAGGGAGGATGAGCAGGAGAGAACCGTGAGCGAGCCATTTGATTACGATTTGCTGATTATTGGAGCGGGTGTAGGAGGGCATGGGGCTGCTCTACACGCGGTAAGTTGCGGGTTAAAAACTGCTGTTGTAGAAGCGGCAGACATGGGCGGCACTTGTGTCAATCGGGGCTGCATCCCATCCAAAGCCTTGCTAGCGGCTTCTGGCAAGGTGCGTGAACTGCGGGATACGCGCCATCTTGAAGCATTGGGAATTGGGCTTTCCAGCGTGACGTTTGATCGAGCCGCGATCGCCAACCATGCTAATACCATAGTTGCCAAACAGCGGGAAGCCCTGACGGGTAGTCTAAAACGCCTTGGGGTAGAGATTATTCAAGGCAGGGGGCAAGTCACTGCAACTCAAAAAGTGACGGTTGCCACATCCGATGGCGATCGCATTGTCACGGCAAAAGACATTATTTTGGCGACCGGCTCTGTGCCGTTTGTGCCGCCCGGTGTCGAAATTGATGGCAAAACCGTGTTCACCAGCGATGATGCCGTGCGGTTAGAATCCTTGCCGTCTTGGATCGCGATCGTTGGCAGTGGCTACATTGGGCTAGAATTTGCCGATGTTTACTCGGCTCTAGGCTGCGAAATCACCTTGATTGAAGCGCTGGATTACCTGATGCCGGGATTTGACCCCGACGTGGCAAAGCTGGCGCAGCGAGTGTTGATCACGCCACGAGATATTGAAACAAAAGTGGGAATGTTGGCAAAACGGGTGATTCCGGGATCGCCTGTGGTGATTGAACTCGCGGATGCCAAAACTAAAGAAGTTGTAGAAACATTAGAAGTGGATGCTTGCCTAATTGCTACCGGACGCATTCCGTATACCAAAAACCTGGGGCTGGAAGCAGTGGGCGTTGAACTGGATCGGCGGGGCTTCATCCCCGTTGATGACTATTTGGCGGTGACAAAAGAAGGGCAGCCTGTGCCCCATTTGTGGGCGATCGGGGATGCCACAGGCAAAATGATGCTGGCGCATACGGCAGCGGCTCAGGGGGTTGCCGCGATCGAAACCATTTGTGGGCGACCTCACCTGGTTGACTATCACAGTATTCCCGCTGCTGCTTTTACCCATCCCGAAATTGGGTTTGTCGGCATGACGGAACCGGCTGCTCAGGAAAAAGCTCAGGCGGAAGGATTTGAAGTGGGCGTGGCAAAAACGTACTTTAAAGGAAATGCCAAGGCGATCGCCGAAGGAGAAACCGAAGGGCTTGCCAAAGTTATTTTTCGCAAAGACACCGGCGAACTGCTGGGCGTTCACATTTTTGGGCTGCACGCCTCCGATCTCGTTCAGGAAGCTGCCAACGCGATCGCCGCTCGTCAATCGGTTCACTCCCTCGCCTTTTTGGTTCACGCTCATCCCACTCTTTCAGAAGTGCTGGATGAAGCGTATAAACGAGCCGTAGGAACCCACTAGGTTTTAGAGGTTGGGGGTTGGGTTTCAGGCTCTAGATTTCCGCAAACTCTTTACCCAAGTTGCGTTACGCTATCGGATAGCTTGTGAATGCTTGGATTTTGTTTTTCCGCCTATTCTCTGAACCCCGAAACCTGACACCCGCCCTATGCAAATTCGTCGTCGTCCTCCCAACCCAACCATTGCGGTAGAGTACTTGCGCTACCAAATCAAAGCCGATGATGCCGCTCCACACAATATTTTGGAGGAAATTGTTTGGCATAAGGAAACTGAGATCGACCAGTTACGGGAAGCCGTGCCGCTAGTGGAACTGCGTAAGCGACTGCCAACGGCTCCGCCCGTGCGAAATTTTTTGGCAGCGTTGCAGCAATCCAAGACTCAGCCTGCGGTCATTGCGGAAATAAAAAAGGCTTCTCCTAGCAAAGGGGTGATTCGGGAAGATTTTGATCCGGTGGCGATCGCCCAAGCTTATCAGCAGGGGGGGGCGACCTGTTTATCCGTGTTGACCGACTCAAAGTTTTTCCAGGGTAGCTTTGAATATTTAGCGGCAATTCGGGCTGCAACCGATTTGCCGCTGCTGTGTAAAGATTTTATTTTGTATCCCTATCAACTGTTTTATGCGCGGGTGCATGGAGCCGATGCCGTATTGTTCATCGCTGCCATCCTGTCGGATCAAGATCTGCCATACTTCATTAAAATTGCCAGATCGCTGAATCTGACCGCCTTGATCGAAGTTCACACCCAAGAGGAACTGGATCGAGTTCTAGCGTTAGAAGATGTTCAGCTAATTGGCATTAACAATCGAGATTTGCAAGATTTCTCTGTGGATTTACAAACGACTTGCACCTTATTGTCTAAACAGGGTCAGCCAATTCGCGACCGCCAGATTCTGGTGGTCAGCGAGTCAGGACTGGATACGGCTGCCGATCTAAATCAAGTGAGTCAAGCCGGTGCCAGTGCTGTATTAATGGGTGAAGCGCTGATGAAACAGCCCGATCCAGGAATTGCTCTTTCTGAGCTACTGCGATCGCTGAATCCGGCTACTGTTCCCCCCAACGCAGACTGATCATCGCCTTTAAAAAGCTTTGTCTCAGTTTCTCCATTGCTCATCGCCCTACTCTTTATCACTTCCGCCACTCAGGTCACCTATGGAACCGATTCCTCTGCCATCTCATATTCATTACGAACTACTCTTGCAAATGTTAGAACGACAAACCATGTTTGCAGTGGCACAAAAACCGGATATTCATGACCAAGTGCAGCAGCTTATCATTACCTTGCGTAAAGCGATGTCTCAACAAAAACGGTTAGAAGAGGCGTGTGACCGCTATCACCTGCCCATTGACTATCGGTGGTCACTTAACGCAACCGCTCAAAATGAATTAGTATCTAAAGACTTTCTAAGCTTGCACCCCGAATAATCGGATGGATGAAATGGAATGGCAAGGTTTCGGTGTGTTCAATTTTGCCCGGTTATTCAAATCGTTCTAGAACGATTTTATGGCTCTGGTGAAAAGCTACTCACTGTCTTTGGGAGGTTCTGAGTGATTGAACCCGGTTTGGTTCGCGGTTCGCGATCCTTAAAAGAGAATAGCTTCCCCATTAGTTTTGGTATGCAGCCGATCGCATCTAACAACTCTGAACAACTTTGGCTGGATCTGGGAGACCTTGCACTGTCTCGCAAGTCTAAGAGTGTTGCGCCTTTGGTAAGTCCCCTTTTCAATCCCATCCCAATTTTAGCCAGTTCCAATAGAGAGGCTAAACGCCCCCCTCTGCCAGTTCAAAATATTTCAAAAGATGAATTACACGCTCTGCGATCGCTGATTCGAGAGCAAGCCGAACGTATCCATGATTTGGAGCAAGCATTAGATCAATCTGTGTTGTCTGGGGCGGATCTCCGGCTTCAACTCGTGGATCAGCAGTTTCTGGAGGCACAATTAGCCTCAACCGAGGAAATTGCCAACATTCAACAGCAAGCGATTACTCAGTTAAAACAGCGACTAGCTCAACAGCAGCTTGCACTAGAAGCGTATGAAAACCAAACTGAAGAAGAAACCCAGTCAGTCAAAGACCTTTTGCTCTCGCTTGAAGATCTTGCGGAAGGGCAGCAGACGGATCTAAAGCGGTTGTGGCTCCGCATTCATAGTGATTGTGGCGACCCTCAAGCCCAACAAACCTATCTGAATTGGCTAAATAAACTACAACCCGCCCTGTTAGATCAGCGAGATCAGCACAATCTAGAGAGTTTTTCTCAATCCTTTGTAGAGTCTGATGCGGCTATTGCAGCCGAGCCACTGCACCCCACCCTGCTAGAACTGAGGCACCATTCCACAAAGCGTCAAGCTGCAATTGAACAGTTGGAAATGGAGTTACACCGTGCTCACATTGCTTTGCAAGAACAACAAGCGGTGATTGATACGTTTCAGTTCACTCTTTCAACGAAACCGTTCGCCAGTGATAGCCCTATCGGTCTTAACTCTGTTGATCCAGAACTGTTTGCGGCTCACTGTAAGATTCAAGAGTTGGAAACTCAAGTATCCAAGCAAATGACTACTCAAGCTAGGCTTCAGCACTTTTGCCAAGAGCTTGAGCAAACGCGCGATCGCCACCAGGCTAGAATCACCGAGTTAGAACATCAGACGGCAGATATGCAGGAGCAAATCCTTAAACAAGCTCAACAGGCAAGTGAACATGAAACAGCAATCCAACATTGGAAAGATCGTCATCATAATAGTCACGACTATTTGAGCCGCCTCAAACAACTCATAGAGCAGGTACTACCCGACTCTTCAGCCGAACTGGCAGAGGTTTTGCTGATTCTTCAAACGGCAACGGCTGATTCTACCGAAGTAGAGGGCGATCGCTCTAATTCAGTGCATCCTAAAGGCTTCCAGGCAGATATTCCTGACTTTTTGCTACGTCGTCATCGCCATCGGGCACGCTCTTGAAAAAGTGAGCTTGATTGGAATATTCTTTATACAAAACATCAAACTGCTGACTCATTTCTCAGCATTCGTAATATTGCGGAGCTTCTAGAAAAAGCTTTATGGAAATTTATCCTAAATTAAAATAGCTGTTATGTAGAGTTACTTTCAGGGAACTCTAAGCAGGTAATTTACATACTTACAATTTGAAGCTTTGTGAAAGTCTCAACTCTCTACCTAGAAAAGATGTTTTAAGAAGTAAATCTGCCACTTTAAAGGTTGCGTAGTGCCGCAGAATTTATTTCGCCCAGGTTCAAATGGTTAAGAAGACGGCAATGAGCAGCAGCTATCCAAGATGCCTAATCCTTTTGGGTTTCTATGAAGCAGCCTAGTTAGAGTCTTTTCAACCCTCCTTTCAATCAATGCTCGCTAAAATATCGCGCTAGGCTCACCTGAATCGTCATCAAGAAAAAATCGCGTTGCCAAAAGTTAAAAAAACTCCAATCGCTCCTAGTCGTTGAGTTTTTTTGACAACGGTTCAAACTGATCGCAAACTGGTCGCAAAAAACTGTGTAATGTCTGGGGAATACTGAATGAGTCCTGAGTCACACTTAAATCAAAGTCTTATACAAGGCGAATCTGAGCAATCGCTGGCAGAAGCTTCTCAGATCATTTTTCCGAAGGCTTTTGAACCTGGTTCTCTACCTCAAGGGATGGATGGAGACGGAGAAGATGTTGCATTTGCAAAAGCTCAAACCCTGATGATCAACTTGGAGCAACCTCCTATTAGGCAGAACTCCGGCGATTTAAGCGTATCTACTGAAACGCCGTTAAAGCATTACATTCAAGGAGTGGTTCAAGGACAACACTCTTATTTGATCACTAATTTGCTGGGTGAATCAATCACGTTACTTCAACCTCAAATGGTGTGGACTGTCGGGCGAAATCGAGGAGCCGCGTTGCCCTTGCGCGATCGCCTGTTGTCCCGTCGTCATGCTGTCATTATGTTTGTTTTGCAAGAGGGGTTTAACCTGATTGATCTCAACAGTATGAACGGCTCGTTTTTGAATGGCAATCGCATTCAACAGCGGCAATTGCTGAAAGATGGCGATCGCATTCGATTAGGCAGTTTTGAATTCAACTTTTTTATTAGCCAAATCAGTCGCACTATCGAGCCAATTCATCCTGAAGTCCTATCTCGCTTTACCAGTTCAAAATCCTGCCAAGAAGGGTTTATGGACTACTCAGCGTTAGAAGAACCGGAGATTTTGTTTAAAGAACTACCCAGTTGAAACAGTACGAAGCACCCATTTGTAACTGGGGATTGGCGAATTCAACGGACTTCCTACAGAGGCGCTTTGTCCCTAAATCTCTTGTTTTAAAAGCCAAAGCGCTGTGTAGGTCATCCCAGAATCATCGGGTTGGACTAGCAAAAAATGCAGTCCTCTGCTTAACTGTTTCTTAACTTCGTAGGTTTGCGCCGCGATCGCCCCTTCTGCGTCATTGAAGGTGGCAATTACCCAGCGATCGACTAAACCGGCTTCCAAAATTAAGCCATCCGGTGTACCCGGTGCGTAGCTCAACGATACTGGGCAAATACCATCTAACCAGCGGGCTAGCTGCATAGAACGCCGCCCGCCATCGATTATTACTCCTGAAATGAGCACAGTAGATGCCAAACCCAAGTTAAGCGGCAAAAAGTCAGGCGGCATATTAAGAATAGGGATCAGGCGATCGGAAAATGTAGCAATCAAGTCACCAGCGGATAAGGAAGCAAAGCGCCATTGAATGCCCAATAGGTTTTCAGCAATAGGCATCGGCGGTGGTTTGTCTAGTGCGATGGGCTGATAAGCTTGTCCTGTGTAATTAGGCATCGTGGGATAGATGCGCGATCGCTCTTCTAGCCACTGTTTTAATGTGGGCGCGTGGCGCGTGGATTTCACTTTAACTTCTAAAGGCTGAGCGGCAATTTCTAGCAAGGACAAAGACTGGGGGCGAAAAACGCAAATTTGCTCTGGCTTGAGGGCTTCATCTGCTAAAAGTTGCTGTAGCTGTCGCCTTAGCCAGTCTGCTGTCGCTTCTGATTGAGCGCAAAAAGCCAGATGCTTAAAGTTTCCTTCGCGATTACAAATTAGCAGTTCCCATAGGGGATTTTCTTGCTCATCTTGAAGCGGACGACGATAAAAATCAATTTCCCAAATGGACATATTGCCGATCAAAAAGGATGGATTTAGTGTTAAACCCTGGGTAACTTATTGCTTCGACCCAAAATAAAACTCCCGTTCAAAAGCTTGATGGGAGCTTTTCGTAACTAATCTGTGAGGAAAAGTTTTTCACTTATTAAAAAAAATGGCAAAGCCAACAGCATGAGGTTTAGTAACTAATAGGCTAACGTTTCTAGCGTTTCCCGAAGATAGCGGCGAACCAAAGTATCTAGCCCCAGGCTACTTAGCTGATGGTCGATGTTGCGTTCGATCTGCCAACGCTGAAACCCAGAGCTAGACGAAATTGCCTGCTTCAAACTTTTCCAAACTTCAGAATCTCCTGGTAAGTTGAGCAGATCTTGAGAGTTTTTCACCGTGGATAGAGGGTCAAATAAGGGTGAGGAGTTAGAACTTTCCATACAAACCTTTGAGAGGAGGGGTTAACGAGTATTGAACATTTACTCTAAACAATATCAGCCCATTTCTACTTTTGGATTCACGATAACGTACTCACTTAGGCTAAAGATGTATTTTATGACACCGTTTTTGAAGAGGGCTGGCATTATAAAGCGGTTTTCAATAATTCTTTGGCTGGCGGTAGTTCGCTGAGTTGAGCATTAAATTGATCCGTGGCGATCGCCCAATGTTTTTGCAGCGTTACTAAAGGCAGCGGACCTTGCAAATGGTTCCAGGGAAGCACCTGATCGATCTGCCAATTTTCATGCACGTATTGTTCCATCGGAGGCAAGGTGTTGCGCAGTTCTTTGAAGGCTCGTCGATAGCTGCCTAAGGAATCGCCATAGTGTCGGGTCAGTTCTAATAGGTAGGAGAGGCGGCGATCGCCCCGTGATAGTAAGGCTTGAATGACAGACCAGTTGTAGCTTTCAGGGCGAAAGTCGATGCCTTGCGATCGCAACTGTTTTTGCAAAAATTGCAGTCGTTTTTCTGCCTGCCGATTCACCCCGCACCACTGAAAGGGCGTGTGGGCTTTAGGGACAAAGGTGCTGCAACCCAGCGTGAGCCGTAAACCAGGAGCCGCTTTTTTGATCGTCTTCATCATCTCAGCAGTTTGCTCTAGATCTGCCATTTCTTCACCCGGAATACCTGCCATACCATACAGCTTCAGGCTGCTGAGTCCGCCCACTTTTGCGTTGATTGCTGCCTGAATAATTTCGTCATTGGTCAACTTTTTGTTGACGATTTGGCGCACTCGCTCGGAGCCACTTTCAACCGCGATCGTGACCGAGCGACTGTCATGTTTTACCAAAGTTTGCGCCAGTTTTGCCGTGACAGTGTTGGTACGAACCGAGGAAAAACTGATACGAACCTGGTCATATTCTGGGCGATTCAAATAGTCTAGCAGCGTTTCAAACTCAGGATGTTGGGTAATGGAAGCACCCAATAAACCCAGGCGATCGGTGACTTGCAAGCCACGGGCGATCGCCGGAATTAGCGACTCTTCTAGACTTGCTACGCGAAACGGCAGAGTTAGATAGCTGGCAAGGCAAAATCGGCACATCTCCGGGCAACTTCGCACCACTTCCACCATGAAAATGTTTTCCCAAGCGGCTTTCTCCGTGACTACGGTGGAGGCAGACAGCGTATTGCCGCGATAGGTTTGCTTGGCAACTTGGGCAGGAATGCTGGCATCAATCGGTGATATCGCTTGTATCCAGCCATTTTTGCCCTCATAGGTCGCTTCATACAAGCTAGGAATGTAGATACCGGGAACTTGAGCCAACTGTTGCAATTGAGTGGCGCGATCGCTCATTCTTACCGTTTGATAAGCTTCAATAAATTCTCCTAGCAGCAGTTCCCCATCACCCATCAAAATCACATCAAAAAAATCCGCATAGGGTTCTGGATTCGCGGTCAATACTGGACCGCCGCCAAACACGAGGGGATGAACATCTTCGCGATTTGCCGCCCGAATCGGAACTTGCAATGATTCCAGCAAGTTCAAAACATTTACATAATCCAGTTCCCAAGAAAGAGAAAAGCCTAGCAGTTCTGGTTGAGACGGTAACAGTTCTTGCGCATCGGTGAATAAGCGACTAACCTGCACATCGCCTCGCGTTGCCAAGGTTTCCCAGACCACCTGATAGCCCAAGCTGGTAATACCGACGCTATATTCATTTGGAAACGCAAATATGGTGGGAATTGCGTCAACCGTTGAAGGTTTAGGAGCAAACAGCAAGCGTTCGGCAGCAAAAGGAGATGCAGACATGAAGTTCTCGAAATCGACCTGATTGACCAACCCCTCTAAACTAACACCTATCCCTTTTGATACCGTTTTGGATTTTGAATTTTGTAAGTCCTTCGGACTGGCTTTGCCAACGCGTAGCGTTGACTTAGGAGATATTTTGAGTTTTGAATGGTAGAAGCTTTACCCAGTCACAGTCTCAACCTGAGGGGATCTCTGACAAAGAAACTACCCAAGGACAAAATGCTTTCAGTCGTTTCAACAAGCAAGGAAGCAGAGACTTGGAAACCTCTTGCCGACCCGAAATTCCCCCTAGTTCATTGCAACTTGGAGACCAAGGAATTCATGTCGCTCAATAACCAGGCAGTTGAAACGCCAGTTCTGGTGCCTAACTCTAAAAATCTTCCAGTAGATTTACTCGCTGCCAATGTTTTTAGCAGTGAGCCAATTAAAGTCTCAAAAACCATTTAAAAGTTTATTTCTTTGATTTTTATCAGAATATTTTGAACTGTATTTGGAATTTGAATGTTCTGAAGATCTTGCAATTTTTGTCACTCTAATACAGTTGCTTGTAAGAGCACATTGATCAGTGAACTATGATTTTGAAGGTGAATGGCGAGGGTGAATGGCGAGGGTGAATGGTGATCCGCTTCAACCTTGAGACTCCGAATTGTAACGTCCTACTTCTAGGATTGATCATCGACGAAAAAGCCAGCCAAATCGCTTTTTGACGGCACGAGCTTCTTGCGGTTGCCTTGCCAATTTTACGCCCATGCCATATCGTCTAGGACGGGTTTGAGCCACCGCGATCGCAGCCTCTTTTTCCGCCGGAGTTTGTCCAGCTTCGTCAGTTACGTAATCTTCTTTGGCATTCCACCAGGAGGCAATAAAGCCGCCGCATATCCCGGCGATCGCCCCTAGACAAATGCTCAAAAACTGCGAATATCCTAAAAAATAAAAGCTTAACAGCCCAATGATGAACAGCCGTGTGCCTGTTGTTATTCGCGCAGAAGAATCTGGTTGAGATGCCATGAAATGGGGTTTAAGGGTCAGAAGAAACTCAAAACTTAGAACTCAAAATTTAGAACCTTATGCTTCTAGCCTTCGCCAATGAACGGAGTGTTCCAGTAGTGCCAATTTTCTTTGTTGAAGGGCGATCGCCATTTACGGATGAGTGCCAATTCTAACTTTTGGCGATCGCGAGTATTGGTTGGCGCATCTGACCAGAAGCTAATATTCACAGCCACCGCCAAACCATGGGGGCGATGAGCCGCAACGTAGTTGAGAATATAGCGCTTGCAGTCGTGTTCTCCTTTCCATCGCACTCCCGACTTCACGGTTTCTCCCACATAAAGCACAATCGGCAGTTCCCAGTCCATCACAAAATAGAGGGCTGAAACTCCGTCATCGTCAGCTTTCCAGCGCCAAAACTCAGTATTCTGTCGGGGCAATTTGAATAAATCAATGCTGTCCGCCAAATCTTCGATGGTGGGCGGCAGGGTAAACAAACTGCCTTGGGGAGATGGCGCATTCACCGTTACTTGCTGTTGATGTTGCAAAATCCGCTGCTTCCAAGACTGCAACGCGCTCATACCGATCGCTAATGGCTCCACGGGCGCGACTCGATAGCCGCCTACCCCATCTGCCACCGAAAACAAAGAGGTTTGCTGCCCGGCTGAATACTTCGTCAAATTCAAATCTTATCCACTCTGAACTGAGCAAAGATAACATGATCTGATTGGATGAATGCAGGAATCTTATAAAAGGAAGGGTGCTATGGGCGCGCGCGGGACTGAGAAAGCACCCTCAGTATGGGTCTGAGAAAGCACCCTCCGTTCAGCTTCTAGTCGCTACACTGGCAACGAGGTCTGTAAAACTGAGATCAGCATGATAAAACACGTTGCACAGTTTGTCCTAGCTAGATTTTTCGCTCGGTTGTTCTGGATGCTGACTCTCACCACTCCTGGGCGATCGCTGCGACTCTGTACCGGGTTTTGCGCGATCGCAATTTTCTCCAGCGCGATCGCCAGCTTGCCTCCTCTTGCTTGGGCGCAACCATCTCAGTCTTAGCCGATCCTTTACTTAAAATTGGCTTATTTTTTCTTAGTAGTGGCTTTAGCGGCTTTCTTCTCCTCTTTTTCTTCCTTGGGGGGGGCAACCTTTTCCTTAAAAGATTTACCTGCGGAGAATGCCGGAACCGTGGTTGCTGGAATTTTAATGGGTTTGCCCGTGCTGGGGTTACGTCCTTCTCTGGCTTGACGTTGGCGTGCTTCAAAAGTGCCAAAACCAACCAGGGTAACCTTTTCGCCTTCAGCAACCGATTCCATAATGGAATCAATTACCGCACTCAAGACTGCATCAGCATCCTTCTTGGTCATTTCTGCTTTTTCCGCGATCGCGTCAACTAACTCACTTTTGTTCATAAAAAACCTCGTAGGGTATCGAATAGCCTGCCGCGATTATAGTTCAGCCGTTTCAAAAAGAACCTAATCGCAGTAGATAGATTCAGATCATTAAGATTATTAGATATTAGTCCATTTGTCTGTCTATCCCGCTGTTCCACAGGTTTAAGCAGCTAATTTTCACGGTTTGGTCGTTAGTTTTAGCTCTAAAAGCGCGATCGCCAAAAATACACGACATAATTGAACCGCTACGCCTACAGTGCGATCGAAGGAAAAGAAATGGACGTTAAAGCAGCCGTTGCCTACGAACCAGGAAAGCCCCTTGTGGTAGAAACCATTCATTTAGAAGGACCTAAAGCCGGGGAAGTGTTAGTTGAAATCAAAGCGACAGGAGTGTGCCACACCGACGCTTACACCCTGTCTGGCAAAGACCCAGAGGGCTTATTTCCCGCCATTTTGGGGCACGAAGGAGCCGGAGTTGTCGTAGAAGTAGGATCTGGCGTAACCAGCCTGCAACCCGGTGACCATGTGATCCCGCTCTACACGCCGGAATGCCGCAACTGTGCCTATTGCCTCAGTCAGAAAACTAACTTGTGTCAGGCAATTCGGGTCACCCAAGGCAAAGGAATGATGCCCGATGGATCTAGCCGCTTTTCTAAGAACGGTAGCCCAATTCACCACTACATGGGCACCTCTACCTTTGCCCACTACACCGTGCTGCCCGAAATTGCCCTTGCCAAAATTCGCAAAGATGCACCCTTCGACAAAGTTTGCTACGTCGGTTGTGGAGTGACCACAGGCATTGGAGCGGTGATTAACACTGCCAAAGTAGAAGCAGGCGCAAATGTAGTCGTGTTTGGCTTAGGTGGCATTGGCTTAAACGTGATTCAAGGATGTCGCATGGTCGGGGCAAATAAGATCATCGGGGTTGATATCAATCCGAGTAAGAAAGCGTTGGCAGAACAGCTAGGACTGACTCACTTCGTCAACCCCAAAGAGCTTGAAGGCGATTTGGTTGCCCATTTAGTAGAACTCACCGATGGCGGCGCAGACTACAGCTTTGAGTGCATTGGCAATGTCAACCTGATGCGGCAGGCGTTGGAATGCTGCCATAAAGGATGGGGCGTGAGCGTGATTGTGGGCGTTGCCGCAGCGGGAGCCGAAATTAGCACTCGTCCATTTCAACTGGTGACCGGGCGGGTGTGGAAAGGAACCGCCTTTGGGGGTGCCAGAGGGCGCACGGATGTTCCAAAAATCGTGGATTGGTATATGGATGGCAAAATTAACATTGATGACCTAATTACCAATGTGATGCCGATCGAGAAAATCAATGAAGCCTTTGAACTCATGCACAAGGGCAAAGGCATTCGCACCGTTTTAACGTTTTAGTAGAATTCCCGCTTTTAGGATTCGGGGCTGCTTTTATTGGAAGGGCGCACAGGTTCACGAGCAAGGTAGAGGTCAACTTCTACAAATACTCTTTGCTTGTTGCAGAGCGGATTGGCTAGGTTGCTGGCGGAGAGATTGACACCACTGAGCGATCGCGGCATCGGCTTGCGATCGCACGACTCTATCTTCTAAAGGCACTAAATCGGCTGCCATCACGGCAAGATTAAACTGACTGCGAGATGCCCGTTCTTGAGCAATGTGATAAATCGTCTGGCTCCAGTCGGCAATATTCTGCTGTGCGGGCTGATAAGATTGATCAGTTGCCTGAATTTTTCTAGCGTGTTGAATTGCATCTCGGTAAGGCGTTGCCTGATCGCTTTGCACCATTGCCCGCGCCGTTCGCAAAATCACCGCTCCATCAGATGGCATAGACGCTGCACTAGGAGCGCCTACCGCTAGAATGCCGCCTGCATGGGTAGAAACAGGCTGTATCCTTTCTGTGGCGGCTACTTGCTGAGAGGCAGGTGCCGCTAATACAACAGACCAGTTGCGCCATAAAACCGCACTCAGTAAACCCACCGAAATTAAGCTGCCCCACAGCAAAAAAGGTTGCCACAGGCTGTCTTCTTCTTCGATTGGCTCAAACATTGGCTCAGACATTGGCTCAGATTCAACTGCGCTGAGCTTAGCTGGGTTGCTCATCGTTAAAGTCGTTGCTGAAGCCACATCCCTACGATAAGAATTCTCTATAGATTCGATCTGAAGAGAATGATTTGAGAATGGCACAGCGTTAGCGGTGTAGGCACTGTGATTTTGCCCACTTGGAGGCGGGGTGATGGAGTCGGCATGGGATGAGTATCTATCAAACTCATTTAAGCTACCTACATAGAGGTGGGGCGCAGTGTTGACGGCGGGTTGAGTCAACACTGCGGCTGGATAGGGCGTTTCTACGGCTTCCTGGGTTTGAGTTTGACTGGTTTGAGCCTGACTATGAAGCATATGTCCATTATTTCCAGCTTCCCCCAAAGAAGCCGTCACCGATAACAGCGGTTTGTGAACGAGATGAGGAGGGCAGATGGTGACGGGCTGCTGGCTCGGTTGCCAATAATGTTCGCTCAGTTCGGGTAGGCGATCGCTGAGATAGTGGCTCAGTGTCTCCAGGGTTGCCCCTTGTTGATAACGCAAACCTTCCAACAGCGCGGCTGTGAACAGCCCATGCCCTAGGCTAGAAATTTCACGAGAAAATTGCCCCGGTTGACAGGAAAGAATGGTAGGAATACCCAGTTGATGGGCGATCTGTGCTGTTTGAATGCCAACGGTTTCTTGAGGAATCGTTGATTGGCTCCGGTTGATATCAAGCAGCAGGAGCGGTTGACCCTTGGGTAAGGCAGCCTTCAGCCGAGCGAGTAGGGGCGCGATCGCCATACACGTGGCTGCGATCGCGGCTGGGTTTCCATCGATCGGCACAAAATAATCTTGCCCACGATGACAAACTCCATAGCCATTCAAAAATATCCAGACCTGATCATCCGGTTGAAAATAGGTTTGGGCGAGAAACTCAAGCCAATTACAAAGATTTTCTTGACTAGGGTAGGTGGAGCGTCCTGCTAAAAAAGGGGACTGTTGAGTGAACAAAAGACATTGATTAAGGGGAAAACCCGCCTCAGAAACCAGAAAATGATGCAATGCTTGAATATCTTGCTGAGCGCAGTTCAAGGGTTGAAAAAATTGATAGCCATCAAGCCCAATTAAGATTGCCCACTGTTTCATCACAGATGCCCCATGTCTTTCGTTACTTAAGGTGCCCAAACTGAGTTTTTACGCGACAAAAACCTCGAATTTCTTGATTTGACACTCCCTGGCGTAAACGCACAGGGATTCTTAGTTCATCGACGCGCCTTAAAACTGTCTATCCTTGCGGCAATGCTCAAACCTGATGCCCGTTTGTCCAACGAAACCTCTAGTTTGATTTAGACAGCCCCAGTGGG